>URCY01000001.1 GCA_900546415.1 uncultured Eubacteriales bacterium
AATCTGGAACAAAATCCCTCGCTGACCGCTCTTGCGATTGAATCAGAGCTTCCCTTGACATCCTATTTTTGTGCGATTTATGGCATACCCGATCCGAAGCGGGGAATGAAACCGTCCGTCGGCATTAATCGGAGCTTTTCAGATCCTTGATGCTCACGATGCCGCAGAACACGCACAGCAGCCCGCCGAGCAGGAGCATGACCGTCAGCAGCGCGAGCGCCGCGTCGATGCCGCTGGTCAGCACGAGCTGCACGCCGAGCAGGGCGACGAAGCCGAGCAGGAGCAAAACGCCGAGGAAAATCTGCATAATTCGCCAAAAATAGCGCCAATCCAATACAAACGCAACCTTTCTCTTTCGGAGCGCGGCAGGGAACGACGCGATCCGGGACTTTTCTAGTACAAATATAGCGGAAAATGGGCGGATTGTCAACAAAAAAGAACCCGCGGCCGGTGAAAAGCCGCAGGTTCTTTTTTGAGGGGAAAATCAGAGGCGGATACGGCCGCCGATCAGGCGACTGGTTGCGGCCAGACGCTCGGCGTCACGGCCTCTGGGCTCAAGCACGCCGTGCGCGCCGAGCACCAGCAGAATCGCCAGATAAGTGTCCCAGCCGAGGGGCGCCGCACCGCGCTCCATCTCGGAGATCTTCTGACGGCTCTTGCCGACTGCCTCGGCAAGGTCAGCCTGCGACATGTGCATTTTCTTGCGGTAGACCGGAAGATCCTGCACGAGCGAATTGATCAGTTCCTTTTGTTGTTCGGTTTGTACAAATTGCGGCATTTTTTTTCCTGCTTTCTTCCCAATGGGAGGTGATTAAATCTTCTGACCGTTTGACCCGTGTCAGACGATTTATTATCCTTAGTATAGCATGAAGTATCGCGTTTGTAAACCAAATAATCTGTTAATTTTTATATTTCTATGAAAAAAATTATGAATAAAGTGTGAATTTTTCCATTTGCAGGAAAAAAGACTTGCAAAATACCCCGAGGGGGTATAGAATAAAGCCGTAAAAAATGTGAAACCCTGAGGGAAGCCCCGGCGACATCAAAATCGATGATGCCCGTCATGCGTCAGACGCCAAGCTCCCCGTGGGAGAAAGGCGGCGACAGGATGCACGAATGCTGTCAAAAAAAGAAGCTGCGGACGCCCGAGGAACGGCAGGCGCTGATCAACCGTCTGAACCGCATCGAGGGGCAGATCCGAGGACTGCGCCGGATGCTCGAGGAGGACGCCTACTGCCCGGATGTTCTGGTGCAGGCGTCGGCTGCTTCGGCGGCGATCGGCGCGTTCAGCCGGGAGCTGCTGGAGGCGCATATCCGCACCTGCGTGGTGGAGGGCGTGCGCAGCGGGGACGGGACCGTGATCGATGAGCTGATGCAGACCCTTCAGCGTATGATGAAATAGAGGCGAACAATATGAAGCAACAATTTGACGTGACAGGCATGAGCTGCGCGGCGTGCAGCGCGCGTGTGGAAAAGGCCGTGAAGGCCGTCGCGGGTGTCGAGCGCTGCGCCGTCAGTCTGCTGACGAATTCCATGGCGGTCGAGGGCGACGCTCCGGCCGAGGCGATCGTGGAGGCTGTGACTGCGGTCGGCTACGGCGCAAGCCCGAAGGGCGCGGAGAAAAAGCCCGTCTCGCCGAAAAAAACGGAAAAATCCGAGGTCAAGACCCTGCTGACGCGGCTGATCTGCTCGTTGGCGCTGCTGCTGCCGCTGATGTATCTCGCCATGGGGCACGGCATGTGGGGCTGGCCCGTTCCGAAGGCGCTGGCCGAGAACGCGATGGCGCAGGGGCTGACACAGCTCCTGCTGACCACGGCCGTTCTGGTCATCAATCAGAAATTTTTCAAAAGCGGCGTGAGGGGGCTGCTGCACCGTGCGCCGAACATGGATACGCTCGTTTCGCTCGGCGCGGCGGCGGCCTACGGCTACAGCCTCGCGGTGCTCTATCGCCTGACGGCGATGCCGGAGCATATGCATATGCTGCACGAGCTGTATTTTGAATCGGCGGCGATGATTCTCACGCTCATTACGCTCGGAAAGCTGCTCGAGGCGCGCGCGAAGGGCAAGACCACCGATGCGCTGCAAAGCCTGCTGGCGCTCTCGCCGAAGACGGCGACCGTTGTGCGCGACGGGAAGGAGCTGAGCATCCCGGTCGAGCAGGTGCGCGCCGGGGACGTGTTCCTTGTGCGCCCGGCGCAGAGCATCCCGGTTGACGGCGTCGTGCTCGAGGGCAGCAGCGCCGTCAACGAGGCCGCGCTGACCGGCGAGAGCCTGCCGGTCGACAAGGCCGAGGGTGACACCGTCAGCGCCGCGACGATGAACCAGTCCGGCTTTTTGAAATGCCGCGCAACGCGCGTCGGCGAGGACACGACCCTCTCGCAGATCATCAGGCTGATGAGCGACGCGGCGGCGACCAAGGCGCCGATCGCGAAGCTGGCCGACCGTGTTTCAGGGGTGTTCGTGCCGGTCGTGATGTCCATTGCGGCGGTCACACTGATCGTCTGGCTGCTGGTCGGGCAGAGCTTCGGCTATGCGCTGGCGCGCGGCATCTCCGTGCTCGTCATCAGCTGCCCCTGCGCGCTGGGTCTGGCCACGCCGGTGGCGATCATGGTCGGCAGCGGCATGGGCGCCAAGCGCGGTATTCTGTTCAAGACCGCCGTCAGCCTTGAGACGACCGGAAAGGTGCACACCGTGGTCATGGACAAGACCGGAACGGTCACGGAGGGCAAGCCGCGCGTGACCGATCTGCTCCCGGCCGAGGGTGTGACGGAGGAGAGACTGCTTTCGACGGCGTTCGCGCTCGAGGCGCGCAGCGAGCACCCGCTGGCGCGGGCGATCGTGGAGCGTGCCGGAGAGCAAACGCCCGCGGCGGTCACGGATTTCGCCGCTGCGGCGGGCAACGGCCTGAGCGCAAGGCTGGACGGCGTCGAGCTGCGCGGTGGCAAGCGGGCGTATATGACCGCCGCCGTGCCGCAGGCGTGGGAGGAACGCGCGCTGGCGCTGGCGCAGGAGGGCAAGACACCGCTCTATTTCTCCGAGGGCGGCCGCTTTCTCGGCCTGATCGCCGTGGCCGACACGCTCAAGCCCGATACCGTGGACGCCGTCCGCGAGCTGAAACGGCTGGGGCTGCACCTTGTGCTGCTGACCGGCGACAATCGCCGCACGGCCGAGGCAATCGCAAGGCAGGCGGGGATCGACGAGGTTGTCGCGGACGTCCTGCCCGACGGCAAGGAGGCCGTTGTGCGCGAGCTGCAAAAAAACGGCCGCGTCTGCATGGTGGGCGACGGTGTGAATGACGCCCCGGCGCTGACGCGCGCGGATGTCGGCCTGGCAATCGGCGCAGGCACGGACGTCGCGATCGATGCGGCGGATGTCGTGCTGATGAACAGCCGTCTGTCCGACGTGGCGACGGCCGTCCGTCTGAGCCGCGCGACCCTGCGCAACATCCGCGAGAATCTGTTCTGGGCGTTCTTCTATAACTGCCTCGGTATTCCGCTGGCGGCCGGTGCGTTCGTCTCGCTGCTGGGCTGGGAGATGAACCCGATGTTCGGCGCGGCTGCGATGAGCCTTTCGAGCTTCTGCGTCGTGACAAATGCGCTGCGGCTGAATTTCTTTGGCGATAAAAAATCCAAAAAACATCACAATAAGGAGCAAAAAACCATGAAAAAGACGATGAAAATTGAAGGCATGATGTGCGGCCACTGCGAAGCGGCGGTCAAAAGGGCGCTCGAGGCGATCCCGCAGGTCGAGAGCGCGGAGGTCAGCCATGTCAGCGGCACGGCGGTTGTGACGCTGCGCGAGCCGGTGGCGGACGACGTTCTGCGCGCCGCCGTCGAGGCGAAGGATTACCGCGTGACCTCCGTCGACTGAGCTTCACCCAAGGACAGCGCAAAAGACCTCGCCGCGATTGACAAACGGCGGGGTCTTTTGCTATACTTATAAAAAACAGGAATGCAAGGGGGAATCGGCATGAAAACGGATCTGGAAATCGCGCGGCAGACCGCCCTGCTCCCGATCGGAGAGGTCGCGCGTCTGGCCGGGATCGACGAGGCGGCGCTCGAGCCGTACGGACGCGATAAGGCCAAGCTCGATTTGGCGCAGATGGACGCGCTGCGCCGGAAGCCCGGCAAGCTGATCCTGGTCACGGCAATCAACCCGACACCCGCCGGGGAGGGCAAGACCACCACGACGATCGGCCTTGGCGACGCGCTGCGGCTGCTGGGCAAGAATGCGATGCTCGCTCTGCGCGAGCCGTCGCTCGGGCCGGTGTTCGGCCTCAAGGGCGGGGCGACCGGGGGCGGCTATGCGCAGATCGCGCCGATGGAGGACATCAATCTCCATTTCACGGGCGACCTCCATGCCGTCGGTGCGGCGAATAACCTGCTGGCGGCTATGGTCGACAACCATATCTATCAGGGCAACGAGCTGAACATCGACCCGCGCCGCGTCGTTTGGCGGCGCTGCGTCGACATGAACGACCGTCAGCTCCGTTTCCTCGCCGACGGTCTCGGCGGGCGAACCAACGGCGTGCCGCGCGAGGACGGCTTTTCCATCACCGTGGCCTCCGAGGTCATGGCGGTGCTCTGCCTCGCGCGGGATCTGGCCGACCTCAAGGAACGGCTGGCGCAGCTCGTCGTGGCCTACACCTATGACGAAAGACCGGTCACGGCGGGACAGCTGCACGCGCAGGGCGCGATGGCTGCGCTGCTGAAGGACGCCGTCAAGCCGAATCTGGTGCAGACGCTGGCGCATACGCCCGCGCTCGTACACGGCGGGCCGTTCGCCAACATCGCCCACGGCTGCAGCTCCGTCATTGCCACGCGCACGGCGCTGGGTCTTGCGGACTACGTCGTGACGGAGGCCGGGTTCGGCGCCGATCTGGGCGCGGAGAAGTTTTTCGATATCAAATGCCGCATGGCCGGGCTGCGGCCGGACTGTGCCGTGCTCGTGGCGACGGTGCGCGCGCTGAAATACAACGGCGGCGCGCCGAAGGCTGAGCTTGGGACGGAAAATCTTGAGGCACTGGCGCGCGGTCTGCCGAATCTGTTGCGCCATGTGGAAAATATTACGAAGGTGTTCGGCCTGCCCTGCGTCGTGGCGCTCAACCGCTTCCCGCAGGACACGGAGGCCGAGCTGGCGCTTGTCGACGAGCGCTGCCGCGCGCTGGGCGTGCGGGTCGTGCGCTCCGAGGTCTGGGAGAAGGGCGGCGCAGGCGGAATGGCGCTGGCCGAGGAGGTGCTGCGCCTCTGCGAAGCGCCGAACGAGTTCCGCTTTGCCTATGATGCGGCGCTGCCCATCCGCGAGAAGCTCGAGGCGATCGTGCAAAGAGTCTATCACGGGCGGAACGTCGCCTTCACGAGGCCGGCCGAGAGGCAGCTGCGGATGCTGACCGAGCTAGGCTATGACCGTATGCCGGTCTGCGTGGCCAAAACGCAGTATTCCTTCTCCGATGACGCCGCGCGGCTCGGTGCGCCGGAGGGTTTCACCGTGACCGTGCGGGAGCTGCGGGTCGCGGCCGGTGCGGGCTTCGTCGTGGCGCTGACGGGCGACATTATGACAATGCCGGGGCTGCCCAGGCATCCGGCTGCCGAGCGCATCGACGTGGACGCATCCGGGAGCATCACAGGGCTGTTCTAAGGGGGCGAAAAAAATGGACTATCGCGCATTCACGGAGGCGCTGGCCTCCAACGCGCCGACGCCGGGCGGCGGCGGCGCTGCGGCGCTGGTCGGCGCGGTCGGCGCGGCGCTGGGACACATGGTCGGCGCGCTCACGGTCGGCAAGAAGAAATATGCCGCCGTCGAGGCGGAGCTGACGGCCTGCATGGAGCGTATCGACGCGCTGCGGCTGCGGCTGCTGGAGCTGGTGCAGCGGGATGCGGACTGCTTTGCGCCGCTGGTCAGGGCCTATGGCATGGCAAAGGACGATCCCAAGCGCGACGAAACGCTTGAGCGGGAGACGCTCCGCGCGGCGCAGCCGCCGCTGGAGATGATGCGCGCCTGCCGCGACGCGCTCACGGAGATTGCGGTGCTCGCCGAAAAGGGCAGCCGCCTCGCCGTGTCCGACGCCGGGTGCGCCGCCGCCTGCTGCCGCGCCGCGCTCGAGAGCGCCGCGCTGAACGTGTTCATCAACACCAAGACGCTGCGTGACCGCGCTGCCGCCGATGCGCTGAACGCGCAGGCCGAGGCGCTGCTGCAAACGGGCGTGCCGCTGGCCGAGCGGATCTACGCCGCCGTGCGGACGAATTTTTGACGGACGGGGGAGAACAAATGGCAAAGCTGTTATCGGGGAAACCCGTTGCACAGGCGCTCGGTGAACGGCTGCAGGCGCGCAGCGCAGCGCTGCGCGCGGCCGGGATCGCGCCGGCTCTGGCGATTTTGCGGATCGGCGCGCGGGAGGACGACCTTGCCTACGAGCGCGGTCTGGAAAAACGCGCTGCGCGGCTCGGCGTGGAGGTGCGCAGGAAGCTGCTGCCCGCCGACTGCGGTGCGGAGGCGGTTCGCGCGGCGATCGTCGCGCTCAACCGGGACGAGACGGTGCACGGCGTGCTGGTTTTTCGGCCGTTCCCGGCGCATTTGCGCCCGTTTGAGGCCGAGCTGTGCGCGCTGCTCGCGCCGGAAAAGGACGTCGACGGCATGACCCCGGCTTCCATGGCCGGTCTTTACAGCGGGAGCGGGACGGGCTTCGCCCCGTGCACGGCCGAGGCCTGCTTGGAGCTGCTGGATTTTTATCACTATGACTGCGCGGGCAAGCGCGCCGTGGTCATCGGCCGCAGCCTCGTGATCGGCAAGCCGGTCGCGCTGCTGCTGCTGGCGCGGAACGCGACGGTTACGGTCTGCCATACGCGCACGCGCGACCTTGCGGCGCTCAGCCGTCAGGCCGATCTGATCGTCACGGCGGCCGGATGCCTCGGTTCCCTGACGGCGGCGCATTGCAGCGCCGGTCAGACGGTGCTCGACGTCTCGGTCAACTGGAACGAGCGGACGCAGAGCCTTTGCGGCGACGCGGAGTTTTCCACCGTTTCCGAGACGGTCGGGGCGATCACGCCCGTCCCCGGCGGCATCGGCGCGGTGACGTCGACGGTGCTGATGGCGCACGTTCTGCGCGCGGCGGAAAATACCAATCCGGGCAGCACGACTGCGTCTTGACATTTCTTCGCATCTATGGCATAGTAGAAGGGGAAGGGAGGTGGCACGGATATGCCTCAAATGGAATGGGTCTGGGTGGCTGCGCTGGCCGTTTTTGCAATCGCGGAGGGCTGCACGCAGGCGCTCATCTCGATCTGGTTCATCGGCGGCTCAATCGCCGGACTGATCTCGACGGTCTGCGGCGCGCCGCTATGGATGCAGCTGACGCTGTTCCTCGCGGTCTCGGTGCTCCTGCTGCTGCTCATGCGCCCGATGAGCCGAAGGCTTATGAGCCAGAAACAAACAAAAACCAACGCCCAGAGCAACGTGGGCAAGACCGTGCTTGTGACCGAGCCGATCGACAATCTGCGTCAGACCGGCGCGGTGAAGGTCAGCGGCGTGGAATGGTCTGCGCGCAGCGTGGACGGCAGGCAAATCGCGGCGGATACGGCCGTGCGCATCGACAAGATCGAGGGCGCAAAGGTGCTGGTCTCGGCCGTTCAAACGAAGGGAGAAAAGTAAAGTGGCACAATACATCATCATCGGCGCGGTCGCTCTGATCGTGCTCATCATCCTCATTAAGAATATCTGCATCGTGCAGCAGTCCCGGGCTTATGTGGTCGAGCGCCTCGGCGCATTCTCGGCGGTCTGGGAGGTCGGCATTCATTTTAAGGTGCCGTTCCTCGAGCGCATTGCCCGCAAGGTCAGCCTCAAGGAGCAGGTGCTGGACTATCCGCCCCAGCCGGTCATCACGAAGGATAACGTCACGATGCAGATCGACACCGTCGTCTATTTTCAGATCACCGATCCGAAGCTCTATACCTACGGCGTGGAGCACCCCATGATGGCCATGGAGACCCTGACAGCGACGACCCTGCGCAACATCATCGGCGACCTTGAGCTGGATCAGACGCTCACCAGCCGCGACGTCATCAATACGCGGATGCGCGCGATCCTGGACGAGGCGACCGACCCTTGGGGCATTAAGGTCACGCGCGTCGAGCTGAAGAACATCCTGCCGCCGCAGGACATCCAGAATTCCATGGAGAAGCAGATGAAGGCCGAGCGCGACCGCCGTCAGGCGATCCTGCAGGCCGAGGGCACGAAGCATTCGCAGATCCTTGTCGCCGAGGGCGAGAAGGAATCCGCCATTCTGCGCGCCGACGCAGAGAAGCAGGCCGCGATCCTCCGCGCAGAGGGTCAGGCAGAGGCCATCCGCGCCGTGCAGAAGGCGACGGCAGAGGCTATGAAGATGCTCAACGATGCCTGCCCGAACGATCAGGTCATCAAGCTCAAGGCGCTTGAGACGATGCAGAAGGTTGCGGACGGTCAGGCGACGAAGATCATCATCCCGTCGGAGATCCAGGGTCTGGCCGGTCTGGCCAGCGGCCTTGTCGAGACGGCGAAGGAAGCAAAATAAGAGCAAAACGGCCCGGATCAGAGCTGCTTGCATAAAAAACCCGCGTCCCGGATTTCGGGACGCGGGTTTTTAGCGGGTCAAAACACCTTTTCAGGACGCGGGGCTTGCGTGCTCAGCGGCTGCTCAGCAGGCGCACGCTGTGTTCAAAGGTGCTCTCGTTGTGATGCAGCACGGCCAGATAGCAGCGGCCGATGTCGGCGCTCTCAATGGCGTCGACTACGGCGCGGTGCTCCTCGAGCGCGTCGCGGCAGCGATCCGGCTCGCGCAGACTGTGCCGCGCAGGCTCCTCAATGCGGTAGGCGTGCAGTTCATAAAGCTCGGCGAAGTCCGCGTTCGGAAAAAAGAGCATGATCGTGCGGTGAAAGAGAATGTCCGCCTCCAGAAATGCGGCAAGGTCACTGCGTTCGGATGCCTGCTCCTGCTTTTGCAGCAGCTCGTGCAGGTGCGCCAGCGCGTCCTGCCCATCCGGCCGGTCGCGGCGCTCCATGATGCTCAGCGCACAAAAGCTCTCCACGGCGACACGCGTCTGGAAGGTGCTGACCAGATCCTCCTCGGTCATTTGGTGCAGACGGAAGCCCCGGCTCGGGATGATGTCGATGTATTTTGCGTGGCTCAGGCGGGTCAGCGCGTCCTTAACAGGGGTGCGGGAGCAGTTCAGCTCCCGCGCGACCTGCGACTCGGAATAGACCTGCTCCGATTCCAGCTCGTCGTTCAGAATTTTGCCGCGCAGGTATTGATAGGCCTGCTCCTGTAAAAATTGAAAATCACGCATGTCGGTACGCTCCTGCGGGATACATTATTTAAATTACTATACCATCCCGGACGGGGCGCTGTCAAGCTTCTTTTGCGCCGTCGGCTGCCCATTGGCGCAGCAGCGCGTTCGAGCGCGGGAGCGCTTCGGACAGGTCGTCGTAGGTTGCCTCGACGGCGATCTCGCCGGAATAGCGCGCCTCGCGGAGCTGACGGAAATAGGCGGCGCAGTCGGCGGCGTGGTCGGCGCGAAGGTAGTGCTTTTCACCGTCGACAAACTGCGCAATGTGCACCTCGCGGACGTAGAGCAGGGCGCGGCGCAGCGGCGCGGCGTCCTCGTGCATGACGAAGGCGTGATACATGTCAAACACCATGCCGACATTCGGCAGCTTCAGGCGGTCGAGGACGGCGCGTACCTCGTCGGTCGTGTTCATCCAGTTGCATTCCAGCGTGCACAGCGGCTCGGCCAAGGCCCAAAGCCCCTCGGCGCCGAGCGCGTCGGAGAGAATTTGCAGAGTCGTTTCCCACTGACGCATGGCACGCTTGCGGTCAAAGCCCTCGGGGAGCTTGCGGGAATTCGGCGAGCCGATGCCGACGGCCTGCACGCCGATGCGCTTGGCGTTTTGAGCCAGCCGCCGCGCATAGCGCGCCAGCGCGAAGGAATCGTAGCCCTCGCCGACGAGCTTGATCTCAGCCGGACAGAAGGCGTTCAGGGAACGGCAGACCAGACCGGTCTCATCAAGGGTTTTTTGAATGCGGTCAAGCTCGGCGTCGCCGCAGGCGGCGACATAGGAACCGGCCAGCGCAATGCGGTCGAAGCCCGCGTCGGCGACGGCCTGCGCGTGGTCGAGCGAGGCGCAGCAGCAGAATTGCATGAAGTTATCCTCCGTTCATAAGGGAATCTCTGATTCAATCGCAAGAGTGGTCAGCGAGGGATTTTGTTCCAGATCGAGGTTTGAAAATTGCAGGAATCCTTTACGTATTTCAAGATTTTCAAACCGATAAGCTGGGGCAAAAGACCCGCTGAGCGCCGCAGCCGATTGATTCAGAGGTTCCTAAGGTCGTGCAGGCGGCATTCGATCTCCTGAAGCAGGTTCTCATCGCCGAAGCCGCCCGCCTTGGTGACAACGAAAAGCGCGCCCGTGTCCGTCTGCATCTGCGAGAGCACGATGCCGGGCAGCAGCTCGGCCAGCGGCGTGACGGACGTGCAGCCCAGCGCCCGGGCGATGCCGAGCAGCGTATCGCCGCCGAAGACGATCAGCGCGGCGGGCTTTTTGCGGGCGAGCACCTGCGCCGTGAGCGCGCCGAGCCGCGCGGCGATGCGCGCCGGGACGGTCTGCGGGTCGATGGAAAGGCGCGCGGCGAGCGCCGCCGTTTCGGCGAGACATTCGCGTCCGCCGCTCACGCGCAGCAGCGCGCGGCCGCTCCGCTCGAGCGCAGTGCAGAGCGTGTCAAGTGTTTTTGCGTCGTCCCCGGTGTCAGAGAGCATCTGCGCGGCCGTCAGCGGAAGCTCCGGATAGCCGCAGTGCGCGGCAGCGTACCGGCACTGTGCGACCGCGCGCGGATGCACGCTCCCGCAGACGAGCAGCAGGCTGCCGTTTGGCAGCTCGGGCACTTGCGCGGTGCGCGGCAGGTTGAGCACGGTCTCCAGGGCGGCGGCAAACCCGGCGCACCCGGCCAGACAGACCGCCTCGCCGTGCGCCCAAAGCGCCTGCGCGGTTTGCAGCAGCTCGGCGTCGGTTTCGGCGTCGAAAACGACCAGCTCCGGCCGATCGGCCTCCGGCGGCAGCGCGGCCGGGGCGGCGATGCGCACGGGGCGGTCGGTCTGCTCGGCAAGCAGGGCGGGGACAAAGTCCGTGCCGACGGGATTGAACGGGTCGGCGGCGAAATCCGTGCGTGCCAGCGGCACGCCGTTCACAAGCTGCGTGCCGCCGCGCGTCGTGCGCCCGAGGGCGGGGTAGGCGGGGGCGAAGAAGAGCCGCTTTGCGCCGCAGACATCCTGCATGGCTGCCAGCTCCGCGCCGAGGTTGCCGCGCAGCGTCGAGTCGGTTTTTTTGTAGAAAACGGGGCACCCGGCCGCCTTGGCCAGCCGTGTGACGGCGCGCACGCGCGCGGCGGCGTCCTCCGGCGGCAGGTGGCGGCTCTCGGTGTCCGCAACGACGACGTCGGCCTGACAGTCGGCGAGCAGGCCGGCTGTCAGGGCGTCGGAGAGAAACAGGGTCGTGGCGATCCCATGCCGGGCAAATTGGATTCCGGTGTCCAAGGCGCCGGTGAAATCGTCTGCGATCACCAGAAGCTGCATGGCCTCAGGGGATCAGGAGCATCTTGCCGGGCTTCCCGGCCTTGATGTCGGCGAAGGCCTTTTCAAAATCGCGCAGCGGATATTTGCCGGAGATGACCGGCTCCACCGGGAATTTTCCGGACTGGATCAGCTCGATGCACTGCTCCCACGTCTTATACATCAGGCGGCCGGTCGAGCCGACGACGGTCGCTTCCTTATAAATAATGTCGGAGGTGAGATCCAGCTCGATCGGGTCGTTCGGCAGGCCGACCAAAACGATCCGGCCGCCGTTCGTGATCATGCGGAACAGGGACTTGATCGCCGGGATGACGCCGGTGTAGTCCAGCGCGACGTCCGCGCCGCCGTCGGTCAGACGGACGACCTCTGCCGCGGCATCGAGCGTGCGGGAGTTCAGCACGACGTCCGCGCCCATCTCCGTCGCAACGCGCAGCTTCTCGTCGATCACGTCCAGCGCGATGACCTGCTTGGCACCCCATGCCTTCGCCGCGCCAACGGCCATCAGGCCGATCGGGCCGCAGCCGTTGACGACGACGGTTTTCCCGGCCACGTCGCCGCAGTCCACGCCGTGTACCGCCACGCCCATCGGCTCAAGGATCGCGCCCGTCTCATAGGGGAAATCGGGGGCGAGCTTGAACGCGTCGTCAGCCGGGAAGCTGATGTATTCGGCGAATGCGCCGGGGACGTGCACGCCGATGATCTTCATATTTTCGCAGATGTGCCGCTTGTTGCTCAGGCACATACGGCAGTGGTTGCAGGGAATGTGCGTCTCGCCGGCCACGCGGTCGCCGACCTTGACCTCGGTCACCTCGCTGCCGACCTGCACAACGTCGCCGGAGAACTCGTGGCCGAAGACCATCGGCGTCGGAACGCGCTGCTGGGCGTAGGGCGTCCATGCCATGATGTGCGAATCGGTGCCGCAGATCGCGGTCGCGCGCACGCGGACGAGCACGTCGCGCGGGCCGACCGACGGGATCGGCAGATTCTCCTGAATTTCTGCGCCGGGAGCGGGCGCTGCCTTCACAAGACCGTACATGGTTTCCATGAATGAAGCCTCCTTCTGTTATTTCGTCACGTTTTTGCGGTTTTTGGCCATCAGAATCGCCATATCCATGGCGTCAACAAGGCTCTCCTCGTTCGCGCGCCCCTCACCGGCCTTGCCGAAGGCGGTGCCGTGGTCAACGGAGGTGCGGATGATCGGCAGGCCGATCGTGGAGTTGACGCCGCTCATGGCGGTATATTTGTTCGTCTTGAGATCGAGCTTGAAGCCCGCGAGCTTCAGCGGAATGTGCCCCTGATCGTGATACATGGCGACCACGATGCCGTATTGTCCGGCCTGCGCCTTGACGAACACGGTGTCGGGCGGGACGGGGCCGTCGACGTTGATGCCCTCGGCCTGCGCCTGCTCAATGGCCGGGATGATCGCGCGCGCCTCCTCGTCGCCGAACAGGCCGTTCTCCGAGCAGTGGGCGTTGAAGCCCGCGACGCCGATCTTTGCATCGGGCATACCCAGAAGCTCCATGGCCTGCCGCGCCAGCTTGATGACGGTGTAAACGCGCTGCTTCGTGATGCGGTCGCAGGCTTCGCGCATGGAGACGTGCGTCGTCACGTGGATCACGCGCAGATTGCCGCCGGTCAGAAGCATGGCGTAGTCCTTCGTGCCGGTCAGGTCGGCGAGAATTTCGGTGTGGCCGGAGTAATGATAGCCCGCGAGGTTGATGGCCTCCTTGTTGATGGGGCCTGTGACAATGGCGTCGGTCTTGCCCTGCATGGCAAGCTCCGTCGCCTCGCGGACGTAATGGAAGGCGGCCTTTCCGGCCAGCGCCGAGACCTTTTTATATTCCCAGCTATGCGGCGTCAGGAAGCCGAGGTCGATCAGGTTGATGACGCCCGGTTCGTTGACGGCCTGCGAGGGGTCTTCAATCTTGTTCAGGCGGCAATCGCAGCCGGTGAAGGAGACGGCGTCGGCCATGGCGGCGGCGTCGCCGATCACGACGGGCACGCATTTTTGTGTCCAATCGTTCTTCGCGAGGGCTTTGACGGCAATCTCCGCGCCGATTCCGGCGGGGTCACCCATGGAAATTCCGAGTACGGGCAGCATAACAAATCCTCCTTATGATTGCTTTTCTACCTTCACCATTGCAAGCTCCTCAAAGTAGCGGACAATGGCGCTGTGGTCGTTGTCGGCAAGGCCGTGCAGCATCAGGCTCTGCATGATCTCGTAGAGCTGCGCCGTCAGCGGCAGCGGGACGTTCATGGTGTGCGCGGCGTTCATCACGTTCTTGATGTCCTTGTGGTTGATGGAGATCTTGCCGCCGGGGGCAAAATTGCGGCTGTACATCATCGGCGCCTTCGCGTCGAGTACGGCGCTCCCGGCCAGACCGCCGCGAATCGCCTGATAGACCTTCTCGGGGTCCGCGCCGGCCTTCGCGGCAAGCACAAAGGCCTCCGAGACGGCGGCAATGCCCAGATTCACGATGATCTGGTTGGCCAGCTTCGTGATCGAGCCGCTCCCGACGCCGCCGATGCGGATCGCCGAGCTGCCCATGATGTCAAAATAGGGCTGCGCACGCTGGAAGGTCTCCTCGTCGCCGCCGACCATAAAGGAGAGCGTGCCGTTGATCGCGCCCGGCTCGCCGCCGGACACGGGGGCGTCGAGGAAGGCAACGTCCTGCCTGGCAAGGCGCTCGGCGCAGGCGCGGGACTCGCCAGGCGTGACGCTGGACATATCCACGACCAGCGCACCCTGCCGCAGCGTCGAGGCGACGCCGTTTTCGCCGAACAGGACGTTCTGCACGATCGCGCCGTTGGGCAGGATCGTAAAGACCACGTCGCAGTCTGCGCCGATCTGCGCCTGTGTCGAGGGCAGCGCGCCGAGGGCGGCAACCTCGTCAACGGCGCTCTGAACCAAATCGTTGACGCGCACCTGCACGCCCGCCTTCAAAAGATTCTTGACCATGGGCTTGCCCATGATGCCAAGGCCGATAAAACCGATCATAGTTCCAATGCTCCTTTGCATATAGCGTTTTTGGGGAACCGCTGACGAAATCGCAAGAGCGGTCAGCGAGGGATTTTGTTCCAAACCGATCAGTTGGGTCAGAAGACCCGCTGCGCGCCGCAGCTGATCGATTCAGAGGTTCCTTAGGGGAAATGGGAGAGAAGACAGAAGCGTAGCCCCCCGACGGCGCAGAGAATGAAGAAAACACAAGGAGTGGCCGCAGAAATAAGCGGCCGGGGGCTTCCCGGGATCGGCCGTGCCGGAGGAGGAACGTCTCCGGGCAGCGGCGCGCAGCTCCGAAAAAGCGGCCTTTTTCGTTCGGAATGAGCTGCTCCATGCGCCCTGCACCGCGCGAAGGACGGACGCGCGGCGCAGCGCCGCGACAGGTTCGGCAGCGCGGACGGCGCGCCGAAGCGGCATTTTGTCACGGCGGACGGAGGAGAAAATCGACCCGGGATCGGGTGCGGCCTGCGTCCCGGCGGAAATTGCAAAGCACCGGGCGCCTGGACGGCCGCTGTCGGGGGAGGAAGGCTGTCGGTCGGTGTCGGAAGGAAACGGCCATTGGGGCATCCTCTGCGCCTTGTGCAGCGCATGGATGCCGCCGCATCTATCCGACGAAGCCCGTCCGAAAGGATGAGACGAAAGGAACTTGCCGGTCGACAGCGGGAGGGAGAAAGAGGTTGCCGGTCGGGAAAGGCTGCGTTCTGTCTTCTGCTCCCAGCGATTCTAGTATACCGGTATACCGGTATACTTGTCAAGAGGGGAGAGGCGGTTTTTTTGAATAAATCTCGGGGCGGATTTTTGTTGATTTTGAACAGAAGGAGAGAGAACGGGCGAATTTCAGGGAGACAGACGGGGACAGAGGGCGCGTGCGCGGCGGCATTTTGCTTTATGCGGTCATTTTTGCGCGGTGCTGCTCCGCACCGTTTTTCAAACGTTTCGTTCTGAAAACCGTTTGCCCGGAGGATGCAGCTGACCGGAAAGCGCAGCCGGACGAAATAAATCGTCTGTCCGGAGAAAAAATACGCAGCCGGGGAAGCGGAAAAAGCCAGCCGATATATTGGATTTTTTGAATTCTTTTTCTATATTGTATGCGTTATTCTTTTCAAAATATTACCGTCAGATTCGACAAGAAAATCGAAATTTGTTTGTATATTTTGCGGATTGACGTCAAAGAAAAAAGAAAATATACTGAAATCAGCAAACCGATATATTGCATATCGCACGAATGAACAGGAGGCGGAGCATCATGGATCTGAATATAAATTTTGCGGGTGTCCCGTTTGAAAATCCGTTTACCGTCGCGGCATCGCCGTCCTCGGACAGCCGCGAAAAGGTGCGCCGGGCGCTCGAGGCGGGCTGGGGCGGCATCGTCTTTAAGACCACCGCGCTTCCGCAGCACAGCCCGAAGCTGGCCGAGCCGAATATGGCGGGGCTTTCCTACGCGGGCAAGCCGCAGTTTGCGTTTTATAACATCGATCTGATCTCTGAGCGCACGGTCGAGGAGATCCAGGAGGACATCGCCTATTTCAAGCAGCTTTATCCCGACCGCCGCTTCATCGGCAGCATCATGGCGGCCGGCGAGGACGAATGGATCGAGCTGGTGCACCGGCTCGAGGAGGCCGGGGCGGACATGATCGAATGCAGCATGTCCTGTCCGCAGGGCGAGCACAGCATTGCCGACGAGGGCAAAAAGGCCAGCAATGCGATCCCCGCGGCCGACCGGGAGCTGATGCGCACGACGACGCAGACCATTCTGCGGGCGAGAAAAAAGAACACGCCCGTGATCGTCAAAATGACGCCGAACGTCACCGATCTGGTCGACGTTGCACGCGGCGCGGTCGAGGGCGGGGCGGATGCGCTCTGCTGCATCGACACGGTGCGCGGCTTCATCGGCATCGATCTGGAGACGGGCTATCCGAAGCTGAACGTCAACGGCCTGTCCACGTGGGGCGGACTTTCCGGCCCGGCGGTCAAGCCGATCGCGCTGGGCTGCGTCAGCAAGCTGACCAAGGAGCTGGACATTCCGGTCGCGGGTGTCGGCGGCGTGAGCAACTGGCAGGACGCGGCGGAGTTTCTCCTGCTGGGCGCAAGAAACGTGCAGGTCTGCACGGCGATCTCGCGCTACGGCTTCGGCATGGTGCAGAGTATGCAGAAGGGTCTGCTGCGCTATATGGAGCAGAAGGGCTTCACCTCGCTCGATGCCATGGTCGGAAAATCGCTTCCGTATCTGGTCGATCATTCCGAGCTCTCGCGGGACAACCACCTGCACTGCTCCATCGACGAAACGGCTTGCCTGAAATGCGGAAGCTGCGCGACGGCCTGCCAGGATGCGGGCTTCGGGGCGCTGCATCACGAAAAGGGCAGCGTGCCGACGCTGGACAAAGCGGTCTGCCGCGGCTGCGGCGTCTGCCAGTCCGTCTGCCCGAGAGACTGCATCACACTGCGATAAAAAGAGGTAGCTATGGGACACGCGATCAACCGCCCGGTGCGGCGTCTGGACGTCGTCGAAAAGGTGACGGGTCAGGCCATGTACGGCGCGGATCTGAAGTTTGAGCGAATGCTCTACGGCAAGGGGCTATACGCGGAGCACCCCCATGCGCGCATCGTGTCGATCGACGCCTCCGAGGCCGAGGCCATGGAGGGCGTCGCCTGCGTGGTCACCGCGCGGGACATCCCCGGCATGAAGGTCATGGGCGAGGTCATGCAGGATCAGTACATCCTTGCAGACGACAAGACCCGCTTTTTCGGCGACGTAGTCGCCTGCGTCGCGGCGGAGACGCCGGAGCTTGCGGCCGAGGCCGTCAGGCGCATCCGGGTCGAATATGAGGCGCTCCCGGCGTTTTTTGACCCGAGCAGGGCGAAAAATCACGAGCCGATCATCACGGAGGACTATCCCGGCAACGTCGTTTCGGTCAGCCGGGTCTGCAAGGGCGACGCGGAAAAGGCGCTGGCCGCCTGCGACGTCGTGGTCGATACACATTATTCCACGCAGTTCATCGAGCATGCTTATATCGAGCCGGAGGCGCTGGTCGCCGTGCCGTCGCACGAGAGCAAGGTGCTGACGATCCACGGCTCGATGCAGCATCCGTTTATGGTGCGCACGTCGATCTGCCGCTCGCTGAACCTGCCGATGGCGAAGGTCGACGTCGTGCAGTCCGCGCTCGGCGGAACCTTCGGCGGAAAGCTTGAGAGCGCCGAGCAGGTCGCGGTTCGCGCGGCGCTGATGGCGCTCAAGACCGACCGACCGGTCAAATACGTCCTGACGCGGGAGGATTCCATCCGCGAGACGCACAAGCGCACGCCGTTTTCCTTCCATGTGCGGCTGGGCGCGAATCGGGACGGCAGCCTTCAGGCGCTGCACACCGAGGCGATCGCCGACAGCGGCGCCTACGCCAACTGGGCCTGCGGCATCATCGGCAAGGCTTCGCACCTCGGCCCCGGACCGTACCGGAATCCGAACGTGCTCTATAACGCCTGCGCCGTCACAACCAACAACATCCACACCGGCTCCATGCGCGGCTTCGGAACGCCGCAGGCGATCTTCGCCATGGAGAATGCCATGGACGAGCTGGCCGAAAAGCTGGGCATCTCGCCGCTGGAGCTGCGCCGCCGCAACGCGCTGCGCACCGGCGACGTCAACGGCACGGGTCAGGTGCTCGACAAGCACACCGTCACCGTGCTCGAGGTGCTCAACAATGCCGCCGCTGCCATCGGCTATGAGGAAAAATACGAAAAATACAACCGGGAAAATCACGGTCTGATCCGCCGGGGCGTCGGCATCGCATGCAGCGCGCGCGGCGTGAGCATCGGCTCGGAGGGACTGGATGTCGCCCGCGTTTACATCGAGGTCGAGGAGGACGCGAGCGTGCTCGTCTCCTGCGGCTATACCGAGCAGGGACAGGGGCTGCGCACGGCGCTGGCGCAGATCGCCGCCGAGGCGCTGGGCTGCGACTTCGAGCGCGTCACCATGAACGTCGCCGATTCCTCCCGCGCGCCGACCTCCGGCGCGGCCATTGCCTCGCGCGGCACGTTCACCGGCGGCAACGCCATCATCGACGCGGCGAAGCACATTCTCGACATCCTGAAAAAGCCGCTTGCGGCCGAATTCGGCGTCGATGCCGGGACGATCCGCTTTGAAAAAGACCGCGTTTATGCCGGGGCGCACGAGCTGAGCTTTGCCGAGGCCGTCGCGCGGTGCTACGCCGTCGGCGGGACGCCCGCCTCGCCCGGAACGTTCATCAACTATCCGCTGAGCTGGGATCACGAGCACGACTGCGGCGAGGCCTTTGTCTCCTTCACCTATTCCTGTCAGGCGGCGGAGGTCGAGGTCGATCTGGCCACCGGGCAGGTGCGCGTGCTGAAAATGGCCGGCTCGCATGATGCAGGGCGCGTCATCAATCAGACGCTGGCCTGCGGGCAGGTCTTCGGCGGCATGGTCATGGGCGCGGGCATGGGCCT
The DNA here is from genome assembly GCA_900546415.1 of uncultured Eubacteriales bacterium. Taxonomy (GTDB): domain Bacteria; phylum Bacillota; class Clostridia; order Oscillospirales; family Oscillospiraceae; genus JAZOXB01. The sequence continues at coordinate 19,054 of URCY01000001.1, forward strand.
GACGGAGGATCTCGGCTCGAAAAACGGCATCTGCCGGAATTTGAATTTCGATAACTACATCATTCCGACCTTTATGGACGTCGGGGATAACGAGGCAATTATGGTCGACAACCCCGACCCGCGCGGCCCGTTCGGCGCCAAGTCGTTGGGCGAACCGGCCACCGAGCCGGGCGCGGCGGCAGTTGCCTGCGCCGTGAACCACGCGCTGCGCGGCATCGGACGGCTGCACGATCTGCCGTTCGATCTGGAATCGGTGTTTTTCTGCGGGAAGGAGGGACTGAAGGATGCGTTTTAGCGGACTTTTTGTTCCGAAAACCGTGCCGGAGGCAATTGAGGCCTTTGAACGGGCGAACGGCGCGGCCTTTTACGTCAACGGCGGCACGGATGTGCTCGTCGTCGCGCGGGAAAAGGATCGCTTCGACGGCAAGCTGGCCATCGACCTGAGCGGTCTTGCCGAGCTGAAGGAGCTGCGCGAGGAGACGGACACGCTCCTGATCGGCGCGGGCTGCACACACGCGCGGATCGCGGCCGACCCGCTGGTTCGGCGGTATGCGTCGGTGCTGGCGGCGGCGTCCTCCGAGGTCGGCTCGCCGCAGATCCGCAATCGCGGCACGCTCGGCGGGAACATAGCAAACGCCTCTCCGGCGGCCGACACGCTTGGTCCGCTGGCGCTGCACCGGGCGCGGCTGCTGCTGCGCGGGCCGCAGGGCGCGCGGGAATGCTCCCTCGGGGAGCTTGTGACTGCGCCCTATCGCAACGCGCTGCTGCCGGGCGAACTGATCGAGGCCGTCCGGATCGACAAGCTCGACTGCCCCCAGCGCTTCTTCAAGCTCGGGCGGCGCAGAGCGCTTGCCATCTCGCGCCTGACCGTCAGCGTCAGCGGACGGCTCACGGACGGCAGGATCGACGATCTGCGCGTGGCGCTCGGCTCGGCCTTCCCGCGGCCGATGTGCTTCCCGGAGATCACGGAGACCGTGCAGGGCGAACGCCCGACGCCGGAGCTGCTGCGGCGCATCGCCGCGCAGACGGCGGCCAAGCTTCCGGAGATCGCGGGCGTCCGCGCGTCGACGCTTTATAAACAGCCCGTCAGTCAGAAGCTCCTGGAGCGGCTGCTGGGCGAACTGTTCGAGGTGCAATATGGCTGAGAAAAGAACCCTGCATCTGCTGGTCAACGGCAGAGCTTACGATGTTTTTTGCGACCCGACGGCACGGCTGCTCGACGTTCTGCGCGAGGAGCTGCGCCTGACGGGCACAAAGGAGGGCTGCGCCATCGGCGAATGCGGCGCCTGCACGGTGCTCGTCGGGGAGCAGACCTGCGCCTCCTGTCTGACCATGGTCGGGCAGGTCGAGGGGCAGCCGATCCTGACCGTCGAGGGGCTTCAGGAGCTGCCGCTCGGGCGGCTGCTGCAGGAGAGCTTCATGGATCACGGCGCAGTCCAGTGCGGCTTCTGCACGCCGGGGATGCTCATCAGCGCCTATGCGCTGCTGCTGCACAATCCGTCGCCGACGCGCGACGAGATCCGCACGGCGATGAGCGGCAATCTGTGCCGCTGCACCGGCTATGTGCCGATCGTTCAATCCGTTGAATACGCCGCAAAAGCGGCGGAGCAAGCATAAAATAGAAGGAGCGTGATGAACATGGCGGAACCGGTTCCTGCGATCGAATTTCGCGGAATCACGAAGCGATTCGGAAACTTTACCGCAAACGACCATATCAACCTGAAGATCTATCCCGGCGAGGTGCACGCTCTGCTCGGTGAAAACGGCGCAGGCAAGACCACACTGATGAACATCCTCTACGGCATGTACCGCCCGGACGAGGGGCAGATCCTGAAAAACGGCGAGCCGCTGAGCATCCATTCCCCGCAGGATGCGATCCGCGCCGGGATCGGCATGGTGCATCAGCACTATATGCTCATCGACGTCTATTCCGCTGCCGAGAACGTGTTTCTGATGGGAAATGATCCGTGGTACCGACGCAAAAAGGACAAGGTCATCGAGGCCGAGCTGGAGAAGCTCGCCAAGGAATACGGCCTGGAGGTCGACGTCCACGCGCCGGTCGAAAAGCTTTCCATTTCGACGCAGCAGCGCGTGGAGATCCTGAAGCTGCTCTACATCGGCGCGGACGTGCTGGTGCTCGACGAGCCGACCTCGTTCTCCACCCCGCAGGAGGTCGACACGCTCTTTGAGACGATCGAAAAGCTGATCGCGCACGGCAAGAGCATCATCTTCATCAGCCACAAGCTGGAGGAGGTGCTGCGCATCAGTCAGCGCATCACGGTCCTGAGCCGCGGGCAGGTCTGCGGACAGATGATGACCAAGGACGCCGACAAGCAGAAGATCATTCGCATGATGATCGGCGAAAACATGGAGACGCCGAAATTTGACCGGAAGGAGTTCCCGCCCGAGGAGCGCACCGAGCTGATGCGCATCGAGCATCTGGCGGCGAAGGACGACCGGGGCGCGCAGATCCTCAACGACGTTTCCCTGACGCTGCACCGCGGCGAGATCATCGGCATCGCGGCGCTCGAGGGCAACGGGCAGGCCGAAATGGCCGAGGTCATCACCGGCCTGCGGCCGGCGTCGGGCGGACGCGTGTCCGTCTGCGGCAAGGAGATGCACACCGTCGACGCGACGGATTTCATCGACGCGGGCGTGAGCTGCGTGCCGGCCGACCGCGTGAACGTCGGCAGCGTGAAGGAGGATCCGCTCTATCAGAACTGGATCCTGCGCAAGCCGAACCCGCCGAGAAAGGGCTGCCTGCTGAATTACCGGCAGATCCGCGCGGAGGCCAAAAAGGCGATCGAGGATTACGACGTCCGCACGACGGGCATCAAGCAGCGCTCCGGCCTGCTCTCCGGCGGCAACATGCAGAAATTCATTCTTGCACGTGAGCTGGACAAGCATCCGAAGGTGCTCGTCTGCTCCTATCCGACGCGCGGGCTGGACATCAAGGCGACCTATTTTATTCGCGAGACCATTCAAAAGAGCCGCGACGAGGGCGTGGGCGTCGTGCTGTTCTCCGGCGAGATGGAGGAGCTGTTTTCCATCTCCGACCGCATCATCGTGCTCTATAAGGGGCGCGTGGTCGGCGAGGTTCAGCCGGAGGATTACAATGCCTACGAGATCGGCCGCATGATGATGGGGGTGAAGGCAGAATGAAAACAGAAGGCTCGAGACGGCTTGACCGGACGGACTTGATCTCGACTCTGCGCACGCTCGGTCTGGTGCTGACCGCGATCGTGCTGGCGCTGCTGATCGGCGCGATCTTCGTGTCGTTTGTCGGGAAGAACCCGCTGGAGGCCTATTATTACATGATCGTCCGGCCGTATTCCACGAAGCTCGGCTTCGGCGAGATCATCACCAAGGCCATTCCGCTGATTATTGTCGGCGTCGGCGTCGCCTTTGCGGCGGTCGGCGGCTGCAACAACCTCGGCGGCGAGGGCCAGATGTATGTCGGTACGCTCGGCGCGATTCTGGTCGCGACCAGCTCCTTCGGACAATCGCTGGGGGCGTTCTCCATCCTGTTCGGCCTGCTGGCAGGCGCGCTGTTCGGCGCAATCTGGGGCGGCTTCGCCGGATTCATGAAGGCCTATTACGGCTCAAACGAGCTGATCGTCACGATCATGCTCAACTATGTCGCGCTGCAATTGATCGCCTATCTGGTGCATGGGCCGATCATGGAGCAGGGCGGTGTGAACCCGCAGTCGGCGGAGGTCCCGGCGGTCGCGCGGCTGCCGAAGCTGATCTCCGGAACACGCGCGCATGTCGGTCTCTTTATCGCACTTGCCTGCGTGGCGGTCTATTGGTTCGTCTGCCGCTATACGCAGTTCGGCTATAACCTGCGCGTCGTGGGCAAAAGCCCGAAGGCCGCACAGTATGCGGGCTGCAATGTCAAGCGCTATCGCTTCCTCGCCATGGTGCTGGCCGGCGGCTTTGCCGGTCTGGCCGGTGCGGTCGAGATCTACGGCGTGCAGTATCGCCTGATCGAGGGCATCTGCGAGGGCATGGGCATCACCGGCATGGTCGTCGCGCTCATCGGCTGCCTGAATCCGCTGGGTCTGGTCGCCGCCTCGGTCATGATGGCCGGATTGGATGCCGGAGCCGAGAAAATGCAGATCTCCAGCGGCGTCCCGGTCACGCTCGTCGATATTTTGCAGGGCATCATCGTCCTGTTCATCCTCATCAGCTTCAGCCTGAAGGTCGTCGGCGCGCGTCAGAAAAAAAGAGGAGGGAAAAAGGCATGACTACCAGTGTGATCACGGCGCTGCTTGCGTCGACCATCCGTCAGGGCGTCCCGATCCTGTTCCCGGCGGTCGGCGAGACCGTCGCCGAGCGCGCAGGCGTGATGAACATCGGCCTCGAGGGCAACATGGTCATCGGCGCGTTCACGACGCTGCTGGCTTACCAGTACACACAGTCGCTGTTCCTCGCAATTCTGGCCGGTGCGCTGGCCGGATGCCTCTCGGCCGTTATCATCGCCTACATCGGCGTCTCGCGCAATCAGCCGCAGGCCGTCGTCGGCTTTATGTTCAACATCTTTGCCGCCGGTCTGACGTCCTTCCTCTACCGCGTGCTCTACGCGACCTCGCGGCCGAAGGTGCCGCTGCTGAGCAGCCTGGAGCTTCCGCTGCTGTCCAAGATCCCGGTGGTCGGCGGCTCGATCTTCTCCATGGACATTCTGGCTTATCTGGCGATTCTCATCTCGCTGGCAGCGGGCTTCGTGCTCTACAAGACCAAGCTCGGCCTCCAGCTCCGCTCTCTGGGCGAAAACCCGCGCGCGGCGCAGTCCTACGGCATCAACGTCGTCGGCTATCGCTGGGGCGTCGTGCTCTTCAGCGGCCTGCTGGCCGGTCTGGGCGGCGCGTATCTCGTTGTCGCCATCACGGGCAGCTTCGCGCCGGATATCTCCGCAGGACGCGGCTTCCTCGCGCTGGCCGTCTGCCTGCTGTGCGGCTGGCACCCGGTCTATTCGCTGATCGGCTCGTTCGGCTACGGCTTCATCAACGCCTTCCAGCTGCATTTGCAGGCCAAGGGCGTCGCCCTGCCGTACCAGCTGCTGCTGGCGCTGCCTTACATCGTCGCCATTCTCAGCCTGCTGCTGGCCGGGCGCAACAAGCGCGGCCCGAAGACCGTCGGCGGCGTATTTGAACGGGAGGGACGCTGATATGCCGTATTGCTACTACGCCGAAAAGACCGCCCCGCAGCTTCAGGAGCTTGCGGCGGCAGGCCCCGCCGTCGCCGTTCTTCCGATCGGCGCGGTGGAGCAGCACGGGCCGCATCTTCCGGTCGGCACGGATTATCTCTGCGCGCAGGACATCACCGAGCTGGCCATGACCAAGGTGCGCTCGAAAACGCAGTTTCTCGTGCTGCCGCCGATCATCTACGGCCTGAGCATCGAGCATCTGCACGTTCCCGGCACGCTGACGCTCATGCCGGAGACGCTGATCCACATCCTGACCGACATCGGCGAATCGCTGCTGCGGCTGGGCGTGCATTCGATGGTGCTGGTGAACGGCCACGGCGGAAACGACAGCTGCATCCACCTTGCCGGGCGTCTGCTGCGCGCGAAGGGAATGCGCCTGTACATGGTCAACGGCGGCGCGATCCGCGACCGCATCGGCGCGCACGAATACGACGTCCACGCCGACGAGATCGAGACGAGCGTCATGCTGGCCAAGCATCCGCAAACGGTCGACGCCGACCGCATCACGCCCGAGCTGAGCCGTTCCGTCGACAAATGGCACGAGGCGGCCGACTGCCGCGGGGATCTGATCTCCGCATGGTTCATCGACGATATTTCCGTTGACGGCGTTGTCGGAAAGCCCGAGCTGGCCAGCGCGGAATACGGCGTTGCGTTCATGGAAAAGCAGGCCGCGCAGATCGCGCGCGCCCTGGAGCTGGCCGGGGAACTGGCCGACGAGAAAAATTTGTAAGATACCATACACAAACGTGTGTGGATCTGATATACTATTCTATTTAGGAGGACCAAATGAAAAAACTGCTTGCACTGATCCTTTGCCTGGCTCTGGTACTGAGCTTGGCGGCATGCGCCGGTAAGACCGACGAAAGCGAATCCACCAAGGCGACCAACGACACCGCAGACACCGCAGACACCAAAGACACCGCAGCCACCGATGACACCGCAACTCCCGCAAACGATCAGGACATCTCCGTCGCGCTGATCCTCCCCGGCGTTATCACCGACGAATCCTGGTGCTGGACGGCCTATCAGGGCCTGCAGCAGCTTGAGGGTGAGGGCTACAAGACCCAGTATGTCGAAAACGTTGACACCTCCAACTGCGAATCCATCGCCATGAACTTCGTCGACGACGGCTATACCCTCGTCATTGCCCACGGCTCCCAGTTCGGCGACGCAATGATCCGCGTTGCCGAGGCCAACCCCAACAACTATTTCTTCGTCTATGGCAAGGCGCCTGCCGACAATTTCCCCGCTAACATCGGCTTTGTCGACACCGCCGTCTATCATGCAACCTACATCTGCGGCTATCTGGCTGCGAAAATGTCCAAGTCCGGCACCGTCGGCTACATCGGCGGCTCTGAGTCGGCCGGTCAGCTCACCATGAAGAACGCCTACACCGAGGGCGCCAAGGCGGCCAACCCCGACGCGAACGTTCTGGTCATCATGACCGGCAACACCGAGGACACCGCGCTCGGCAAGGAATCCGCGCTGAGCATGATCAATCAGGGCGCCGACGTCATCATGCACGCGGCCGACACCACCGGTCTCGGCGTGATCGAGGCCTGCGTGGAAAAGGGCGTCTACTGCATGGGCTACGGCTCCGACCAGCATGATCTCGCCCCCGAGCTGATGCTGACCTCCGTCGTGGAGATCGTCCCGCCCGTCATCGCCAGCCAGGTCGACCGCATCAAGGACGGCTCCTTCGGCGGCGTGTATAAGCCCGGCCTCGGCGCCGGCGTGGAGCTTGCCGAGCTGAACGCGGACATCATCCCGGCGGATGTGGTCGCAGAGATCACCCAGCTGATCGCGGACGTCACGAACGGCGTCGTCGTCCCGACCGAATCCTACGACAAATAAGCTTGCCGATGGCGCTGACCCGACGCGCTCGGGTCAGCGCCGCCAAGGCTCAAGGCGGGTGGGAAACGCTTCCGCCCGCCCTTGCGGAATTTCAACAAGGAGGTTACCCGCAATGCAGTACGACCTGTTGATCCGGGGCGCGGACGTCTATGCGCCGCAGGAGCTTGGGGTCTGCGACATCGCCGTGCAGGGCGGACGGATCGTTGCGATCGCGCCGCACCTGGAGGGCACGGCCGCACGCGTTCTCGACGCGGCCGGAAAGAAAGCAATCCCCGGCGTGGTGGAGACCCACGCGCATATGCTGCTTCCGTTCGGCGGAACGCAGACCATGAACGATTTTTTTGACGGCACGCGTGCCGGACTTTACGGAGGCGTGACCACCCTGATCGATTTTGCCGATCAGGAGCGGGGCGGCTCGATCTTAGACGCGGTCAGGATGCGTACCGCGCTGGCCGAGAAGCAGTGCGCGGCGGATTTCAGCTTCCACTGCACGCTGACGGACATCAACGAAGAAACCTTACAGGCAATCCCTGTTCTGATAAAGCACGGCTTTACGTCGTTTAAATTTTACACGGCCTACAGCAATCTGCTCGTCCCCTATGCGGACATGGAGCGCGCCTTCCGCGTGATCGCCGAGTACGGCGCGATCGCGACCGTGCACGCCGAGAACGAGGAGCAGATCAACGAGGCTGTCGCGCGCCTCAAGGCGGAGGGAAAGACCGATTGCAGCCATTTTCTCGAGAGCAAGCCTGCCGACTCCGAGCCGTCGGCCGTTCGTCGGCTGATCGAGCTGGCGCGGCGCACGGGCGTGCGGCTGCTGATCCGCCATGTGTCCAGCGCAGAGGGCGCGGCTCTGATCGAGCAGGCGCAGCGCGAGGGACTGGAGGTCTACGGCGAGACCTGCCCGCACTATCTCTGCTTTGACGAGACGGTCTATGAGAAGGAGCACGCCTCGGATTACATCGTCAACCCGCCCATTCGCACGGCGGCCGACCGCGCCGGGATCTGGCGCGTGCTCTCCGGCGGGACAAAATTCACCATCGGCACGGACGACTGCGCGTTCTACCTCAGCCAGAAGCGCGTTTCGGACAAATTCTATGAGATCCCCGGCGGGATGCCCGGCATTGAGACGCGCCTGGTGCTCGTGCACGAGCTGGGCGTGCGCACCGGGAAGATCTCCATGCGCCGCCTTGCGGAAATGACGTCCTATAACCCGGCGCAGCTCTACGGCCTTGCCGGACGCAAGGGACAGCTTACACCCGGCGCGGACGCGGACATCGTCCTGCTCGACACCGATTGCAGCTATACGATGGGCGTCGAGCTGCTGCATGAAAAGACCGACTACACGCCGTTTGCGGGAATGCCGATGCACGTCCGCGTGGCCTGCACCGTCGCGGGCGGCAGGGTTCTGGTCGAAGACGGGCGCGACCGCGCCAAGGCGGGTGCCGGACGGCTGCTCCGACGCGCGCTGCCCAAATCTCTGCTCAGGAGACAGACAACATGAAAACGCTTTATTACCACGCTTCTCTGATTACCGGCGACGTTGACCGGCTCTTCCTGCCCGGCGGCTATCTGCTCGTCGACGGCGACCGCGTTGCAGCGGTCGGCGTCTGCGGAGACGAGGCGCTGCCCGAGGCAGATGTTCGGCACGATCTGGCCGGGCGCATCCTGATGCCGGGCATGATCAGCTCCCACTGCCATTTTTACGGCCAATTCGTGCGCGGAATGCCGCTCAGCGAGCTGATTTACAACTGGCAGCAGTATCTGTCGCGTATGTGGTGGCGCGTGGACAAGGCGCTCGACGAGCGCCAGACCTACTACAGCGCCCTGATGGGGCTTGTCGAGGGACTGAAGGCCGGCACGACGACCTATTTCGACCATCAGGCCAGCCCCAACTATATCACCGGCAGCCTCGACACGATCGAGCGCGCGATGCGCGCCGTCGGCGGGCGCGGCTGTCTTGCCTATGAGGTGACCGATCGCGACGGCGCGGAGCGCGCCGCGCGCGGAATTGCCGAAAACGAGCGGTATATCCGCGCGCATCAGGCCGAGGGCGACCGCTTCCGCGGGATTTTCGGTCTGCACGCTTCGTATTCGCTCTCTGCTGAGACGCTGGAGCGGAGCAGCGCCGTCGGAAACGCGCTGAATGCGGGCTTCCATATCCATATGGCCGAATCCGAGGCCGACGTCAGCGACTGCTACCGCCGCTTTGATATGCACGTTGTCGAGCGCCTGCATGAGGCGGGCATTCTCGGCGAAAAGACCATCACGGCGCACAATGTGCATCTCAAGCCGCGCCATTTCGGCATTCTGCGCGAGACCGGCGTGACGGCGGCGCACAATGTGCAGTCGAACACGAACACGGCCGTGGGCATCTGCCCGGTCGTGCCGCTGATGGACGCGGGCGTCCATGTGGCGCTGGGCGGCGACGGCTATACCTACGACCTGTTCACCGAGCTGGGCTTTGCGAGCATCCAGCAGCACATCGGGCAAAACGACTGCTCGGTCTTTTCCGGCAAACAAATTCTGGATATGGCGTTCACGAACAACCAGCGCCTTGCCAAGCGCATTTTCGGCTACGAGGTCGGCGTTCTGCGCCCGGGCGCAGCGGCGGATTTCCTGATCCTGGATTACGATCCGCCCACGCCGCTGCACGCCGGGAACGTGCTCTCGCACATGACCTCCGGCTTCAGCGGCCATGTGGATACCGTCGTCTGCGACGGCGAGACGGTCGTCGAGCGGCATCACTGCACGCGTGTCGACGAGAAAGAAATTTTTGCGGGCTGCCGTGCCGAGGCGCAGCGCCTCTGGGACAGCCTTGCGGCACAATGAGGAGGAGACAACATGACGATTCAGGAGCTGCATGAAAACACAATCGACCTTTGCAGCCGGTTGATCCAGGCCAAGAGCTATTCCGGCGAGGAGCGGGAGGTCGTCGGCGTGATCGAGCGCGAGATGCACTGCCTCGGCTATGACGAGGTGACGGTCGACGCCTACGGCAACGTGATCGGCTGCCTGCGCGGCCGCCGTCCCGGCCCGCGCGTCCTGCTCGACGGACACATCGACACCGTGCCCGTGCAGGAGCCGGAGCGCTGGAGCTTTGACCCCTTCGGCGGCGAGATTCGCGACGATCGCGTCTGCGGACGCGGCGCGTCGGATATGAAGGGCGCGGTTGCGGCCATGATCTGCGCCGCTGCGGCCTATGCGCAGGAATGCGACCACGACTTCCCGGGCGAGATCTACGTTGCGGGCGTGGTCTATGAGGAGCTTTATGAGGGCGTCTCGGCCAGAAGGATCAGCCAATTCGTGCATCCGGACTATGTGATCATCGGCGAGGCGTCGAACCTGAACCTGAAGATCGGCCAGCGCGGCCGTGCGGAGATCGTGCTCGAGACGATCGGCAAGCCCGCGCACTCGGCCAACCCGGAAAAGGGCGTCAACGCCGTGAAAAAGATGATGAAGCTGCTGGCGGCGCTCGAGGACTACGTCCCCGAGGAGCAGCCGGAGCTGGGCAAGGGCATTATGGAGCTGACGGACATCATTTCCGCGCCCTATCCCGGCGCGTCGGTCGTGCCGGAGCGCTGCATCGCGACGCTGGATCGCCGTCTGCTCGTCGGCGACACGCCGCAGAGCGTGCTTGCGACGATCCAGGATCACATTGAGCGGCTTGCCGCAGAAGACCCGGATTTCAAGGCCAAGGTCTATCTGCGCGCCGAGACCAAGACGTGCTACACCGGAAACGAGATCTATGCCGAGCGCTTTTTCCCCGGCTGGTATTTTGACCGCTCGTCCGAATTTGTGCAGAAGAGCTTTGCGGCGCTGCAAACCCTCGGCACGAACCCGGTCATCACGACCTATTCCTTCTGCACCAACGGCAGCCATTACGCCGGGGAGGCCGGCATCAAGACGCTGGGCTTCGGCCCGTCGGTCGAGAGCCTTGCGCACACGGTCGATGAGTATGTGCTCAAGGAGCAGCTTACCAAGAGCGCAGAGGGCTATGTAAAGCTGATTGATGTGCTGCTCAATCTGGAATCTGCAACATAAGCGCTTGAATCCTGCTGCAAAATATGGTATAATTTGAACAGAAGCGAGGCGCGACTGCGGCGTCTCGCGAAAGGGGAGAACACTATGCCAATACCGCTCAAGCAGCCCGCACCCAAAAAAGAGCCGGTCAAGATGAAAATCTACCACACGCTGTGCGAATGGATCACCTACGGCACGCTTCAGCCCGGCGAGCGCTTGAACGATCAGGAGATCTGCGAATATTTTGAAGTCAGCCGCACGCCCGTGCGCGAGGCCATGCAGATGCTTGCCGGCCAGAAGCTGATCGAGATCTATCCCAACAAGGGGACGGTGGTCTCGGAGCTGGATGTGGAGCACGCCGAAAAGTGGTATCTGCCGTTGGCGCATCTGCATGCGCTTGCGGCGGAGCTGGCCTGCCGCGTTATCACGGACGAGCAGATCGAGGAGCTGGCCGCGCTCGACCGGCAAATTCAGAAGTGCATTGCACAGGGCAATATCGTCGCCACGCTGCACACCGACCTTGCGCTGCACAACCGCATTCTGGTGATCGCGGACAACGAATTCCTCTGCGAATTCTCCGAGACGCTGATGCTGCATATCCAACGCATGGAGTACACGCTGCTGCAGACCTATGGCCTCAGCGCGGACAGCTTTGTCTCGCATGATCGGCTGATCGAGGCGCTCCGCCGACGCGATGCCGAGACGGCCGCCAGAGAAATGATGCACAACTGGCTCGTCAGTCTGGAGCATTCGTCGCAGATGGCACAGCATACATAAGAACAGATAAGCCGCAAGCCCCGCTTTGAAAAAAGCGGGGCTTGCGGTATTTTTTGAAAAAGCAGTCCCGCCTCGGAGGAGGCGGGACTGTGTGTTATTTCTTGAGCGTCAGACGGAAGTCCGTGCCATCCGGCTTCACGGAGACGTTGTAGCCCTGATTGCTCGCAAACCGTGTGACGTTGTCAACGGCGCATTGGTTGTCGACCAGAACGTCCAGCGTGTCGGGGGCGTTCTTCTTGACCTCCTTCTGCACCATCACAACGGGCATCGGGCAGGAAAATCCGCGCGCATCAACCATTTTTCTGCTCCTTTTTCTTGACAAAGGTGCAAAGCACGGAGACGACCACCAGAACTGCGAGGATCACGAGGACGGCGATGTGGCCGTTCTCGGTGGAGCCGCCGGTGACGGTGCCGTCCTCTGCGAGCACGGACGGGCCGGAGGCGAGATTGAAGTTGTGGCTGACGGCGGCACCGGCGATCATGCCGAGGACGGTGACGGCGGAGTCGGAGTTGCCCTCACCGGTCAGCACGAGCTGGCGCAGCGGGCAGCCGCCGAGCAGGGTCGAGCCCCAGCCGACGATAACCATGCCGAGAAAGTTCCAAAGGCCGTCCGCCGAGGCGATGGGCTGGCCATAGAAGGAGAAGCTCTTGAGGTTGCCGAGAATCAGATTGCCGACCAGAACGACGACGATCAGGATGACAGAGCCGGAGACAAGGCCGAAGTCCTTGAACATCACGGCGTCACGGATGCCGCCCGCCATGCAGAAGCGGCTGCGCTGTGCCAGCGCGCCGACGAGCAGACCGGCGATGATGGAGACGTACCACGGGGCGTGGGCAGCGCCGGGGCCTTCCGCCGAGGCGCGGAACAGGCCGCAGATGCCGGTCACGCAGAGCAGAAACGCGATCAGAAGCGCAGCGGGGAAGGCGGAGCCCTCAAGCTTGCTCTGGTCATAGGCGCGGCGCAGCGTGAAGCCCTTCTTCAGGAAGAACACGCCGACGAGGATGCCGACGATGAAGCCGACGAGGCCGACAATGGCGTTCGGATCGCCGCCGCCGAGACGGAGCAGCATCCGCAGCGGGCAGCCGAGGAAGACCAGCGCGCCGATCATGACGGCAGCGCCGAGAACGAAGCGGAGCACGGGGGAGCTGCCGGCCTTGCCCTTGAATTCCTTGCGGCCGACGGCCATGAGGAGCGCGCCGAACACGATGCCGACGATCTCCGGACGGAAATACTGAAGTTTGCCTGCACTGTGCAGACCGACCGAACCGGCAATGTCACGCTCGAAGCAGGCGATGCAGAAGCCCATGTTGCCGGGGTTGCCGAGCGCGCTCAGCACGAGCGCCGCCACGCCGATCAGCGCACCGGTCAGCAGGATCAGCCAGTTCCGGCCGATCCATGATTTTTGTTTCATGTTTGAAAAACCTCCCTGTTCTTTTAAAAGAATAACGCTGACCATATTATAACAATTGTATCAGAAAATCTCAAAGAGAAATAAATGATAATGAATGGCGTTTTGATAAGAAAAACAAATAAAAGAACGGAAGCCCCACGGCATCTCCCGCATGGGAGACGCTGTGGGGCTTAAAATGCGCCGAGGATCGGTCACATCGGCAGCAGCGTTGTGGCCACGCCGAAGTAGATCAGCAGCGACAGCGCGTCGACAATGGTCGTGATGAACGGGCTTGCCATCACGGCCGGGTCAAGACCGATTTTTTTTGCGCACATCGGCAGCACCGCGCCGATGATCTTCGCGATCAGGACGGTCAGCGCCATGGTGATGCAGACGACGACGGCAACGGTGACGGTGATGCTGTCATTGCGCATGAGCAGCCGGTCGACCAGCATGATTTTGACGAAGCAGGCGGCCGCCAGCGTCGCGCCGCAGAGCACGGCGGTGCGGATTTCCTTCCAGACGATGCGCGGCAGGTCGGAAAATTCGATCTCGTCGAGCGAGATCGCGCGGATCACGGTGACGGAGGACTGCGAGCCGGAGTTGCCGCCGGTGTCCATGAGCATCGGAATGAAGGCCGTGAGCGCGACCTGCGCGGCAAGCGCGCTCTCGAAATTCGTGATGATGAGGCCGGTGAAGGTGGCCGAGACCATCAGCAGCAGCAGCCACGGGATGCGGTGCTTGAACAGGTCGAAGACCGTCGAACGGAGGTAGGTCTTGTCCGACGGCGTCATGCCGCCCATGATCTCCATATCCTCGGTGGCCTCGTCCTCCATGACGTCCATGGCGTCGTCGAAGGTGATGATGCCGACCATGCGGCTCTCGGCGTCGACGACCGGCAGCGCAAGGAAGTTATACTTGGCGAACATCTGCGCGACGTCCTCCTGATCGGTGTGGGTATTGACGGAGATGACGTTCGTCTCCATCAGCTCCTCGATCTTCAGGTCGTCGTCCTGCGCAAGGAGCAGATCCTTGACCGTGACGAGGCCGACGAGCGTGCGGTCGCGCGTGACATAGCAGGTGTAGATCGTCTCCTTGTCCACGCCGGTGCGGCGGATGCGGAGAATGGACTCCTCGACGGTCATGCCCGGGCGCAGCGAGACGTATTCGGTGGTCATGATCGACCCGGCGGAATTTTCCGGATAGCGCAGGATCTCGTTGATCTCCTTGCGCATCTGCGGGTCGGCCTGCGAGAGAATGCGGCGCACGACGTTGGCCGGCATTTCCTCGACGATGTCGACGGCGTCGTCGACATACAGCTCGTCGAGCACCTCGCGCAGCTCGCTGTCGGAGAAGCCGCGGATCAGCAGCTCCTGCGCCTCCGGCTCCATCTCGACGAAGGTCTCGGCGGCCTGCTCCTTCGGCAGCAGACGGAACAGCAGCGGCAGCCGCTCCTCCGGAAGCTCGTCGAGGATCGAGGCGACGTCCGAGGGGTTCATGGTGATGAGAATATCCCGGACGGTGGGATATTTTTTCTCGTCGAGAAGCGCGGTGAGCGTGCTCTCGACGGTGACGTTATGCTCTGCCATCGGTTCTTTCCTCCTGATTCATAAAAGTACATCAGTGGTTTGGAAGCCGGCAAGGCAGACCGGTTATTGGAACGGGGACACGCAGCAACGGATGCGCGTCCGATTCGGACATCGGCCTACCGGTATGCCGCTACTACTCCCAGCATCCATGATGCGTTCCCTCCTTTGTGCATGCAGTTTTGCGCCTATTGGCACTATTATTTATTCTATGCCGAAATGCAGGATTTGTCAAGGTGTGCAGGGGCAATTTCGGCCGGACTGGAAATTTTGGACAAAGCTTTCGCTGATTCTGCCGAAAAATCTGTTTAAATTTTGGGAGAATCGACGAAAATCGTGTTCTTGGCGAAAAAGACAACACAACCGCAAAAAACTTGCCGCGAACGGTTGCAATTTTTGTGCAAAGTGGTATAATAAGGTGGATGAAAGAAACAGAAGATTGGAGGGTACCTAACGATATGGATTCGTCCCTGCACAACATCCTGCGCAAGTTCTCCGCCGGAGACGAGCTGCGCGCCTATGCCATTCTCGGCTGCCACCGCGCGCAGTGCGACGGCAAGAACGGCTATATCTTCCGCGTGTGGGCGCCGCACGCGCAGGGCGTCAGCGTCACCGGAGACTGGAATTTCTGGAACCCGGATGATCTGCCGATGACTTACCTGGAATACGGCGTTTGGGAGGCATTTTCCGTCTATGCCAAGGAGGGCGACGCATATAAATTCTGTGTGCGCCGCGCCGACGGCTCAACGGTCTATAAGTCCGATCCTTACGGCTTCCGCACCTGCGCCCTGCCGGATACATCCAACCGCGTCTGCACGCTCGAGGGCTTCGAGTGGAACGACACGGCCTATCGCCGTCAGCAGGCCAAGCGCCATCTGCTCGACAGTCCGATGAACATCTATGAGATGCACTTCGGCTCGTGGAGACGCAAGCCCGACGGCAGCTGCTACCGCTACGACGAGCTGGCCGACGAGCTGATCCCGTATCTGCTGGACATGGGCTACACCCATGTGGAGCTGATGCCGATCACCGAATATCCCTACGATCCCTCTTGGGGCTATCAGGTCACGGGCTACTACGCCCCGACCGCGCGCTACGGCTCGCCGCAGCAGTTCATGACTTTTGTGGATAAGTGCCATCGCGCCGGTATCGGCGTGCTGCTCGACTGGGTTCCGGCGCACTTCCCGAAGGACGAGAACGGTCTTTACGAATTCGACGGAACGTGCTGCTATGAGCTGTCCGACCCGATGATGAACGAGCACCCCGACTGGTCGACGCGCATTTTCGACTTCGGCAAGGGCGAGGTGCAGTCCTTCCTGATCTCCAACGCGGTCTACTGGCTCGAGCAATATCATGTCGACGGCCTGCGGGTCGACGCCGTGGCGTCCATGCTCTATCTGGACTACGGCCGCCGCGACTTCCGCCCGAATAAATTCGGCGGGCGCGAAAATCTCGAGGCCATTGCCTTCCTGCGCAAGCTGAACCGCGCGGTGTTCTCCGTGCGGCGCAACGCCATCACGGCGGCGGAGGAATCCACGGCCTTCCCAATGGTCACCAAGCCCGATTACGACGGCGGCCTCGGCTTCCTCTTCAAATGGAACATGGGCTGGATGAACGACATGCTGCAATATATGTCGCTCGACCCGCTCTGGCGCAAGGGCAGCCACAACGACCTGACCTTCTCGATGACCTACGCCTATTCCGAGAACTTTATCCTGCCGCTGTCGCACGACGAGGTCGTGCACGGCAAGGGCTCGCTCATCAACAAAATGCCCGGCGAATACGACGCAAAGTTCCAGAATCTGCGCGCGTTTTACGGCTTCATGATGGCGCATCCCGGCAAGAAGCTCAGCTTCATGGGAAATGAATTCGCGCAGTTCATCGAATGGCGGCACTATGAGCAGCTGGAATGGATGCTGCTCGACTACGACCGCCACCGCCAGATGCACGATTGGGTGCGCGACCTGAACCACTTCTATCTCGACCACAGCTGCATGTGGAACAACGATTCCGACTGGAACGGCTTCCGCTGGATCTCCGCCGACGACAACGCCAACAGCGTCGTGGCCTTCCGACGCATCGACCGGCGCGGCCGCGAGCTGATCTGCATCTGCAACTTCTGCCCGGTGCTCCGCGAGCATTACCGTCTCGGTCTGCCGAAGCCCGGCCAGTATGAGCCGGTGCTCAGCAGCGACGACCTGAAATACGGCGGCGGCGGGACGGAGCTGCTGACGGTCACGGCCGAGCGCGAGCCGATGCACGGTCTGCAATATTCCGGCGAATTCACCTTAGCCCCGCTCTCGGCGATGTTCTATCAGCGCAAGACGACCCCGCGTGCCAAGCGCAAGGGATGATTCCCGAACAATTTTAATAAGGAGAGAGGAACATGAACTTCCAAAAAAAGCATTGTGTTGCCATGCTGCTGGCCGGCGGCCAGGGCAGCCGACTTATGGTCTTAACAGAAAACACGGCAAAGCCTGCGGTTCCCTTCGGCGGTAAGTACCGAATCATTGATTTCCCTCTGTCCAACTGCGTAAACTCCGGGATCGACACGGTCGGCATCCTGACGCAGTATCAGCCGCTGGAGCTGAACGAGTACATCGGAAACGGCCAGCCATGGCACCTGAACCGCTCGCACGGCGGCGTGCAGGTTCTGCCGCCCTATGCCAAGAGCAAAAAATCCGAGTGGTACAAGGGCACGGCGAACGCGATCTATCAGAACATCGCCTTCATCGAGCGCTATCATCCGGATAATGTGCTGATCCTCTCCGGCGACCACATCTACAAGATGGATTACGCCGCCATGCTGCGCTACCACGAGGAGCAGAACGCCGACTGTACCATCGCCGTGCGCACCGTTCCGCTGGCCGAGGCCAGCCGGTTCGGCATCATGAACACGCATGACGACGGCGAGATCTTCGAGTTTGAGGAGAAGCCCAAGCATCCGAAGAGCACGAACGCCTCCATGGGCATCTACATATTCAAATGGGACATTCTCCGCCAGTTCCTGATCGCCGATGAGGAGGATCCTGCCTCCGAGAACGACTTCGGCAAAAACGTCATTCCGGCGCTGCTGAACACCGGCCACCGCCTGTTTGCCTATCAGTTCGAGGGCTATTGGAAGGACGTCGGCACGATCCGGTCGCTCTGGGAGGCGAATATGGAGCTTCTGGGCACCGATCCGGCCTTCAACCTCTACGGCAGCAAGGGCGAGCGCATCTATGCGCGGAACTATGCCATGCCGTCGAGCTTCATCGCGAAGGAGTCCAAAAACGTCAACTGCTCCATCGCCGAGGGCTGCGAAATCTACGGCAATCTGTCGCATTCGGTCATCTCCACGGGCTGCACGGTCGAGGCCGGGGCGATCGTGGAGGACAGCGTCATCATGCCGAACGTCGTCATCGAGGCCGGGGCAATCGTCCGTCACGCGATCATCGGCGAGGACTGCCGCGTCTGCCGCGGCGCCGTGATCGGCGGCTGCTTCCGACCCGGTGAGAGTATGCAGATCAGCGTGGTCGGCAAGGGTAAGACCATTGCGGAGAACACGACCATCAAGCCCGGCGAAATTTATTAAATAAGAAGGGGAGGACGACAGCTATGAGCACAATGGGTCTCATTTTTGCGAATATCTATGACAGCTCCCTCGGTGAGCTGACCAACAAGCGCACAATGGCCTCGCTGCCCTATGCGGGGCGCTATCGCCAGATCGACTTTCCGCTTTCCAACATGACCAATGCCGGCATCCGCCACATCGGCATCATCACCAAATATAACTATCAGTCGCTGATGAACCATATCAGCTCCGGTCAGGAGTGGGATCTCGATCTCGGCGAAGGCGGTCTGGAGTTCCTGACGCCCTATGCCATGGGGCATAACGGCTCCTACCGCGGCAAGCTCGAGGCGATCGACTCGGCCAGCGACGTCCTGAGAAACTCCAAGGAGGACTATGTTGTCCTGTCCGACAGCGGCGTCATCTGCGCGATGGACTTCAACGAGATCGTGCGCAGACACGTCGAGTCCGGCGCGGACGTCTCCGTGATCGTTAAGAAGGGCGTCTGCAACGGGGAGAAGCAGCTCGACATGGCCGTCAAGATCGACGAGGACGGGACGGTCACGGACATCGCCTGCGACTATCGCGCCGAGAGCGGCTATCTTGCTTCAATGGGCATCTTCGTCATCAGCCGCGAGCTGCTGATCCGTGAGGCGACCAACGCCGTGGCGCATAACCGCTATCATTTCGAGCGCGATCTCGTGATGCACGGCTTCGCCGAGACGGGCATGAAAATCAAGGCGCACATCTTTGAGGGCGTGGCGCTCTTCAACGAAAGCCCGACCGAATTCTTCCGCAACAATCTGGCGCTGCTCGATCCGCAGATCCGCCACGGCCTGTTCGGCCGCCCGAATCTGACGATCTATACCCGCGTGCGCGACGAGGTCCCGGCCTATTACGGCGCGCATTCCGAGATCGACGACTGCATCGTCGCCGACGGCTGCAAGCTCGAGGGCAATGCGGATCATTCCGTGCTTTTCCGCGGCGTGCAGCTCTGCAAGAATGCCAACGTGAAAAACTGCGTCATTTTGCAGGACTGCGTGATCGGCGAGGGCGTCGAGCTGGAATATGTCATTCTGGATAAAGAGGTCGTGATCCACGCGGGCGGTGTCTTCCGCGGCACGCCCAACCACCCGATGATCTTCAAAAAAGGAGAGATCGTATGAGAATCGCAATGCTCGCCTCGGAGGCGGCACCTTATGTCAAGACCGGCGGCCTCGGCGACGTGATGCAGGCGCTGCCTGCGGAGCTGGCCAAGCTGCCCGGCAACGAGCTTGCGCTCTTCCTGCCGTATTACAAGCGCGTCAAGGAGAATCCGAACGTCGCGGTCGATTACGTCGGCTCGTTCCACATGGAGCTGGCGTGGCGCGACTGCTACGTCGGTATCATGAAGCTGCGCACCGGCAGCGACGGGCTGAACGTCTATTTCATTGACAACAACGACTATTTCGGCAACCGCTGGACGGTCTACGGCGACTTTGACGACGGCGAGCGCTTTGCCTATTTCTGCAAGGCGGCCATGGCGGCGATGTACTTCCTCGATTTCAAGCCCGACATCCTGCACTGCCACGACTGGCAGAGCGCCATGGGCGTGGTCTACTGCCGCGCGCTTTATAACCAGTGGTGCCCTTATGTCAAGACGGTTTTCACGATCCACAACGTGGAATATCAGGGCTGGGCGGAATCGTCCTTCTTCGACAACACCCTCGGCCTGCCCGAGGAATACCGCGGCCGCATGACCTTCGACGGCGCGATCAACATGATGAAGGGCGCGATCGTCACGGCCGACATCGTCACGACCGTCTCGCAGACCTATGCCAACGAGCTGCGCTATCCGTATTACGCCCACAGACTCGACGGCGTGCTGCGCGAGGCGTGGGTCTGGGGCATCACGAACGGCATCGACACGAATGTCTTCAACCCCGAGACCGATCCGGCGCTCGCGCACCATTACAGCGCGGACAACATGCTCGGAAAATGGGAAAATAAGAAGGAGCTGCGCGGCGAGCTGGGTCTGCGCACCGATACCGACGCGCCGATCCTTGCAATGGTCACGCGCCTCGCCGGTCACAAGGGCATTGACCTGCTCTGCTACATTGCACGGCGTCTGCTCGAGCACGAGGTGCAGCTGGTCATCGTCGGCACGGGCGAGAAGCAGTATGAATATGCCCTGAGCGCGCTGGCGCGGGATTATCCCGGCAAGGTGTCGGTCAATCTGCGCTTCGATCCGGCGTTTGCCTCGCGCGTCTATGCCGGCTCGGATATTTATCTGATGCCGTCGAAGTCCGAGCCGTGCGGCCTGTCACAGCTCATCGCGATGCACTACGGCACGGTTCCCGTCGTCGCCTCGACCGGCGGCCTGCGCGACACCGTCCCGCCGTATAACCACGAGAATGAGGAGGGCAGAGGCTTCACCTTCCAGTCCTACAACGCCGACGATTTCCTCGGCGCGATCGACCGCGCCATCGGGCTGTATTTCGGCAACCGCGACAAGTGGAACCGGCTTGCGCAGAACGATATGCGCTGCGACGTGAGCTGGAGACTCCCGGCGCAGGAATATCAGCGGCTCTACCACGAGGTCCGCGCAAAATAAAGAAAAACACATATACTATATAAAAAGATTAATCAAACACTAGGAGGCCCCATGAAAACACCCAAGCAAACCAAACTGAACACCACCGAGCCCAAGCGCGAGCTGAACGAGTCTGTGCGCCGCCTTTTCGGCTGTGAGCTGGAGGTCGCTACGGAGAAGCAGGTCTACCGCGCGCTGTGCACGCTCGTGCGCGAAAAGCTGACCGAGCAGAACCGCCTCTTCAACCGTGACAACGCGGCCAAGGAGCGCAAGGAAGTCTATTATATGTCCATGGAATTCCTTGTCGGCACGAGCCTGCATAACAATCTGTTCAATCTCGGCATTGAGGAGCAGTACCGCGAGGCGCTGCACGAGGTCGGCTTCGATCTTGACGCGCTTTATAAAATGGAGCCGGACGCCGGCCTCGGCAACGGCGGCCTCGGCCGTCTTGCCTCGTGCTATATGGACGCGGCGACCGGCATGGCGCTGCCCGTGACCGGTTATTCCATCCGCTATGAGTTCGGCATTTTCCGCCAGAAGATCGTCGACGGCTGGCAGATGGAATTCCCCGACACATGGCTCGACATGGGCGACGTCTGGCTGCGCACGCGCGAGGACGACGCCGTCGAGGTCAAGTTCGGCGGCGAGGTGCGCGAGTGGGTCGACGAGATGGGTCGCTTCAAGGTCGCGCAGGTCGGCTATAACTCCGTTATTGCCGTGCCGCACGATATGTTCATCTCCGGCTATGGCAGCAAGGCGTCCAACCGCCTGATTCTCTGGAGCGCCAAGCTGCCGCAGAGCTTCGATATGGCCGCGTTCTCCCGCGGCGATTATGTCCGCGCGCTCGAGCGCAACGCCATGGCAGAGACGATCTCCAAGGTGCTCTACCCGGCCGACGACCACATTCAGGGCAAGCGTCTGCGCCTGAAGCAGCAGTATCTGCTGGTTTCGGCCTCTCTGCAATCCATCCTCAAGCGCCACTATAAAAAATATCGCACCTATGAAAATCTGGCCGACAAGGTCGCCATCCATATCAACGACACCCACCCGGCGCTCTGCGTGCCGGAGCTGATGCGTCTGCTGATCGACGAGCATGACTTCTCTTGGGACGCCGCGTGGGACATCTGCTGCCGCACCCTGTCCTACACGAACCACACCGTCATGAGCGAGGCGCTCGAGCGCTGGAACGTCGACCTGTTCCGCGAGCAGCTTCCGCGCGTGTACTCCATCTGCGTGGAGATCAACCGCCGCCTGATCGACCAGCTCAGCCGCGACTACCCGAACGACTGGGGCAAGATCAACTATATGGCCGTCATTGCCAACAACGAGATCCGCATGGCGAACCTCTGCCTGGCCTGCTGCCACAAGATCAACGGCGTCAGCAAGCTGCACACCGAGATCCTCCGCAACGGCATCTTCCGCGACTACTGCAACCTCACGCCCGACCGCTTCATCAATGTTACCAACGGCATCGCCTATCGCCGCTGGCTGGCGCAGTCCAATCCGCTGCTGACCGAGTACCTCAAGACCCTCATCGGCGACGGCTTCCTGCGCGACGCCAACGAGCTGGAGAAGCTCATGGCCTACCGCAATAACGAGGAAGTGCTCGAGAACCTCATGGCCATCAAGCGCAAGAACAAGGAGCGCCTTGCCGCGCTGATCGCCGACCGCAACGGCGTCCGCGTCGATCCGGATTCGATCTTCGACATCCAGATCAAGCGCCTACACGAGTACAAGCGCCAGCTGCTCAATGTGCTGCACATCCTCTATCAGTATTGCCAGCTCAAGGATCACCCCGACATGCCGTTCGTGCCGCACACCTATATCTTCGCGGCCAAGGCCTCCGCGGGCTATATCCGCGCCAAGCAGACCATCAGCCTGATCGTCGCGGCCTCCAAGCTCATCAACAACGACCCCGACGTCCGCAACAAGCTGAAGGTCGTCTTCATTGAGGATTACAAGGTCTCGCTGGCCGAGATCATCATCCCGGCCGCCGATATTTCCGAGCAGATCTCCGTCGCGGGCAAGGAGGCCTCCGGCACGGGCAACATGAAGCTGATGATCAACGGCGCTGTGACCCTCGGCACGCTCGACGGCGCGAACGTCGAGATCCACGAGCAGGTCGGTGACGAGAACATCTTCCTCTTCGGCCTGAAGGCCAACGAGGTCGACGAGCTTTGGCAGAAGGGCTATAACCCCAACGACTTTATGACGCCCGAGCTTCAGCGCGTGTTCGATATGCTCACGAGCGGCGTGCTCGGCCAGCACTACGACGATCTGGTCGCCAGCCTGCTGACCAACCGCTTCGGCGTGGCCGATCCGTATATGACCGTGGCCGATTTCAACGATTATTGCCGCGAGCAGGAGGTCGTCGCAAAGACCTACACCGATCGCCGCAAATTCGCCGAAATGTCGCTGGTCAACATTGCCAAGGCCGGCATCTTCTCCTCGGACCGCTCCGTCCGCGAATACGCCGACAAGATCTGGGATCTGAAGTAACACATGGATCGGATCTTATTCAACAGCCGAGATCCGCAGCACAAAACCCCGTTCGGAACCGTCCGAACGGGGGACTGCTGCGTTTTACGTCTGCTCACGCCGCACGTCAGCGGCGCCACGGGCGTGACCCTGATGCTGGAAGACTGCGACGAGCAGCCCCTGCGTGAGCTGCCCTTCGTGCCGGAGTCCGAGGACGCCGACGTCCGCTGGTGGCGCTGCGAATTCTCGCTTCCGCGCGGCCTGTATTTTTACTGGTTCCGCGTGGAGAAGGCCGGCGGCTCGTTCCGCCTGTTCCGGCAGGGGGAGCAGACCAACATGGAGTCCGGCGAGAAGTGGCAGCTCAGCTTCGTGCCCGCTGACCACACGATCCCGGACTTCGCCTGCGGTGCAGTCATGTATCAGATCATGCCGGACCGCTTCTGGCAGTCCGGTGAATGCGACCTGAGCGAGAAGCTGCGTCCGTTTTCCGTCCACGCGAGCCACGCCGAGCAGCCGTGCTATACCGCCGACGCCGGGGGCAACTGGTGCGGCGATTTTTACGGCGGCAATCTGCGCGGCATTCAGGAAAAGCTGCCCTATCTGCGGGAGCTGGGCGTCGGGATACTATATTTAAATCCCGTTTTCATGGCCTATTCCAACCACCGCTACGACACTGCGGATTATAAGCGCGTCGACCCGATGCTCGGCACGGAGGACGACTTCCGCGCCCTCTGCGACGCGGCGCACGAAAACGGAATGCGCGTGATCCTGGACGGCGTGTTCTCCCACACCGGCAGCAACAGTGTCTATTTTGACGCGAAGCACATCTTCGGCCACGGCGCGGTGTCCGATCCGGCCTCGCCCTACCGCGAGTGGTATCACTTCCGCCATTACCCGGACAGCTACGACTGCTGGTGGAACATGCCGACTCTGCCGAATGTCGAGGAGCTGACGCCGAGCTATGTCAACTATATCATAGAGGATGAGGATTCCGTGATCGCCCACTGGCTGCGGCTGGGCGCCGACGGCTACCGGCTCGACGTGGTCGACGAGCTGCCCGACGAATTCGTCGCGAAGCTCAAGCGCAGGATGCGCGCCGTCAAGCCGGAGTCCATCCTGCTCGGCGAGGTCTGGGAGGATGCGTCGAATAAGCGCGCCTACGGCGTTTCGCGGCGCTATTTTGTCGATGCGGAGCTGGATTCCGTGATGAATTACCCATGGCGCAAGGCCATTTTGGCGTTTGCAAAGGGTGAGGACGACGGTACGGGCTTCGGCGAGGCCGTCATGACCATCGCCGAGCATTATCCGCCGCAGGTGCTCAACAGTGTGATGAACCTGCTCGGAAGCCACGACACGACGCGCCTGCTGACGGAGCTTTCCGGCGTGCAGGCCAACAGCCGGGAGGAGAAAACGGCCGTGCGGCTCACGGAGGAGCAGCGCAGACCGGCGATCGAGCGCGAGCGTCTTGCGGCCTTCCTGCAATTCACGCTCCCGGGCATTCCGAGTATTTATTACGGAGACGAGGTCGGCATGGAGGGCTTTGACGACCCGTTCTGCCGCGCGTTTTACGATTGGGAGAACGGCGACGAGGCGCTGCGCGCCTACTATCGCGGCCTGAGCCGCCTGCGCAACGAGTCGGAGGCGCTGCGCCGGGGCACGGTGCGTGTGCTCGAGGCCGGGCGGGGGAGAATTGCCTTCCTGCGCGAGACGGCGGAGCAAAAAGCGACGGTTTTCGTCAACTGTACCGACAAAAGCTGGCAGCTTCCGGACGGCTATGCCCGCTTCGGCTGCACAATGTGTGTCGACAGGGAGAAAAATACCTTGCTTCCGGGCGGCTTTTGTGTGCTATTTTCCCAAAAAAGCGCGGAATGACCGGATGCCTTTGCGTCCGCGAAAAACGCTTGTCTTTCCCGGACGTGCACGGTTTTTAACACTCTAAAGCCGAAAAGTGGCGAAAAACTGGCAATAATTGTATGAATATGCAAGAAACGGCGGCTGTTTTCCAGCGGGGAAGACAGCCGTTGTTTTCTGCAAAATCCATGGATTCCGACCGCTTTTTGCTGCGTTTTTGTGTTGACAATTTTCAATCAGTATGCTATAATTCAGAAAACTAAAAAGGGCAATAGTTTGATGAAAACACGGGGGTTCAATGCATGATTCGGAAAAAATATTCCCGCGATTATCAGACGGAAACGGTGCTCATCAAGGGCGGCAAAAAAACCGTCGTCTCCTACACCGGCCCGTATTACCGCTTCGCAGCGCCCGAGGCAACCGTGAAGCGGATGAAGGCGGTCTTTTCCGTCCTGTCTGTCCTTTCCACCGGCGTTTGGCTTGCAATGCTGCTGCAAAATGTGCGGCTTCAGGCGCGCAGCTGGATGCTCCTGTTTCCGCTGGTGTTCTGCACGCCCGTCGTGCTCTATGAGCTGATGGGGCTTTGGCGGCTGCTCACGGCGAAGCAGCGCGTCACGCGCGAGCACTGCGACAAGCTCTTTGCCCGCCTCCGCGCGGTCGGCCTCATTCAGTCCGCTCTCGGCGTGCTGACGCTGGCCGGCGCGATCGCAATGACCGCCTCCAATCCCTTT
Source organism: uncultured Eubacteriales bacterium (assembly GCA_900546415.1). Classification (GTDB taxonomy): domain Bacteria; phylum Bacillota; class Clostridia; order Oscillospirales; family Oscillospiraceae; genus JAZOXB01. Next base: position 45,073 of record URCY01000001.1, read on the forward strand.
TCGGCGCGCAATCTGCTGCTCTGCATCGGCGCGGCGATCTGGGCGGGCTGCGGCGCGGCGCGGTTCGTGCTCAGCAGGCACCTGAAGATGGAGCCGGAGGAGGCATAAACCCGTATATCGACAGCGAAGCTGTTGCATATAGAATATTAAATTAGGAGGAAAGAAAATGAACAACAAAATCATGAAGCTCATGGCCCTCGTTCTGGCGCTTGTCATGGTCGTTTCGATGTTCGCGGGCTGCAAGAAGGCCGACGACGCAACGACCACCGAAAGCAACGACGTGACCACTGAGTCTAATGAAACCACGGAAAACAACTCTGACAAGGCTGACACGCTCGTGTTTGCGACGTCGACCTTCGGCCAGAAGTTCAGCACGTTCTTCGCCACGACGGCCTACGATATGGACGTTGTTGACCTGACCACCGGCGGACTTCTGACGGCTGACCGCGAGGGCAACATTGTCCGCAACGGCATCGAAGGTGAGACCATCCCCTACAACGGCACGGACTACACCTACTACGGCATGGGCGATGTCGAGGTCGTCGAAAACGATGACGGCACTGTCGACTACAACCTGACCATGCGTGACGACATCGTCTTCTCCGACGGCGAGCCTGCCAACATCGACGACGTCATCTTCGGCATCTACGTCATGGCTGATCCGACCTATGACGGCTCTTCCACCATCTATGCCGTTCCGATCGAGGGCATGGATGCCTACAGAGGCGGCATGGAAGCCCTCACCAACGTCATCCTCGAGGCCGGCCCTGACGCTGTCAGCGAGCTGAGCAACAAAGAAGACACCGAGTACTTCTGGAATGCCTTCAACGCGGCCGGCGAAAAGTTCTGCCAGAGCATTGCCGACTACGTCATTGCCAACTATGGCGCTGAGGACTTCAAGTCCGCCGTTGCGATGTGGGGCTATGAGGCAGAAGACACTGCTACCATGTGGCAGCAGATGATCGCCAACTACGGCTACGACATCACCGACAACGGCATCAACGCAGAAGTTGCCGACAAGGACTTCTCCGAGTTCCTGAACGAAGAGCTGGGCGACAAGGCTGACATGTATGCAGCCGGCGTCTCCACCGGCGACTCCGCCGCGAACATCTCCGGCATCGAGCGTACCGGCGACTACAGCATGACCGTTCACTGCACGAAGTTCGACGCGACGGCCATCTACAACATGAGCTTCCCGATCGCTCCGCTGCACTACTACGGCGATCCCTCTGCTTATGACTATGAGAACAACCAGTTCGGCTTCACCAAGGGCGACCTGTCCGTCGTGAAGTCCAAGACCAGCCAGCCTCTCGGCTGCGGCCCGTACACCTTCGACAGCTATGAGAACGGCGTTGTCACCCTCGTTGCCAACCCCAACTACTTCAAGGGCGAGCCGAAGATCAAGTACATCCGCATGGTCGAGTCCGTTGACGCCGACTACGTCCCCGGCATCCAGTCCGGCACGTTTGACCTTGCCACCCCGTCCATCAGCGCCGACACCGTGAAGGCTCTTGAGGATGGCAACAGCAACGGCGAGCTGTCCGGCGACGTCACCACCACCGCTCTGGTCGACTACCGCGGCTATGGCTATATCGGCATCAACGCCGACGTCGTCAAGGTCGGCAGCGACAGCAGCTCCGACGCCTCCAAGGATCTCCGTAAGGCTCTGATGACTGTCATGGCAATCCACCGCGACACCGTCATCGACTCCTACTACGGCGAGCGCGCTGCCGTTATCCAGTACCCGATCTCCAACACCTCCTGGGCTGCTCCGCGTCCCACCGACGAGGGCTACGAGAACTGCTACAGCAAAGATGTTGACGGCAATCCCATCTACACCGACGGCATGACCGAGGAAGAGAAGTATGACGCTGCCCTGCAGGCTGCTGTCGGCTTCCTGAAGGCTGCCGGCTACACCTTCGACGACAATGGTGTTATCACCGCTGCTCCGGAAGGTGCAGAGACCAGCTACGAAATGCTCGTCCCGGGCTCCGGCCAGGGCGACCATCCGGCCTATGGCGTGGCTCTGGCTGCCTCCGAGCAGCTGAAGACCATCGGGTTCGACCTCGTTGTCAGCGACGTGGAAGCTTCCGTCTGGAACGACTCCCTCGAGGCCAACACCGCTCAGCTGTGGTGCGCTGCATGGCAGGCAACTGCTGACCCCGATATGTATCAGGTCTACTACAGCGCGAACGCCCATGGCGAAGGCACCAACTCCAACCACTATCAGATCACCGATAGCGAGCTGGATACCCTGATCGTCGATGCCCGCAGCAGCTCCGATAACGCTTATCGTAAGGCTACCTACAAGACCTGCTTCGACATCATCCTTGACTGGGGCGTCGAGCTGCCGCTCTATCAGCGTAAGGATTGCACCGTTGCCTCCACCGTGCGTGTCAATGTCGATACCCTCCCGAAGGATATGACTCCGTACTGGAGCTGGGATGCGGAGATCGAGACTCTCGAAATGAACTGATTTCTGATAGAATCAGCATAAACCGCAACTGATTACGGCAGAAGGGGGCCGGAAACCGGCCCCCTTTTGCTGTGTTAGAGACTAAAAACAGGGTGGATTGAAACATGACAAAATTTATCATCAAGCGACTGCTATACAGCGCTGTGATCTTGGTGGTTGTGATGTTCATCGTCTACGCGCTGATGTATGCGATGCCGAACAACTATGTCGAGCAGCAGGCTCGCCAGCTTGCAACTCGCCCCGGCGCTACGAAGTCCTACCAGCAATGGCTGGACGATTTGAACGAGCAATACGGTATGGACGAGAATATCGTCTCCGGTTATTTTACATGGGTAAAGAATGCTTTGACAGGTAACTTCGGCGACAGCTGGAAGTGGTCGAAGCCTGTTCTGACCGAATTTAACGACACGGTTTGGATCAGCTTTATTCTGAGCCTTGTCGCCTTTATCTTTGAATTGCTGATTGCGATCCCGCTTGGCATCTTGGCCGCACGGAAGCAGTATCAGGTCGCCGACTACACAGCGACGGTCATCTCCATGATCTGCATCTCGCTGCCGACCTTCTTCCTCGCGTGTCTGCTCAAGCTCGTCTTTGCAACGAAGCTCGGCTGGGTCGATTTCACCGGCATGACCAGCCGAAACTACCCGAAGCTCTCTGAATTCGGGAAAATTTTGGACGTTGGCAAGCATTTGATCTTGCCCGCAGTAACTTTGATTATTATCAGCATCGGCGGTCTGATGCGTTACACCAGAACCAATATGCTGGAAGTCCTGAATGCGGACTATATTCGCACGGCCCGTGCGAAGGGCGTTCCGGAAAAGAAGGTCATCAGCAAGCATGCCTTCCGCAACACCCTGATCCCGCTCGTTACCTCGCTCGGCGGCTCTCTGCCTTCGCTGTTCGGCGGCGCGCTCATCACCGAGACATTGTTTGGCATTCAGGGAATCGGCTTTGCCTCCTATTATTCCATGGTCGAGGCGGACATTCCCTTCACAATGTTCTATCTTGCTTTCATCTCCCTGCTGACGCTGCTCGGCAACCTGCTGGCGGATATCCTCTATGCAGTTGTTGACCCGCGCGTCCGTTTGAGCTAAGGAGGGGTACCGTGGAAAGAAATCTGAATGAGATCCTCAAGGCCAAGGAAGAGCAGGAGGCGCTGAAGGAGAGAAAGGACGAGCAGATGCATCTGGACGATGCGGCGCGCGTGAAGATCATCTCCCCGGGTCGCCTGGTCGCCAAGCGCTTTGCGCGGAACCGCCTTGCGATCGTCGGCTCTGTGATCCTGATCATCATGTTTGTGTTCTCCTTCCTCTGCCCGATCTTTTACGGATGGGGTCAGACCGAGGTCGACTATAAATACGATCACATCAATAAAAACTATGCCCTTGCAAAGGAAAACAGCGAATATCTGAGCTACCCGGTCGGCGACTCGCAGGTCGATTCTGCACTTGCAAACCGGATGAATACCTACATCTCGGCAATGGAGAAGAACGGCGAAACGAGCATGACCGTTTTTGAAGACGGCACGTTCTATACCGTTGACTTCCTGTCGGACAAGATCTACGAGCTGAATCGCTATGATGCTGCGCCCGTCTGTGTGTTCGGCAGCTATACGGCCAAGATCGGCCGGTTCGCCTTCATCGGCAACACCTTCACCTATGAGGAAGGCGTCGAGTCGCTCGGCTCCGGCTTTGAGGCGGCCGTTGCACAGGCCACCGGTGCGGAGTTCGAGTATCGCGGCCAGACCTTTGTCAAGCAAAAGGCCGACGCACCCAAGACCTTCGACATTTATCTGAAGGTTTCCGACGCCTTTACCTATGATCCCTCCTTCACCGGCAGCGCCGATTTTGAAAAGGCTGCGCAGGGCGCGGCCGATGCAGGCAAGGGCAGCTTCGATTTTGAGGAGCAGACCTATTCCATCGGCGAGAACGACGGCATGTATGTGGTCGCTGCGCTGAACGATCCGTCGCCCGTTCTTGTTTCGACGGAGTATTACTACGTCATGCAGGAGACCGGCGCGAAGGTCAGCGACGAGTTCCGCGTGAACTCCCTGATGGCGATCGCTGAAAACAAGGGCTTTGAGGCCGACGGAGCGTCCTATACGGTCGGCAGCGAGGACGGGAATCCCGCGATCTACGACGCGGACGGCGCCCTTTATGCCGAGCTGAGCACCTTCGTGATCCGCCGCTATGACGGCAGCGACACCATGAATTACGACCTCAAGATGGCGATCCTCGATACCATCAGCAGCATGGAGGAGCTTGGCGAGGAGAAGCACGAGCTTGTCCACGAGCTTCCGAAGCAGTCCGAGGAGGACGGCTCCTATGTGCTCGACGACGAGGGCAACTACACCTATGAGGACGCAACGCTGACGATCAACCGCAGAGGCAATCAGGAATACGTGATTACCTGCGACATGGTCAACTACCTCATCAACAACTACTGCACGCCGAATGCGCATCACCTTCTCGGCACCGATGCCGACGGCTACGACGTGCTCGCGCGTATGATGTACGGCGGCCGTATCTCTCTGATGGTCGGCTTTGTCGTCGTGATCCTTGAGACCATCCTCGGCGTGATCATGGGCGGTTTGGCCGGCTACTTCGGCGGCGCCGTCGACAACATTATCATGCGTCTGGTCGACATTTTCTATTGCCTGCCGTCCATGCCGATCCTCATCATCCTCGGCGCAATGATGGACGCGCAGCGCTTCAGCACCTACGCCCGTCTGTTCGTTATGATGGCGTCTCTGGGCATCATGGGCTGGGCCGGCATCGCGCGTCTCGTGCGCGGCCAGATCCTGTCTCTGCGTGAGCAGGACTTCATGATCGCCGCGGAAGCCACCGGCGTGCGAGTCAGCCGCCGCATTTTCCGCCACCTCGTTCCGAACGTCATGCCGCAGCTGATCGTCACCGCGACCTCCGGCCTCGGCGGTATCATCATCACCGAGTCTACGCTGTCCTTCCTCGGCCTCGGCGTCAAGCATCCGCTTGCGACATGGGGCACGATGATCAACTCCGTTTCCAGTCAGGCGGCGTTGGAGCACTACTACTATATCTGGATTCCGGTCGGTCTGCTGATCTGCCTGACGGTTATCGCCTTCAACTTCGTCGGCGACGGCCTGCGTGACGCATTCGACCCGAAGTCCAAGGAATAAGGAGGGAAAACCATGGCTACAAACAGCAACGGCAAGGGTTCCTCCTATATTTCCGCGAAGGAATCCCGCAAAATCAGCAAAAAGAACCGCAAGATCACCATGCGGCTCGAAAAAGAGCATAAGCGCCTCGGGAAAGACCCCAAGAACTACACCGTTCGGATGAAGAACCCCAATAATGTTGTCGAATTCGACAATGTCTGCACCTATTTCTTCTCCGATATCGGCACCGTCCGCGCCGTTGACGGCGTGAGCTTCGACATTCCGAAGTGCTCGACCGTCGGCGTCGTCGGCGAGTCCGGCTGCGGAAAATCCGTCACCAGCCTGTCCCTGATGCAGCTTGTGCAGCGTCCGAAGGGTCAGACGGTCGCCGGTGAGATCCGCTTCCGCACGAGCGAGAGCGGCGAGGCCATCAACATCGTCAACGCGCCCGACTCGGTCATGCAGGATGTGCGCGGCAACCGCGTTTCGATGATCTTCCAGGAGCCGATGACCTCCCTGAACCCGGTCTTCCGCATCGGCGACCAGATCGACGAGGTTATCCGTCTGCACAACCCGCAGATGTCCGACGAGGACATCAAGAAGCGCGTGCTCGAGATGATCGATCTGGTCGGCATCGCCGACGCCGAGAGCATCTATCGCCGCTATCCGCACGAGCTGTCCGGCGGTATGCGTCAGCGTATTATGATCGCCATTGCGCTGGCCTGCAACCCCGAGCTGATCATTGCCGACGAGCCGACCACAGCGCTCGACGTGACGATCCAGGCGCAGATCCTCGATCTGCTGCGCGAGCTGAAGAATAAGATCAACTCCTCCATCATGCTCATCACGCACGACCTCGGCGTCGTTGCGAGCATGGCGGACTATGTGGTCGTTATGTACTCCGGCCGTGTGGTCGAAAAGGGCACCGCAGAGGATATTTTCCACCATCCGGCGCATCCTTATACCATCGGCCTGATGCGCTCGAAGCCGGTCGTCGGTAAGAAGGTCGACGAGCTTTACAATATCCCCGGCAGCGTTCCGAACCCGGTCGACATGCCGAACTACTGCTATTTCCGCGATCGCTGCGAGATGCGCGACCAGTGCAGCGGACGCTGTGACGGCGTCTATCCGCCTGAGATCCGCATTTCCGACACGCACATCGTCTCGTGCTATCGCTTCTTTGACGAGGGCGAAGTGCTTGAGTACCCGAAAGCCTTGAACGAGGAGGAACTGTTCCATGAGTAAGACAGAGATCCGTGACGAATACTTTGCTCAGAGCTTTGACGGTGCGGAAAAAGACCCCGACAACCTCCTTGTTGTCAAAAACCTCTATAAGTATTTCCCGATCAAGTCCTCCTTCTTCCGCAGGACGATCGGCAATGTCAAGGCCGTCGACGGCGTCTCGTTTATGATCAAGCGCGGCACGACGATGGGACTGGTCGGCGAGTCCGGCTGCGGCAAGTCCACGGTCGGTCGTACCATCCTGCGTCTTCAGGACAAGACTGCCGGCGAGGTGTTCTTCAACGGCGTCGATATTTTCAAGCTTTCGAAGGACGAGCTGCGCGCCATTCGCCCGCAGATCCAGATCATTTTCCAGGATCCGTATTCCAGCCTGTCTCCGCGTATGCCGATCGGCGAGATCATTGCCGAGGGTGTCCGCGAGCACAACCTTGTGCCGCATGACGAGGTTGACGCCTACGTTGCGCGGATCATGCGCGCCTGCGGTCTGCACGAGTATTACCGCGACCGCTATCCGCATGAGTTCTCCGGCGGCCAGCGTCAGAGAATCTGCATCGCGCGCGCCCTTGCGCTGAACCCGGATTTCATCCTCTGCGACGAGCCGGTCTCTGCGCTGGACGTCTCGATCCAGGCGCAGGTCATCAATCTGCTGCGGGATCTTCAGAAGGAATTCAACCTGACCTACCTGTTCATCTCGCATGACCTCTCCGTCGTTGAGCACATCTCCGACACGGTCGGCGTGATGTACCTCGGCAATCTGGTCGAGTATTCCTCGACGGACAAGGTCTTTGCCCATCCGCTGCATCCCTACACCGAGGCGCTGTTCTCGGCTATCCCGGTGCCGGATCCGGATTACAAGATGAACCGCATCATCCTTCAGGGCAGCATCCCGTCCCCGAGCAATCCGCCCGCAGGCTGCAAGTTCCACACGCGCTGCTCGAAGTGCATGGAGGTCTGCAAGTACTGCGCGCCGGACTTCCGCGAGGTCGAGCCGGGTCACTTCTGCGCCTGTCACCTCTACGACGAGGCGCCGCGTCAGGCCGAGTTTGAGGCCGAGATGCGCGAGTTGAAGCAGAACGAGAAGAAGTCGGAGAAGAAATCTGAGAAGAAGGACAAGTAATTCTTTTTGATCGCCCCACCCTGTGATTGGAAAGGAGAACCGAATGGCAAAGAAGAAAAGGCAATACGACGATGACGACGGCCGCGTGATCGCCCCGATGAACGTCGAGGGGATGCCGTGGTATCATAAGTCTGAACCCAAGGACTCCGGTGACAAAAAGGAGCCGGTCAAGCTTTCTTTTGGCGAGACGCTCGCCATGCTCGGCGGCGTTTTGAAAGCGGCACTGCTGGTCGGGCTGGTCTTCTTCGGCGCATTTGCGCTTGTGATCCTCTTCATTCAGTTCGTGCTTGGTTGACTTCCATTCTTCAAAAAAACGGTGCAGGAGCTTCCTGCACCGTTTTTGCACGTTTGCCATTCTGAAAAGCTGCCGCAGCTGCCGACGGGCATACGCTTCCCGTGCAGGCTCGGCGTATACCTCACGTTCTGCTAAGCCTCGGGCGCAGATGACAGCAGAGAAAAAACAGCCGCTTGGAAAATCGTCCAAGCGGCGCTTTTAAAGAAAACGGCGGTCAGTCGTGATACCCGGAGATATACAGATCCTCGTAGAGATAGCGATAGATATAATCACTGGCGCGGTTGAGATCATAAACGGTGTAGAAGAACTGCTCCTGCCCCATGATGCCGCCCCAGAAATCCACGTGCTCGAGCAGCGCCTCCTGCTCCACGCTGTAGCCGCCCTGCGCGACCTCGGCGGCGATCTCCGTCAGGGTCGAGGCATCGAAGGAGGTCTTGCACATGCCGAGGCAATTGCGGATGAAGGACGGGTAGCTTGTGACGGGCATATCGAGCACCGATTCCATCAGCGAGACGAGCACCTCGCGCTGACGGCCTGTGCGGTTGATCTCGGTGTCGTCTGCCGTGCTCTTGCGCGTGCGCGCAAAGCCGACGGCCGCCTTGCCGTCAAGGTGGTTCCTGCCGACCTGAAAGCTGCCGTAGCTGCTCAGATAGCGCACCTCGGCCTCGTTCAGCTCAACGTCCACGCCGCCGACGTAATCGATGATGTCGGCAAGCTGATCAAAGTCGACCGCAATGTAATCCTGAACGTTCAGACAGAAATTCTTATTGATCGTCGAAATGGCAAGCTCCGGGCCGCCCCAGACATAGGCGTAGCCCATGCGCGCATATGTGCCAAAGATCGGAATTATGGCGTAGGTATCGCGGCCAAGGGAGAGCAGCTTGACCTTGCGGTGCGCGCGGTCGACCGAGCAGAGAATGATCGAATCCGACGCGCCGCGCTCGTCCAGACCGAACAGGAGATAGTTCGAGACGCGGTTGGCCGAGTCGTAAAGATAGCTCTTGCCCTCGGGCGCGTCGCCCTCCATGAGCTTGGCGGCGTCGGGCGGAAGCTCCTCGGGTGGGACGGTGTCGAATTTGACCTCCGTCCGCTTCAGCCGGGCGGCAATCTCCTCGTAGGACAGCACGGTCGACGGCTCGGTGCTCTCGCGCAGGACCTCGCCGTTCTCACCCGTCTGCGCGACGTGCAGATCCTCGGCGCTCAGCTCGCGAAAGGCGGCGTCATGCTGCATCCGGCCGAACATATATTGGTAGACCCAAATCGCGCTGCCCGATCCAACGAGCAGCAGCACCGCCAGCAGCAGCGCCGGGACGGCTGCTCCCTTGCGCTGCCGCCGACTGAAAAAGGCAACGAGCGCACAGATCAGCGCCAGAAGCGAAAGCCCCGCGCAGGCAAGGACTGCAAGCTTGAGCAGACGGATCAGCGTGGCGTTGAGCGTGCCCTGACGGAAGGACAGCAGCGCATAAGCGCCAACGCCCAGAAGCAGACAAAGCGCGATCACGGAAAAGACCAGCGCGGTTTTCGATGCGCCGCCGGAACGCTCCGATTTGCGGCGATCAGCTTGCTTTGCCATGAGTATCTCTCCTTATCTTTCAATTTGTGACGGTTTTGCATTTTGGTCAGTATAGCATGGTTTGCAAAAAAAATCAAGCCGTTCGGCCGTTCGGGGCGGCCGCCGTGCAAAATGCCTAAATAGCCCTGACAAACTTTGTGTGTTTTGGCAAAAGAAAAAGCCTTGCGAAATCCGCTGTTTTTCGATATAATAAAGTCAGAATTAAAGAATGATAGCTGCAACGAAGTGCTTCGCGCACGGGCTTCTGACTATCACTCAGGGTTTCTTGAGTGGAGATGTTGAACGATGTTCTGCATCCCCATTTTTTGTTATCCGGAACACATAAGGAGGCTATTTTATGTACATTCTTGCAAACGGACGTCTCATCACGCGCGACCCCTCCAACGGCTATATCAAGGACGGCGGCGTCGTCATTGACGGCACCAAGATCAAAGAGGTCGGCGAGACTGCGGCGCTGCGGGCGAAGTATCCCGAGGCCGAGTTCCTCGACGCCAAGGGCGGCGTCATCATGCCGGCGTTCATCAATGCACATACGCATATCTATTCCGCCCTGGCGCGCGGCCTTTCCATCAAGGGCTATAACGCCGACAACTTCTACGACGTGCTCGACGGCCAGTGGTGGGCGATCGACCGCAAGCTGATGCTCGGCGGCACCCGCGCCTCGGCCGACGCGCTGTTCATCGACTGCATCAAGCAGGGCGTGACCACCGTGTTCGACCATCACGCCTCCTATGGCGAGATCCCCGGCTCGCTGCACACCATTGCGGAGTCTGCCAAGAAGTTCGGCATCCGCTCCTGCCTGTGCTACGAGGTCTCCGACCGCGACGGCGAGGAGAAGTGCCTGCAGGCCATTCAGGAAAACGCCGACTTCATCACCGAATGCGAAAAGAACCGCGACCCGATGCTTGCGGCCATGTTCGGCGGCCACGCGCTCTTCACGATCTCCGACAAGACCTTTGACCGCATGGTCGAGGCCAACAACGGCCGCACGGGCTTCCACATCCACGTTTCCGAGGGCATGAACGACGTCTACGACTCCCTGCAAAATTACGGCCGCCGCCCCGTGCAGCGCCTGCAGGATCACGGCATCCTCGGCCCGAAGACCATTCTCGGCCACTGTATCCACGTCAACAGCGCCGAGATCGAGATCATCAAGAGCACGGGCACGATGGTCGTCAATAACCCCGAGTCCAACATGGGCAACGCCGTCGGCACCTGCCCGGTGCTCCCGCTTTATAAGAACGGCATCCTGCTCGGCCTCGGCACCGACGCCTATACCAACGACATGCTCGAGTCGATCAAGGTCGCGCTCATCGCGCAGAAGCAGAACGCCTGCCTGCCGAACGTCGGCTGGTGCGAGGTCACGGACATGCTCTTCAAGAACAACGCCAGGATCGGCGCGAAGTACTTCCCGGACGAGCTGGGCGTTCTGAAGGCCGGTGCGGCCGCCGACGTAATCGTCATGGACTACAAGCCGTTCACGCCGTTCTCCGACGCCAACATCGACGGCCACATCCTCTTCGGCATGACCGGCCGCCAGTGCCAGACCACCATTGCCAACGGCAAGCTGCTGATGAAGGATCGCGAGCTGGTCGGCATCGACGAGGAGGCCGAGAATGCGCACATCCTCGAGCAGTCCGAAAAGCTCTGGGGCGACCTGAACCACTGCCGCTATAATGCCGACGGTGAGTGCTAAGCAGGGAGGAGCAAACGCCCATAACGGGCTTCGCATCCCGAATTTCAGGCCCCGGCAGCGCGCCGCGCAGGTCGTCCTGCTGGCGGTGCTGCTCTGCGGCCTCAGCGGCGAGCTGGTGCACCTGCTCTGGCCGACGCTTCTGACCGGCAAGCTGCGCTATCTGCATCTGCTCGCGCCGATGGAAGCGCTCCCGCGGAGCTGGCCGCTCCTGCGTCTGCCGCTGCTGCTTCTGCTTGCGCTCCCGCTCGTCGGCTGGGGGCTGATCTCCGCCGGGAGGCCGCGCGCAAGGCTTTTGATCGTCTTCCCGCTCGGCGCGGCGGTGATCCTTGATCTTTGCTTCATGTTTCTTCACGCCATCCGCGGCGCAGCCCGCTGGATGCCCGCAGAGCTCGGCTTCGCCGTGCTGGAGGGGCTGCCGCTGCTGGGCTATGCGGTTCTTGTGCTGCTTTGCCTGCGTTATTGGCAGCCGAAATAACGGGAAGGCCGCGCTTCCCGGACAATTTAGGAGGTTTCATCCATGTCAGAAAGAATGTATCCGATCCCGTTCCGCTCCCTGATGAACTGGGCCGTCACCGAATACGCCCGTGAGGGGGAGCTGTTCGGCGTCCACTCGGTCTACCGTGCAGACGGGAAGACTCTGCCGATCTTCGGCGAAAAAATCGAAACGCCGTTCGGCCCCGCAGCCGGCCCGAACAGCCAGCTTGCGCAGAACATCATCGCGTCCTATCTGGCCGGCGCCCGCTTCTTTGAGGTCAAGACCGTTCAGAAGATGGACGGCCACGATCTGGCCGTGTGCGTGCCGCGCCCCTGCATCCTCGCCGATGACGAGGGCTACAATCAGGAGTGGTCGACCGAGCTGACCGTTCCGCAGGCGCTCAACGAATACATCAAGGCCTGGTGCGCCCTCAAGGTGCTCTCCAAGGTCTACGGCCTCGGCGATCCGAACGGCTTCGTCTTCAACATGTCCGTCGGCTATGATCTCGAGGGCATCAAGGGCGAAAAGGTCGACACGTATATCGAGAGCATGAAGGACGCCTCCGGCACGGAGCAGTTCCGCGAGTGCCTCGCCGTGCTGACCGAGCTGTTCCCGGAGGAGAAGGACTTCATCGCGGGCATTTCGCCGCGCGTTTCCCGCTCGATCACCCTGTCCACTCTGCACGGCTGCCCGCCCGACGAGATCGAGCGCATCGCGACCTACCTCATCACCCAGAAAAAGGTGCACACCTTTGTCAAGTGCAACCCGACCATCCTCGGCTACAAGACTGCGCGCTCCGTCCTCGACGGCATGGGCTATGACTACATCGTCTTTGACGAGCACCACTTCAACGAGGATCTGCAGTGGGAGGACGCCGTGCCGATGTTCGAGCGTCTTCAGGCTCTGGCCGACAAGACTGGCGTCGAATTCGGCCTGAAGCTGTCGAACACCTTCCCCGTCGACACCACGCGCGGCGAACTGCCCGGCAACGAAATGTATATGTCCGGCCGTTCGCTCTTCCCGCTGACCATCGAGATGTGCAACCGCATCTCCCACCAGTTCAAGGGCAAGATGCGCATCTCCTTCGCAGGCGGCGCGGAATACTTCAACTGCGACAAGCTGTTTGACGCGGGCATCTGGCCGATCACCGTTGCCACGACCATCCTCAAGCCCGGCGGCTATAACCGCCTGAAGCAGATGTGCGACAAGCTCGCCGATATGCCCTTCCGCGCCTTCTCCGGCACGGATTCCGCCGCGCTCGAGGCCATGTCCGTCGAATGCCGCACGAATGTGCACCATGTCAAGCCCATCAAGCCGCTGCCCGCCAGAAAGTCCGAGCAGCCCGTGCCGTGGCTCGACTGCTTCACCGCGCCCTGCAAGGGCGGCTGCCCCATCGAGCAGGACATCCCCGAATACATCGAGCTGTGCCGCAAGGGGCTTTACGGCCCGGCGCTCAAGCTCATCACCGAGAAGAACGCGCTGCCCTTCATCACCGGCACGATCTGCGCGCACCGCTGCCAGGGCAAGTGCTCCCGCAATTTCTACGACGAGTCCGTTCAGATCCGCGACACGAAGCTGATCGCGGCCGAAAAGGGCTATGACGCGCTCATGGCCTCCATCCACGCGCCCGCCAAGAGAAGCGGCAAGAAGGTCGCCATCATCGGCGGCGGCCCGACCGGCATGGCTGCGGCCTATTTCCTCGGCCGTGCGGGCGTCGAGACGACGATCTTCGAGCGCGAGAACAGCCTCGGCGGCATCGTGCGCCACGTCATTCCCGCCTTCCGCATCTCCGACGAGGCGATCGACAAGGACGTCGCCCTGATGCGCAAATATAACGTCGACGTGCGCCTCGGCGCGCCCGCTCCCTCCGTTGACGAGCTGAAAAAGCAGGGCTATACGCACATTCTGCTGGCCGTCGGCGCGTGGAAGCCCGGCAAGCTTGACATCGAGGGCAACGTCGTCGGCGTCATCGGCTGGATGAAGGACATGAAGCGTCAGGTCAAGCCGAGCCTGACCGGCAGCGTCGTCGTGGTTGGCGCGGGCAACACCGCCATGGACGCCGCCCGCGTGGCAAAGCGCATGGGCGCGAAGGCAACGATCGTCTATCGCCGCACGAAGAAATACATGCCCGCCGATGAGCACGAGCTGAAGCTCGCCATCGACGACGGCGTGGAATTTGTCGAGCTGGCTGCCCCGGTCAAGCAGGCCGACGGCAAGCTGACGCTTGAGAAAATGGTGCTCGGTGAGCCGGACGCCTCCGGACGCCGCAGCCCCGTCGGAACCGGCGAATATTTTGACATCCCGTGCGATCTGGTCGTCTCGGCCGTCGGCGAGAAGGTCGATTCCGACCTCATGGCCGCCAACGGCATCGAAATGGGTCGCAAGGGTCCGGCCTTCAAGACCAACGTCGAGGGCGTTTATGCGGCGGGCGACTGCCACCGCGGCCCTGCGACCGTCGTCGAGGGCATTGCCGACGCCGCGGCCTTCGCCGAGATCGTCATCGGCGAGAAGCACACCTATGAGATCCCCGAGCAGGCCTATGTCACCAAGGCCGAGGCCATCGCCAAGAAGGGCATCCTCAAAATGGCCAAGGACGCCTGCTGCGAGGGCAGCCGCTGCCTCGACTGCAACACCGTCTGCGAAAACTGCGCCGATTCCTGCCCGAACCGCGCGAACGTCGTCATCAAGATGGCCGACGGCAGCCACCAGATCCTGCACGTGGACAAGATGTGCAACGAGTGCGGCAACTGCACGCACTTCTGCCCCTATGCCTCCGAGCCGTGCCACGACAAGTTCACGCTGTTCCAGACGGAGGAGGACTTCGCCGATTCGAACAACCACGGCGTGCTCTTCCTCGGCGGCGACAGGATCCGCGTCCGTCTGGCCGAGGTGCAGGACGTCGACCTGAGCAAGCCCAACGACCTGCCCAAGGAGCTCGAGTGCTTCATCCTGACCGTTCGCGACAAGTACGCATACCTTTATAACTGATCCCGACCGATTTTTGACCGGTGGAGGGGCTGCAAAAGCGGCCCCTCCGCTGCTTTTGCAGCGCAAAAGCATAACAAGACAAGGAAACCTCTGATACTGATTCTTGATTAAAATATTGAATCAAGAATCAGTATCAGAGGTTCTCATGATAAGAAATCGGCCGGTGCCGTGGAGGCACTGGCCGATTGGAGCTGCACGGTCAGCGTGACCGATGCGGCTTTTTGATGCGAAGGCCGTTGCCCTTCAGCGTCAGATCGAGAACGACAGCCACAACCAGCACGGCGCCCTCGACGATGAACTGATAGACCGTGCCGATTCCCAGCAGGTTCATGCCGTTGGAAAGGTTCCCGAGGATCAGCGCGCCGATCAGCGAGCCCTGCCCGCTGCGCAGCTTGTCAGCCGCGAAAATTGCACGCAGAACCTCGCAGAGCAGAACCACGTGATCCTCAACAGCATCTATTTGGGCACGCTTCCGCGCCGTAATATCAACGAATAAGGAGTTTTCACTATGCGCTTGCACTGTATTGAGCTGCCCGTCCCCTCGCCGGAAGAGGCGGGACGCTGGCTGGAAACCGTCCTGCACTTTCTGCCCGTCGGAGACGGCAGGCTTTATGTCTGCGGAAATTGTCGTCTGCGCCTCGTCACCGCCGAGGGGAACGCGCCCCTCTGCGCGCCGGGCGAGGTCGTCGGGCTTGAGCACATCGCCCTTGAGACCCCGGATGCCGGCGCTCTGCTGCGCGCGCTGCTTTCAAAAGGCCTCGCGCCGGAGCACGATGGAGGCGATCCCTTTTTTAATCCCAAGGTTTTCGGCACGGGCACAAGGTATTTCAATTTGATCGCCCCCTTTGGAACAAAATTTGAATTCTGCCAGCGCCTTGACAAGGACTACCCGCCCGACTCTGCGGAAATACTCGGCCTGGAGCACATCGGCCTTTCCGCGCGCGATTTTGCCGCATCCTTCCGGGAGCTGGGCACATACGACTTCCGGCCTCAGTTTGCGCCGGTCGAAAACGATACGGCGCGCGGCCGTGTGCAGTGCGTTGCGCTCGACGGCCCCGCGCCCATTGAGCTGTACAGCTTTGAAGGAGCGCAGGCGTTTCCGGAGGCGGATCCGACCCGCGCCCCGAGACTCGTGTTCCGCGCCGACGCGGAGGCCTCCCTCAAAGAACGCAACGGCGCGTGCATCCGCTGCGAGGCAGCGCCGAAATACGACATGGTTGCGCTTGGAGAAGCCTTGATCGACTTTGTTCCCGGCGGGCAGCAGGAGAGCGGGAAGGTGTCCTATCTGGGCGCTCCCGGCGGCGCGCCGAGCAATGTTTTGGCCGCCGCCTCCCATTTGAATATGCAGACCGCATTTATCGGCAAAGTCGGCAATGACGTCTTCGGACGGCTGATCCGCAGCACGATGGAGCGCAACGGCATATGCACCGACGGCCTTTTGCGCAGCGAGACGGAGCCGACCACCTTGGCGTTTGTCTCTCTGGACGAGCGCGGGGATCGATCCTTCAGCTTTTACCGGCAGCACAGCGCCGATTGTATGCTCCGATCCACCGAGCTGCCGCTGACGCTTCTGGAGCAAGCGGGTATCTTCCATTTCGGCTCGGTTTCCATGACTGCCGAGCCGGTGCGCTCGGCTACCCTTGAGGCGGTGAGACACGCAAGGGCAAAGGGCGCGGTGATCGCGTTTGACCCCAACCTCCGCTTGCCGCTTTGGCCCGATACGGACTCCGCCTATCATGCGATCTGCGAGGGGCTGCGCTATGCCGACCTTGTCAAGCTTTCCGAGGAGGAGCTTGAATTTCTGACTAAGGCCTCCGATCACACGGCCGGAATGCGGGAGCTTTTGGAACGTTACGATATTCGGATGCTTGTCGTTACGCTTGGCGCCGACGGCTGCCTCTGCCTATGCAGAAACGGCGTTTTTCTGCGGCAGCACACGATTCAGGTCACCGCGCTGGACACCACCGGCTCCGGAGACGCCTTCTGGGGAACCTTCCTTTCCGAGCTGCTGCTCTGCGACTGCTGCGACAGAATTCCCGCGCCGCAGGTCTTGCAGCACATTCTCGGCGTTTCCTGCGTGGCCGGTTCGCTGACCGCAACCGCTTTTGGCGCGGTTCCCGCCATGCCGACAGCCTCCGCGCTCCACGCCGGTATGCTTCGGCTTCTCGAACCGTAACGGCTCGGCCGATATGAAGGAACCTCTGAATCAATCGGCAGCGGCGCTCAGCGGGTCTTTTGCCCCAACTGATTGGTTTGAAAATCTTGAAATACGTAAAGGATTCCTGCGATTTCCAAACCTCAATTCGGAACAAAATCCCTCGCTGACCGCTCTTGCGATTGAATCAGAGGTTCCCAAAATAACTTCCGATGAGCTGCGCAAGGCACGGCTGAGGCTTCCAAAGCCGACGCATGCGAATTGCCCGAAAAGCCCTGCTCTGTCTGTCTGCCGCCGCAGACGGCCGGATCAGGGCTTTCGCGTCGCCAATGCCGCCCGCCGAGAAAGCGGCGGAGACGGCGGAATCGTGGGACTGAGACGGACTGCTGCCCGTCCGTTTGTTTTGCTCCACGGAAAATCAGAAACTTTTTTGAAATTTGCAGAAAAACAGTTGAATTTTCGGTCGATTTGTCATAGAATAGTTCAAGCAGCGGAGTGGGGCAGCGCTGCACATCCAGAACAGCCCCGCGAGGAACTATGCTGAACGTCGTTTTGGTCGAGCCGGAGATCCCGCAGAACACCGGCAACATCGCGCGCACCTGCGCCGCCACAGGCTCGGTGCTGCATCTGGTCAAGCCGTTGGGCTTCGATATTTCCGAACGCGCCGTGCGGCGCGCCGGGCTGGATTATTGGCATCTGGTCGACGTCCGGGTCTATGAGAATCTGGACGAGCTGTTTGAGAAAAACGATATCCGCCAGATGCGCCTGTTTTCGACCAAAGCACCGCGCGCCTATACCGAGGCGGATTATGCCGACGGCTGCTTCCTGTTTTTCGGCCGCGAGACGCGCGGCCTGCCGGAGGCCTTCCTCGAAGCACATTTTGAAAGCTGCGTGCGCATCCCCATGCGCACCGAGGCACGCAGTCTGAACCTGAGCAATTCCGTCGCCGTCGGCGTTTTTGAGGCGCTGCGCCAGCAGGACTTCCCGCATTTGCAGGACTTCGGAAAAATGAAACGGTGACAACCCAAAATCGTCAAACCCATGCAACTGCATACAGCATCATAGGAGGTAAACATGAACTACAATAAGAAATCCGTAGAACAGATCGATGTCTGCGGCAAGCGCGTGCTCTGCCGCTGCGACTTTAACGTTCCGACCAAGGACGGCAAGATCACCAGCGACAAGCGGATCGTCGCGGCGCTGCCGACCATTCGCTATCTCATCGACCACAACGCGAAGGTCATTCTCTGCTCCCACATGGGCAAGCCCAAGGGCGAGTACAAGCCCGAGCTGAGCCTTCAGATCGTCGCCGACCGCCTGAGCGAGCTGCTCGGCAAGCCGGTCGTCATGGCCAAGGACGTCGCCGGTGAGGACGCACAGGCGAAGGCCGCCGCGCTCAAGGACGGCGAGGTCATGCTGCTCGAGAACACCCGCTTTGAAAAGGGCGAGACGAAGAACGATCCCGAGCTGAGCAAGAAGCTGGCCTCTCTGGCCGATGTTTTCGTCAACGACGCCTTCGGCACGGCGCATCGCGCCCATGCCTCCACGGCCGGTGTGGCGGATTATCTGCCCGCTGTCTGCGGCTTCCTTGTTGAAAAAGAGGTCTCCATCATGGGCAAGGCGCTGGCCGATCCGGAGCGTCCCTTCGTCGCCATCCTCGGCGGCGCAAAGGTCTCCGACAAGCTGAACGTCATCAACAACCTGCTCGAAAAGGTCGACACCCTCATCATCGGCGGCGGCATGGCCTTCACCTTCCTCGCCGCCAAGGGCTATTCCGTCGGCAAGTCCCTGCTCGATAACGAGAAGATCGACTACTGCAAGGACATGATGAAGAAGGCCGAGGAGAAGGGCGTCAAGCTCCTCCTGCCGATCGACACCGTCGTTGCGGCCGACTTCCCGAACCCGATCGACGCCGAGATCGCCGTTAAGACCGTTTCCTCCAACGAGATCCCGGACGATATGGAAGGCCTTGACATCGGCGAAAAGACCCGCGCCCTGTTTGCCGAGGCGGCAAAGAGCGCCAAGACCGTCGTCTGGAACGGCCCGATGGGCGTGTTCGAGAACCCGACGCTGGCGAAGGGTACCATCGCCGTTGCGCAGGCGCTGGCCGATTCCGACGCCGTGACGATCGTCGGCGGCGGCGACAGCGCGGCTGCCTGCGAGCAGCTTGGCTTTGCCGACAAGATCACCCATATTTCCACCGGCGGCGGCGCGTCTCTCGAGTTCCTCGAGGGCCTGGAGCTTCCGGGCATTGCCTGCCTGCAGGATAAGGACTGAGGAGGAAGCCATGAACAGAAAGTACCGTAAGACGCTCATCGCCGGAAACTGGAAGATGAACAAGACGCCCTCCGAAACAAAGACCTTTATGACCGAGCTGAAGGGCATCCTCCCGAAGGGCCGCTGGTGCGACATCGCGCTGTGTGTCCCGGCCGTCTGCATCCCGGCCGCCGCCCGCGCCATGCGCGAGACCCGCATCGGCATCGGTGCGGAGAACTGCAACGCCAACGCCTCCGGCGCCTACACCGGCGAGATCTCGACGGCAATGCTGGTCGACGCCGGCTGCAAGTATGTCATCATCGGCCATTCCGAGCGCCGCGCCATGGGCGAGACGGATGCCGAGGTCAATGCAAAGGTCAAGGCCGCGCTCGAGGCCGGCCTGATCCCGATCGTCTGCTGCGGCGAGACGCTGGAGCAGCGCGAGTCCGGCATCACCGAGGAATGGATCACCATGCAGATCAAGCTGGCGCTGGCCGGCATCACCGAGGAGAAGATCCGCAAGGTCGTGATTGCCTATGAGCCGATCTGGGCGATCGGCACCGGCCGCACCGCGACGCCGGAGCAGGCCGAGGAGGTTTGCCAGCTCATCCGCACGGTCGTGCGCAAGCTGTTCGGCTCGAAGAACGCCCGCGCCACCACGATCCTCTACGGCGGCTCCATGAACGACAAGAACGCCTATGACCTGCTGGCTCAGCCGGACATCGACGGCGGCCTGATCGGCGGCGCCTCTCTCGTCCCGGAAAAATTCGTCAAGATCATCGAGGACGCCAATCAGCCCACGACCTGATCGTTTCGTCGATGTACACAAAAAACCCGCTTGAAATTTTTCGGGCGGGTTTTTCGTTGTAACAGATTCTTAACAGCATTCGAGGATTTTTTATGCTATAATAAGATCAGCGGAAGACCCGCGAATATCCGACGATTTCAATGACAAGGGAGTATTGTTTTGAATCTTCTTTTCTTTCTCACCCCGAAGGCAAACTGTGCCTATCTTTACGAGGACTTCACGCTGCGGCAGGCGCTCGAGCGCATGGAGCACTCCGGCTATGCCGCCATCCCGATCCTTGCCCGCAACGGACTTTATTGCGGCACGCTGACCGAGGGCGACCTGCTCTGGGCGATCAAAAACCTCTGCTGCATGGATCTGCGCGACACCGAAAAGCACAACATTATGGAGATCACGCACCGCAAGGACAATTTACCCGTCTCCGTCTCGACCGATATGCAGGAGCTTGTGCTCAAGGCCACCGACCAGAACTTCGTGCCGGTGATCGACGACAAGGGCGATTTCATCGGCATCATTACGCGCCGCTCGATCATGCGCTATTGTCTGGAAAACTACATCCTGCCGAAGACCGGAACATGAGGCTGCAATGCACCGCCCAGCGGGAAGGCAAGCTCCTGTCGTTTCTGCGACGGGAGCTTGCCTTGTCCTCGTCGCTGGTCAAACGGCTGAAATTCCGCGGCGCCTACACAGTCAACGGCCAGCGCGTGTTCACCGACTATCCGGTGCGCGTCGGCGACCGCATTGAGGTCTGCATGGACGAGAACGCACCGGAAAATTATGCGCCGGAGGCAGGGGAGCTGCGCATTCTGCTCGAGGACGAGTGGCTCATCGCGCTGGACAAGCCGCCCGGCGTGCTGATGCACCCCTCGTCCGCCCGGAACACCGGCACGCTGGCGAATTTCCTGCTCGATTACTATCAGAAAACGGGGCAGGCGAGCGCCGTGCACCCGGTCAGCCGCCTCGACCGCGACACCTTCGGCGTTGTGCTGCTGGCGAAAAGCTCCCATGTCCACGCGCGCTTTCACGCGATGCAGCGCGCCGGGACGATCGAAAAGACCTATCACGCGGCTGTGCTCGGCGTTCCGCCGGAGGCGTCCGGCGAGATCGACGCGCCGATCGCGCGCGTGCCGGGCAGCAGTCTGCTGCGCCGCGTCGACCCCTCGGGCAAGCCTGCGCGGTCTGCCTATCGCGTGCTCGAGACGCGGCCGGTGCGCGGAACGGTCTGCTCCCTGCTGGAGCTGCACCCGCTGACCGGCCGGACGCATCAGCTCCGCCTGCACTGCGCATACCTTGGCTGCCCCATCCTCGGCGACCCGCAGTATGCCACGGCCGTCAGCCGCGCGCTTTCCGACGCGCTCGGCCTGACCGGCCAGCAGCTCTGCGCCGTCTCGCTGCGCTTTGCGCACCCCATGACCGGGAAAATCGTCGAAATTTTGTCAAATCAGGCGCTCGGCCTTGATTTTCCGCCCCGGCAGGGAGTATAATAGAACTAGGGAACCTCTGAATAAATCGGCAGCGGCGCTCAGCGGGTCTTTTGCCCCAGCTTATCGGTTTGAAAATCTTGAAATACACAAAGTATTCCTGCGATTTCCAAACCTCAATCTGGAACAAAATCCCTCGCTGACCGCTCTTGCGATTTAATCAGAGGTTCCCTAGAGAGTTCGGTAACGACCGTTCGGAATTTACAAATTTCACGGAGGATAGAAAAAAGATGTTTGACCGTTTGATTGAGCTGCTCAAGAGCGGCGAACCCCGCAAGCTCGTGTTCACCGAGGGCCATGACGCCCGCATTCTGGAGGCCGCCGCGCGCCTGAAGCGCGAGGGCATTCTCACCCCGATCCTGATCGGAAGGGTCGAGACGGTTCGCGCCAAGGCGGCAGAGGGCGGCTTTGACATTGACGGCTTGGAGATCTTTGATCCGGAGACCTACCCGGAGATGGACGCCATGGTCGCCAGAATGGTGGAGCTGCGCAAGGGCAAGATGACCGCCGACGATTGCCGCGCGAACCTGCGCAAGGGCAACTATTTCGGCACGATGCTCGTCAAGATGGGCTATGCCGACGCGCTCCTCGGCGGCGCGACCTATTCCACGGCCGACACCGTTCGTCCGGCGCTCCAGCTCGTCAAGACGAAGCCCGGCGCGCATCTCGTCTCCTCCTGCTTCATCCTCGTCCGCGGCGAAGAGAAGCTGGCCATGGGCGACTGCGCCATCAATATTTCTTATGAAGATTCCGTCGACAAGGACGGCAATGTGACGGTTTCCGCCGCCGACAAGCTGGCCGAGGTCGCCGTCGAGGTCGCGAGCTGCGCGAAGCTCTTCGGCATCGACCCGCGCGTGGCGATGCTGAGCTTCTCCACCAAGGGCAGCGGCAAGGGCGGCACGGTCGCGCTGTCGCAGAAGGCCACCGAGAAGGCCAAGGCGCTCGCGCCCGACCTTGCGATCGACGGCGAGATGCAATTTGACGCGGCGGTCTCGCCGGTCGTCGGGCAGCTCAAGTTCCCCGGCTCGAAGGTCGCCGGTCACGCGAACACCTTCATCTTCCCGTGCATTGAGGCCGGAAACATCGGCTATAAGATCGCGCAGCGTCTGGGCGGCTACGAGGCCTATGGCCCGATCCTGCTCGGCCTGAACGCGCCGATCAACGATTTGAGCCGCGGCTGCAACGCCGACGAGGTCTATCACATGGCGATCATCACCGCCGCTCAGAAGTGATTTTTTCGACCCGTCAGCGTGCCGGAACCGTTTTTTCAATATGTCGCACCGCTGGGGCAGCTGCTCCGGCGGTTTTCTTTGAAATACGGGGAAAAAAGCAGGAAAAAACGTAAATTCAGGCTTGACCCACGGATTTTTTTGTGATAGAATGAATCTACCTGTGAAAAAGGGGGTATCTTTTTACGCCCATTTTCAGCCGCGGACGGTGCAGCGTAGTTTCGCACCAGCTAAATTTTTCATAGACCGCGGTGATACAGGGAGGCAAGTATTTTAAGGAGGTGCCGAAATGCGCGTAAAGATCACGCTTCGCTGCAACGAGTGCAAGCAGAGAAACTACAACACGATGAAGAACAAGAAGAACGATCCCGACCGTCTTGAAATGAAGAAGTATTGCAGGTTCTGCAGAAAGCATACCGTTCACACCGAGACCAAGTAAAGGAAAGGAAGGAACACGATGGCAGAAGTCAACAAGAAGCCCAATTTCTTCGTCCGTTCCGGCCGTGCGATTTCCAAGTGGTTCCGGGAGATGAAGAGCGAGCTGAAGAAGGTCGTTTGGCCGTCCGGCAAGCAGTTGGTCAACAACACGCTCGTCGTTCTGGCTTCCATCCTGATCGTCGGTATCATCGTCTGCCTGTTTGACTGGCTGGCAAACGAGGGCGTCACCCTGCTGGGCAAGTTCTGAGGCCGCCATGGCAGAGGCAGCAAAATGGTATGTTGTGCATACCTATTCCGGCTATGAAAACACCGTAAAAACGACCATTGAAAAGACGGTCGAAAACCGCAGCCTGCAGGATATCATCTATCAGGTCGCCATTCCGATGGAGACCGTCACCGAGATCACCGACAACGGTCCGAAGACCTATGACCGCAAGGTGTTTCCCGGCTATGTTCTGGTCAAGATGGTGATGACGGACGACGCGTGGTACATCATCAAGAATGTCCGCGGCGTCACCGGTTTCGTCACATCCGGCAGCGATAAGCCCACGCCTTTGACGGACGACGAGGTCTATCAGCTCGGCATGGAGAAGCGCGAGATCGTCGTCGGCTACAAGGTCGGAGATACCGTTGCGATCGTCGACGGCCCGCTCAGCGGCTTCAATGGCGTCGTTGAGGAGCTGGACGTCGAAAAGAACAAGGTCCGCGTGACCGTTTCCATGTTTGGCCGGGAAATGCCGGTCGAGCTGGAGCTGGATCAGGCGGAGCTGGTGTCCGAGTAAAGCCCGGTCACAAACGTGGGAGGGGTTTTTGGATCCCCCGCCAAAAATACGCCCCGGCGTATCACCACATTTCAATTTGGAGGTGCTACTTATGGCACAGAAAGTTACTGGTTATATCAAACTTCAGATCCCGGCCGCAAAGGCCACTGCGTCGCCCCCTGTCGGCCCGGCTCTGGGTCAGCACGGCGTGAACATCGCGCAGTTCATCAAGGAATTCAACGATCGCACCAAGGATCAGGCCGGCTTTAAAATCCCGGTCGTCATCACGGTCTATTCCGATCGTTCCTTCTCCTTCATCACCAAGACTCCTCCGACCCCGACCCTCATTCTGAAGGCTGCCGGTCTGGACAAGGCGTCCGGCGTTCCCAACAAGGAAAAGGTCGGCTCCATCACCACCGCTCAGGTGCGTGAGATCGCCGAGAGAAAAATGCCCGACCTCACCGCCGCTTCCATCGAAGCCGCTATGAGTCAGGTTGCCGGCACCTGCCGCAGCATGGGCATCACCGTCACCGACTGATTGCAGTTCTGACAGGGTCGCCGTTTCAGACCCTGATATGTGGGAGGATTATTCCGCATCACCACTTTTTAGGAGGATTTAACATTGTTTAGAGGTAAGAAATATCAGGACAGCGCGAAGCAGATCGACCGCTCCGTGCAGTATGAAGCCGCCGATGCCCTTGCCCTCGTGGTCAAGACCGCCCCGGCGAAGTTCGACGAGACCGTCGAAATCCACATCAAGCTCGGCGTCGACTCCCGTCATGCCGATCAGCAGGTCCGCGGCGCCATCGTGCTCCCGAACGGCACCGGCAAGACCCGCAAGGTTCTCGTTTTCGCGAAGGACGCCAAGGCGGACGAAGCCCGCGAGGCTGGCGCCGATTATGTCGGCGGCATGGATCTCGTTGAGAAGATCACCAAGGAAAACTGGTTCGATTTCGACGTCGTCGTCGCTTGCCCGGATATGATGGGCATCGTCGGCCGTCTCGGTAAGGTGCTCGGCCCGAAGGGCTTGATGCCGTCGCCGAAGGCCGGCACCGTCACGCCGAACGTGGCTGCCGCCATCAAGGAGATCAAAGCCGGTAAGATCGAGTATCGTCTCGACAAGACCAACATCATCCACTGCCCGATCGGCAAGGTTTCCTTCGGTGCAGAGAAGCTGACCGAGAACTTCAATGCGCTGATGGGCGCCGTCATCAAGGCGAAGCCCGCCGCTGCGAAGGGTCAGTATGTGCGCTCCTGCGTCGTCGTCTCCACCATGGGCCCCGGCGTCAAGGTCAACGCTTCGAAGCTGTAAGCTCATACAGTCACATCAACCGGGACGGCCGCGCCGTCCCGGTTTTTTATATTCCTTTGGGGAAAATCTGTAATGCGTTCGAAAAATCCTCTGCGATGCTGTAACGATTTGCGGTTTTTCTGATCTAATAAATGGAAGGTGGTGATGACGTGCCGGATTTTGAAGCGATGTTCCGCGAAAACAATCGGCTGATCTTTCGATTTCTGATGAAGCTGTGCGCGGATGCGTCCTTGGCCGAGGAGCTGATGCAGGAGACCTTTTTTCGCGCCTATATCAACCTGTCGAGTCTGCACGACGAAACAAGGGCGTCGGCGTGGCTGTGCCGGATCGCGAAAAACACCTATTTTGCGTGGTATAACGAGCAGAAAAAAAGTCTGCCGCTGTCGGAAGAGCCGTCGATGGCGGACGGAACGGAGCTTGCCGAGCTTTTCGAGGAAAAGGAGCTTGCCGGGGCGGCGTTTTCTTGCCTGAACGCGCTGGAGGCGCCTTACAAAGAGGTGTTTCTTCTCGCTGTTTTCGGCGGATTGTCCCTGAAGAATATCAGCGCAATGTTCGGAAAAAGCGAAAGCTGGGCGCGCGTCACCTACTACCGCGCCAAGAAAAAAATCATGGAAGGATTGGAGAAAACATATGGACTGTAATGTGATCAGTGATCTTCTGCCGCTGTATGTCGACGGCTGCTGCACGGCGGAGAGCGCGGCGCTCGTGGCCGCGCACCTGAAAACCTGCGAAAAATGCCGGAAAAGCTATGAACAGATGCGCGCTGCCTGTCCGGCACAGGAGGACGCACCCATGTCCGCGCGGCCGCGCCGGGTATGCGCTTGGCAGGCGTCGCTGCTGCAATCGCTGCTGCTGTTTGTGTCCTTCGGTGTGCTGACGCTGGGCGTTGTGCTTGAAAATCGGACGCCGGCCGGTGCTTCCAACGGCCTGTGGGCGATCGCACTGATCGTTCCGGCGACCGCCTCGCTCCTGTCTCTGGCGAACTGGTTTTTCCTGCGGCTCTACCCGAGCAGAAGGGCATTCTCCGTCTGCTCCTGCGCGATAACGGCCGTGCTCATCGCGCTCGGTTACGTCTGGGCGGCCGTTCACTATGCAGCCCATGGGATCGTGCTGACCGCGCCGTTCGTCGCGGGCGGATGCGCGCTCAGTGCGGCCGCCTGTGTGGCCGCCGCGTGCCTGTCCAACCGTTACGCACGCCTATTGGGCAGAGAATGAGGCGGGCGTTGATTCGGCGCTTCTGTCTCCTGCTTGTTCTGCTTTTGCTGTTGGGAGCGGGGATCGCGGCGCTGCTTGCCGTATGCAATCTGGGTGAGATGGGGCGCTTTGTGCTGTTCATGCGGAGCGCGGACCGCGTGACCGACGATCGCGCGGGTAAGGGCGAGATTTTCGAGTTCGTATGCGTGCACGAGGATGCGCTGCTTCTGAGCATTCAGGACGGAACGACCGAACAATTTGAAAATGTGGATGTCGTACGGTCGGTCAGCAGGAACAGAGATGTGGTCGATTTTGGCTGTGGGGGCGCGGGCTTCGGACCGGATACGACCTATGTGGGCTTTTTCTATTCGGCAGACCATGACCTCGCCGGGGCATGGTGCGGTCCGAGCGATGCCTCGCAATTGCAGCCGTCGGGAAAGGGCTTCGAGTGGCGGCAGCCGGACGGAGACAACCGGTACTATGTTGAGCACATCTGCGGAGAATTCTATTACTACGAGGCTTCGTTTTAACCGGGACGGCCGCGCCGTCCCGGTTTTTGGCGTCTTGACGGGGCGGGGCGATTCGCGTATAATGATGAAAGAAGCTTGCAGAGCCGGAGGAGAAGCGCATGGCGACAACAGCGGCATATATGGAGTATGTGATGGAACGACTGGCGGCCTTTGGCGACTGGCGCTGCCGCAAACTGTTTGGCGAATACATGGCCTACCGCAGCGGCAAACCGCTGCTGCTCGTGTGCGACAACACGGTGTTTGTGAAAAAACTGCCGGAGCTTGCCGTGCTGATGGAACAGGCGGCTTGCGGCCAGCCCTATGAGGGCGCAAAGGAGCATTATGTCCTCGATTTAGAGAACACGGCGCTGCTCGAGCGTGTCTTGCCGGTGCTGGAGGCGGCGACGCCCCTGCCGAAGCCGCGCAAAAAGAAGGTCTGAGGAGGAAGCATATGGAATTCAAGCTGCACGCGCCGTATTCGGCCACCGGCGACCAGCCGCAGGCCATTGCGGCGCTGACCGAGGGGTTGAAAAAGGGGATGAAGGAGCAGGTGCTTTTGGGCGTGACCGGCTCGGGTAAGACCTTTACGATGGCCTCCGTCATTGCCAATCTGAACCGCCCGACGCTGGTTTTGGCTCATAACAAGACGCTTGCCGCCCAGCTTTGCAGCGAATTCCGGGAATTCTTCCCGGAAAACGCCGTCGAATATTTTATTTCGTACTACGACTATTACCAGCCGGAGGCCTACATCGCCCATACCGACACCTATATCGAAAAGGACTCGGCAGTCAACGACGAGATCGAGCGCCTGCGGCACAGCGCGACGTCCTCGCTCTTCGAGCGGCGCGACGTGATCGTTGTGGCGTCCGTCTCGTGTATCTACGGTCTGGGCGACCCGATCGACTATCAGAACATGGTCATCTCCCTGCGCACCGGCATGGTCAAGCCGCGCGACGAGCTGACCAAAAAGCTCGTCGAGATCCGCTATGAGCGCAACGATCTCGAATTTGCGCGCAATCACTTCCGCGTGCGCGGTGACACGGTGGAGATCTACCCGGTCTACTGGTCGGGGCGGACGATCCGCGTCGAGTTCTTCGGCGACGAGATCGAGCGGATTTCTGAGATCAATGCCGTGACCGGCGTGCCGGAGCGCGTGGTCAACCACGTCGCGATCTATCCGGCGTCGCACTATGTTGCGAGCCGCGAGAAGCTCAACCGCGCGATCATCGAGATCGAGCGCGAGATGGAGGAGCGCGAGGCGTGGTTCAAGGCGCACGACAAGCTCCTCGAGGCGCAGCGCATCCGCCAGCGCACGATGTATGATATTGAAATGTTACAAGAAATTGGCTTTTGCAGCGGCATCGAGAACTATTCCCGCGTGATTTCCGGCCGCGCGCCGGGCACGCCGCCGATGACGCTGCTGGACTATTTCCCGAAGGATTTTCTGCTCTTTGTCGACGAGAGCCACGTCACACTGCCGCAGGTGCGCGCGATGTACGCCGGCGACCGCAGCCGCAAGGAGAGCTTGGTCGATTACGGCTTCCGCCTGCCGAGCGCGTTCGACAACCGGCCGCTGACCTTCCCGGAGTTCCAGAGCAAGATCGGGCAGGCCGTCTATGTCTCGGCGACTCCGGCAGAGTTCGAGCGCGAGCGCGCCGGGCAGGTCGTCGAGCAGGTCATCCGCCCGACCGGTCTGCTTGATCCGAGGATCGACGTGCGTCCCATCGAGGGGCAGATCGACGATCTGATCGGCGAATGCAACGCCGTAATTGCGCGGCAGGAGCGTGTGCTCGTCACGACGCTGACGAAAAAAATGGCAGAGGATCTGACAACTTATCTGCAAAAGGCGGGTATCCGTGTGCGCTATATGCACTCTGACGTGGCAGCGCTCGAGCGTATGGAAATTCTGCGCGATTTGCGTCTGGCGAAATTCGACGTGCTGGTCGGCATCAACCTGCTGCGCGAGGGCTTGGATCTGCCCGAGGTCTCGCTGGTGGCGATCCTCGATGCAGACAAGGAGGGCTTCCTGCGCAGTGAGACGAGCCTGATCCAGACGATCGGCCGCGCCGCGCGAAACGCCGGGGGACGCGTTATCATGTACGCCGATAAGATCACGCCCGCCATGCGCGCGGCCATCGACGAGACGGAGCGCCGCCGCGCGATTCAGGATGCGTATAACCGTGCGCACGGCATCGTGCCGAAAACCATCATCAAGGACGTGCGCGAGCTAATCGAGATCACGCAGTCCGAGGGCGAGGCCAAGCGCGCAGACGGCGTTAAGATGACGCGCGTCGAGCGAGAACGCGAGATCGCGCGCTTGGAAAAAGAGATGAAGGCCGCTGCGCGGATGATGGAATACGAATACGCTGCCGTTCTGCGCGACCGCATCATGGAGCTGCGCGCGGCCGAAACGCCAAAATCGTCGCCGCGCGGAAAGAAAGCTTGACAATCCGCAGGGGCTTTGTTACAATTAACCCATACCCCGGCGAAGAAGAAAGGAGGATTATTCAACATGAAGAAGATTTGTGCGCTCTCCCTCGTGCTTGTGCTGATTCTCAGCCTGTTTGCGGGCTGCGGCAAGAACCCGCTGATCGGCAAGTGGGAAGGCAAGGCTGACATGACTGAAGCCATGGTCAACTTGATGAAAGAGCAGCTTGGCAGCGAGTATGAGATCGACCCGGACCCGATTTATATCTATTGCACGATAGCTTTGAATGAGGACGGCACATATGCCATCGAAGTCGACAAGGACAAGACAATGGAGTCTATTATGACCATCGTAGATTCGATGAAGGACATCATCAAGGAAGAAATTTATAAGGGCGCAGAGGCACAGGGCATCAGCCGCGAGGATGCGGATGCTGTGCTGGAGTCCAGCCTTGGTATGTCTATTGACGAATACATCGATTCCAATATGGGTGATATTGAGAATAATTCTGACCTCGAGATGCCTGACCTCAATGAGACCGGTACGTTTGAAATCAAGGACAGCACGCTCACATTGCATCCGGAGGACGACGAGGACGAGATCATCACGTTCAAGCTCGACGGCAGCAAGCTGACGCTGACCTTTGAACTGGCGCAGATGGATCTGGACGACGATACTTTCGCTGGAATGGATCAGCTTGAGTTTGTCATGAATCGTGTCAACTAATCAAAAAATGCAAGCGCCCGGATGTCCCTGCGGGGCGTCCGGGTGTTTTTGCAGCAGAAGGAACGGAGAACAGGCATGAAACGGATTTTTTCGCTGATTTTGACCCTTGCACTTTTGCTGACGGCGCTCGTTGGCTGCGGCAGGCCGGGCAAGCTTGTCGGAACCTGGTCGGGGAGCACGGATGTGACCGAGCTGATCGGTGCGATGCTTGCCGAGCAGACCGGACAGTCGGCGGTCACGCTGGATTCCAAGGTTGAAATTCCGTTGGTTCTGACCTTTGAGCGCGGCGGGACGTATCGCATGAGCTTCGACACGGCGCGCGTGCTCGACGTACTGTCGGACGTTGTGATGGGCTATAAGGAGAATCTGCGGCAGGTGTTTTACAGTCAGATGTCCGACGGCTACTCCGCCGAGGAACTGGATAAGACGATCAAGGAGACGACCGGCATGAGCATGGACGCCTATCTGGACGCCTATCTGAAGGAGCAGATCGAGCAGATGAGCCAGACACTGAAGGACGGCGTGCTGAAAAACCCGGAGGAGACAGGCGTTTACG
Organism: uncultured Eubacteriales bacterium; assembly: GCA_900546415.1. Classification (GTDB taxonomy): domain Bacteria; phylum Bacillota; class Clostridia; order Oscillospirales; family Oscillospiraceae; genus JAZOXB01. The sequence continues at coordinate 75,924 of URCY01000001.1, forward strand.
TCGAGGACGGTGACCGCGTGCAGCTGACGCCGCAGGGCGAGGCCTCCGTGAGCTGCCGCTTCACCGTCAGCGGCGATACGCTGACGCTTGAAATGCAGCAGAAGGATATGACGCTGACCCTGAACCTGACAAAGCAATAATGTGAATTCCCGCTCCAACCGCCGGTTGAGCGGGAATTTTTCCGTCTACGGACGCCTTCCAACCGTCGGTTTGTGGAAATTACGATAAATCAACCGATTTTTGATTGAAAAAGTTATAAAAACCTGATATGATCGGAGCGTAGCTACAGAAAAACGGACGACAAGATTTTGAATCAGGAGGGAATTACGATGACATTGGGCAATCGGATCGCGGCCTATCGCAAGGAAAAGGGCATGACGCAGGAAAAGCTGGCAACGGCGCTGGGCATCACAAATCAGGCGGTCTCCAAATGGGAAAACGACCAATGCTGCCCGGATATCGAGCAGCTCCCGGCGCTGGCGGAGCTGTTCGGCGTTTCGATCGACGCGCTGCTTGGCAGGCCGGATCAGTCGTGCGCAGCCGTGCCGGGGCTTCCGTGGGAGGATGACGAGACCGTGCGCATCGTTGCGATGCAGGGGCACGGCCTGCTCGCGCATTACCCGCCCGCCGAGAAGATCACCTTCGAGTTTGTGGGCGAGGCGGTCGACGTGAAATGCGCGCTGTCGCTGTCCTGCGGCGACGTCGCAGGGGATGTCAAGGCCGAAGGAAGCGTCAGCTGCGGCGACGTCTCCGGCGACGTTCAGGCCGATGGAACGGTCAACTGCGGCGCGGTCGGGGGCGATGTGGAGGCCGAGGGAAGCGTGAACTGCGGCGACGTGGCCGGAAGCGTGGACGCGGGCGGAAGCGTGACCTGTGAGGACGTGACCGGCGATGTGGAGGCCGGTGGAAGCGTGACCTGCGGGGACGTCGGCGGCGACGTCGATGCCGGAGGCACCTTCAGCTGGAAGGCGGAATAACGGTTCAAAATGCCGAAAGGCGCTGCCCCGGCAGCGTCCTGACCCGCCGTCAGTTCAGCATCCAGACAGTTAGGGAAGCTCTGATTAAATCGCAAGAGCGGTCAGCGAGGGATTTTGTTTCCAAATTGAGGTTTGGAAATCGCAGGAATACTTTGTGTATTTCAAGATTTTCAAACCAATAAGTTGGGGCAAAAGGCCCGCTGAGCGCCGCGGCTGATTTATTCAGAGGTTCCTTAGATTCAGGTATCCGGAGAAGGCGACCCAGAGCAGCTGGGGCAAAAGCAGATACCCGGCGGTGCGCGACAGTCTTGAGAAAGCGTTTTGTGTCAGCAGCGCCAGCAGCCAGAGGAGCATGAGCCAGAAAAACGCGAACAGCCTCCAGCCCAACCGGAAAAACAGGATCGGCCAGATCAGGCTCACGGCCAGCTGCGCCAGATAAAGCCACGCTGCGCTGCGCTTCTCCTGCTGCGGTGCGCGGCCGCGCAGAGCCAGATAGGAGGAAAGCCCCATCAGCAGACAGAGCAGCGTCCGGACCACCGGAAAGACCCAGCCCGGCGGGGCGAGCGGCGGCAGCTCACAGGACGCATAGCCGTTCCCGGCGCCGCCGGTCAGCAGCGCCGAAAGCGCGCTGACGGCCAAAGGCAGCGCCAGGCACGGCAGGAGCATTTTCCGTTCCGATTTCAAAAACCATCACCTCGGAAGCAGTGTATGTTCCGAGACGGCGTTCCATTCAGAGAAAGCGCCTGACGCATTCGATGCGTCAGGCGCTTCGTTATCCTGCGAGGAAGCGGGTATCCGTATCAGTCTGCCAGCGTGGCGGCGAGGACGGTCTTGATCGTGTGCATCCGGTTCTCGGCCTCGTCAAAGACGATCGAGCGGCTGCTCTCAAAGACCTCGTCCGTGACCTCGAGCGCGTCGAGGTGGAAGCGGTCGCCGATCTGGCGGCCGATGCCGGTGTTGAGATCGTGGAAGGCGGGCAGACAGTGCATGAACACGGCGTGCGCTCCGGCGTTGTCCATCAGCGCGGTTGTGACCTGATAGGGCAGCATCTTTTGCAGACGCTCCTCCCATGCCTCCATCGGCTCGCCCATGGAGACCCAGACGTCGGTGTAGATCACGTCGGCGCCGGCGGTGGCCTTCATCGGGTCGGTCTCAAAGGCCAGCGTTGCGCCGGTCTGCTTGGCGATCTCCTCGCAGCGTGCGATCAGCGCCGGGTCGGGGAAGAAGCCCTCCGGGCCGCAGGCGACGAAATGCAGGCCGAGCTTGGCGCAGCCGACCATCAGCGAATTGGCCATGTTATAGCGGCAGTCGCCCATAAACACGAGCTTGCGCCCCTTGAGGCTGCCGAAATGCTCGCGGATCGTCAGCATGTCGGCGAGGATCTGCGTCGGGTGGAATTCGTTGGTCAGGCCGTTCCAGACCGGAACGCCTGCGTGCTTTGCCAGCTCCTCGACGATGCTCTGGCCGAAGCCGCGGTATTCGATGCCGTCATAGAGGCGGCCAAGCACGCGCGCGGTATCTGCGATGGATTCCTTTTTGCCGATCTGCGAGCCGGTCGGGTCGAGGTAGGTCACATGCATCCCGAGGTCATAGGCCGCGACCTCGAACGAGCAGCGTGTGCGGGTGGACGTCTTTTCAAAGATCAGTGCGATGGATTTGCCCTTGCAGCAGTCATGCGCGATGCCGGCCTTTTTCTTGGCCTTCAGCTCGGCGGCGAGGTCGAGCAGCCCCGTGATTTCCTCGGGCGTGAAGTCCAGCAGGGTCAGGAAGGATTTGTCTTTCAGGTTCATAGTGTCTCCTCATTTCTCCGCGCAGGTCTTGAGCGCCTGAATCGCGGTTTTTAGCTGTTCCATTGGAATGTTGAGCGCGGGGAGCAGGCGGACGCGGTCCTTTGCCGTTGTGACCAGCACGCCGCGCGAAAGCGCCAGCTCGGCACATTCGCGCGCGGGGCGCGCGGTCTTGACGCCGATCATCAGCCCCATGCCGCTGACGCATTCCACGCCGGGGGCGCCGGTCAGCTCACGGAAAATATAGTCCGAGCGCTCGCGGACGCCGCGCAGCAGCGGCTCGTCGATGCGGCTGAGGATGCTCACGCCGCCAGCGCAGGCGACGGGGTTGCCGCCGAAGGTCGAGCCGTGGTCGCCGGGCTGAAGCACCTCGGCCACGCGCGCTCCCAGCAGGGTCGCGCCGAGCGGCAGACCGCCGCCGATGCCCTTGGCCGTGGTGACGACGTCGGGCGTCAGACCGTAGTTCATATATCCGTAGAGCCTGCCGCTGCGGCCGTTGCCGAGCTGCACCTCGTCGCAGATCAGAAGCACCTGATATTGCTCCGCCAGCGCGCGGATGTCGTCTGCGAACGCCTGCCCGATCGGCATGACGCCGCCCTCGCCCTGCACGCATTCGATCATGATCGCGGCGCAGGGATGCTCCTTCAGCAGGCGCTCCAGTCCGGCGCGGTCGCCCACGTCGGCGTAGAGAAAGCCCGACGGAAGCGGCTGAAAATTGCGGTGGAAGACGTCCTGACCGGTGGCGGCCAGCGTGGCCAGCGTGCGGCCGTGGAAGCTCTTGTTCAGCGTGATGATGTTATAAAATTCCTTGCCCTTTGCCTCGGCCGCCCACTTGCGCGCGACCTTGATGGCGCATTCGTTGGCCTCCGCGCCGGAGTTGGAGAAGAACACCCGCTCCATCCCCGTGCGCGTGCAGAGCAGCTCTGCCAGCCTTGCGACCGGCTCGCAGCAATACAGGTTTGAGCAATGCTGGAAGCGGTCGAGCTGCGCGATGACCGCACGCTTCCACTGCTCGTCCTGAAGACCGAACAGATTCACGGCGATCCCGCTGCCGAGGTCGATGTATTCCCGCCCGTCCGATCCGGTCACAAGCGAGCCGTGTCCCTCTGCGATCTCGAGCGGGAAGCGGCGGTAGGTCTTGGCCAGATAGCGGGCATCCGTTTCAAAAGTTGTCATGGAAAATCCTCCGGGTCGGCGGGGTGCCGACAGGAACATTATACGCCACTCGGCGCGATTGGTCAAGCATAGATTTTGCAGAAAAAAGCCCTGCCAACCGTGGTTGGCAGGGCAAAGCCGGTCGTTGCTTGAGACGGCGTCAGATTGGAAGCGCCAGGGGCGCCTGGGGGAGATGCACTCGCATTGGATAAGCTGTAGCCTCATTGTAGCATGTCCGGAGCGAGAAAACAGTCGAACGCCGTCACGGATGCAAAAATCACGGATTGGTTTTGTTGAGGCTCTCGACGTAGTGCGTGTAGCGCGTGATGATCGCGACCACCTGCGCACGCGTTGCAAGGCCGTCCGGCTCGAATTTGCCGTCCATGCCGTTGATGATGCCGGCCGCAGTCGCCCAGGAGACGGCGTCGGTCGCATAATCGAGAATATCGGCCGCATCGCGGTAGGAGACGGAGAGGTTCGCGCGCTTCGAGGTGTCGATGCCGGCCTTATTCGCGTAGCGATAGAGGATCGTGACGATCTGCTGGCGGGAGATGTTGTCCTCCGGACGGAAGGTGCCGTCCTCAAAGCCGAGCACCAGCTTTTCCTCGGCGCTCCACGCCACGGCGTTCATGTACCAACCGGACGTCAGATCCGGGAAGATGGTGGAAGGATTCGTCGAGACGATCTTACTGCCTGCCAGACGCCACAGCGCGGTGACGAACTCGGCGCGGGTCATGGAATCCTCCGGCGCGAAGAACGCCTGACTGCGTCCGTTGAACGAGCCGTTGCGGACGGCCTCGTCGATGTACTCGGTGTACCATGCGTCGTCGGGCACGTCGACAAAGGTCATGTTGTACTTGCTGACGCGTCCGCAGTTGACGCAGACATAGGTCACCTTGCCGCTTTCGTCGATCTTTTCCTCGTTGTCGTGGCCGGTCGGTCTGGTGAGCTCGGCGTCATAGGTCGCGCCGCAGCTGCATACCAGATGCATGTGACCCTGCTCGGAGCAGGTGGTCGGGACGATGTCGGTCGTCTTCATATCGTGCAGCAGACCGGTCTTGCGGTCGAAGTGATAGGTCGTGTCGCCCAGCGTGAACCAGCCGGTCGTGAATTTGCCGGCGATGAAATACATCTTCTTGCCGGTGGAGCGGTCGCTTGCCCAGCCGGTGTAGTTGGCAGGAACTTCCTCGTCGGCGTGGAGCGAGCAGCTCAGCTTGCCAGTCACGCGGTCATAGACGTAATCGTGCTCGGTCGGCTTGGGGTCGGGATCGGGCTTGGGATCAGGATCGGGGATCGGATCGACGGGCTTTTCCTTGGTAAAGGAATCGAGCAGGACGCCCTCGACGTTATAGGCGGAGATCGTAAGCTTGTTCTTTGTTGCGTCGGCAAGCATATAGAGCGCGTCGTATTCCTGCGTCAGGTAGGCGAAGTGGAAGTCCTCGTTGTCGACCGCCTTATAGTTCAGGTTGCGGGACTTCTCGCCGAGGTCACCGCAGATGAAATAGCTCAGGCCGTTGTTCTTGTCGACCTTGCCGCCCTTGAGCGGCTCGGTGCGGGCGTAGGAGTGGTCATGGCCGGAGAGCACCACGTCGATCCCGGCCTCCTCCATTGCGGGCACGAGGCTGTCCTGATACTTTGCGGACGTGCCGTCGTTGGGATTGGTGAAGTAGACGGGCTCATGGAACATGACGACCTTCCAGTCGCACGCGGTCTTAGCGGCGTCCTCCTTGAGCCATGCGGAGGCCTCCTTGAAGTCGGCGGTGTTGTTGATGACCGCGACATAGACGCGGCCGTATTCGACGGAGTAGAAGTCGTTGGAGGGCAGATTGAAGGCTGCCTTGGTCGTCTCGCCGTCGAGGTTGCCGTAATACTCGTGATTGCCCAGCACGTGGATGAGGTATTTGCTGCCGACAGGGCTGGCCTGCAGCAGGTCGAGGATCTGCTGATAGTGGACGTAATTTGCGCCGTTGTCGATGAAGTCGCCGGTTTGCAGACCGAAGTCCACGCCGTGCTCATCGGCTGCCTTGAGGATCGCATTCAGATAGGAGATGGCCTCCGCATCGTTCTCGGCAACGCCGGTCATCTGCGTATCGCCGAGGATATAGAACGAGGTCTTCGCGGGCTTCTCGGCCGCCTCGGTCGTGAAGCTCTGCATCTCGCTCCAGCCCTCCTCGCTGCCGTCGCCGACCCAGTAGACATAGGTCGTCGCCGGAGTCAGACCGGTGAGGGAGACGGTGTTGACGTAAGCCGCGTTCTTCGAGGTGCTGAACGGGAGCGCCGCGCAGTTGCCGCGCAGGGTCATGTAGTCGGAATCCGGGCCGAGGCCGCGCTTGAGCGAATCATAGTGCTCCTTGGTCATGTAGCGGACGTAAGCCTTCGCGCGGGCGTATTGCGGGTTCGTGAACCAGCTGATCGTGCGCTCGGTGGTCGGGTCGGAGACGATGTCGTGGCGGATGGCCGTGGGCAGGGCATTGTCGTTGCCCGCAAGGCTCAGGATCGTGCCCTTCGCCTCGAAGGACAGCCCCAGCTCGCTGCTCGCGGTGACGACGAATTCCGTTCCGGCTGCCAGCTCCTTCAGCGCGTCGGTCGTGAGCACGCCGTTTTCGTCCGTCGTGCCGATCTCCGCGCCGTTCAGGAAGACCTTGACATTCGCGGCGGGCTTACCCTCGACGTCATAGACGGTGATGGAGCAGGGTCTGCCGACCAGTGCCGGGCCGATGGAGATGGAATAGTAAGCGGTGACGTCCAGAACGGTGTAGCCATAGGCGTCCGTGCCGGCCTTGCCGCTCAGATCGGTGAAGCTGATGTTGGTCACGCGGTATTTCAGGTGATCGACCTCGGGGTCGACCGTTGCGGGGACTTCAAAGCTGACCGTTGCGATGTCGCCGGTCATGCCGTCTGCCTTGTCGGCCGTCAGGACGAGCTTGCCCTTCTTATAGCCGGTGGAGACGAATTCAAAGCTGCCCTCCACGCCGTCGGCGAAGGTGACGACCGGTGCGCGGTAGCTCGCGCCGCCCGCGGTCTGCGTCAGCGTGCCGAAATCGGTGTTGACGTCGACGACGGTCATCTCAACGTGCTTGACCGTGCCGGTCGCGGTGAGCTTCATTTCATAATTGCCGCCCAGCGTCACGATGCCGTTGCCGCCGAAGGTGACCTTTGCATTCGTGGCGTTCTTTGCGTTGACCTCAAATTCGCGGGTCTGCTCAACGGTGTTGCCGCCGCCGTCGGTGATCTGGACGCGGACGGTGTGGTGGCCGTTGCCCAGCGTGGTACGGGTGGTGGCGGTGTTCTCGTCGCCGTCGGCGAGGATGTTTACGCCGTCGATGAAGAAGGCGGTCGCCGTGGCGTCGATGCCCGAGCGGTTCTGGCTCTCGGGATCGGAGAAGGTCGCGGTGATCTCCACGTCGCCGGTGTCGAGCGTGGTCGAGCCGTCCTTGGCAAGCTCCGTGCCGTTGACGGAGATCGAGTCGATCACGGGATTGATGAGGTCGTCAAGGTTCGTGCCGTAAACGACGCGGTAATCGTCGAAATACAGCGTGCCGTTATAACGACCCTCGCCGTTGGCCGGCGTGTAGCTCAGCCAGAGGAAGCCCTCGCCCTGACGGATCTTCATCGGGTGCTCGGCGGTGATGGAGGTGTGCAGGTCGGTGAGGTCCGCATAGCAGTACATCCAGCCGACCCAGTCGATCGAGTTGATCTCCGTTTCGACGCCGTCGACGACGGTCTTATGGACGAGCTTGAGGTTTTTGGTGGAGTAGCCGCTGCCGTTCCAGACGGCGACGTCGGCCCAGACGTTGTAGCGGGGCGTGCCCTCCGGGGCATAGACCCAGACGCCGACCTGCGTCGGATAGCCCTCGATGTTGATCTCGTCGCCGCAGTAGCGGATGTAGAAGTTGGAGTTCGAGCTGTTGTCGAACGAGGAGTAGTCATAATCCAGCTCCAGCGCATACTCGCCGGAGCGAACCTGCGCGCCGCCCTCGCGGGAGGTCGTCTTGACCGCGCCCGCGCAGTAGGACTTGATGGAGTTGTTCGGCCAGAGATAGAAGGTGTAGCCGTTGGCGTGGAAGATCGGCGCAGCCGGAACTGCGGTGTCGTAGTTGCCGGTAAAGCGATAGGGCGCGGTCAGAGGGGTGGTCGTCGGGCCGTCCGGACTGTAGGTGCCGCCCGTGATGACCTCCAGCTCGGGGTAATCGCCGACGTAGCCGGGGCCGTATTCGCTGCCCTCCTCGTGGAAGCTCGCCTTGCCCCAGTGGAAATGCGCGCCGGTCAGCGGGCCGTTCTTGTTCGGCTCGAAATTCTGGAGCACGACCGGCATCTTGCCGATCTCGACTTGAATGGAGCTTGTGAGCGCCGTGCCGTCCTGCTTGGTATAGCTGACGGTGACCTTGCCCTTCAGGGTGCTCTCGGCCTTGGCGCTGTGGAAGAGATTGCCGTTCATCGTGCCGAAGGCCGCGGCCTCCGCGTCGGCCGGCTCGAGCTTCCAATCGAAATCGCCATCCTTATAGTGGATGGAGCGCTTGGCGTATTTCGCGACCAGACCCAGATCGGAGTCAACGTCGAAGTCAAGCGAGATGGATTCGCCCGTGAAATAGAGCGTGTCGATGTCCTCAACACGGATGGTCGTCGAGCCGTAGACGGTCTGCCCCTTTTGCAGGCGAACCGTGACCTCGCCGGTGTAGCCGGCCTTGGCCGTGAAGAGACCGTTCCGGTCGATGGCGCCCGCAGCGGAATCGACGACCCAGTTCAGGTCGTTCGGAAGCTCCGCCTCGCCGCCGGCCTTGTCGACGCCGATCGCGCTGAACTGCACCGTGCTGCCGGGCGTATAGACCTCGTTGTTCGGCTCGATGGCGGCGTGGTCAAACTTGCCGTCGCTGGAGGCCGTGGAGATCATCAGCAGCGCCGAAGCGACCTCGCGCTCGGGGCCGTCAGAGGGGGAATTGCGGATCGTCAGACGGCTCTCACCCTCGTGGACGGAGGCGAACGTAGCCGAGCCGCCGCCGTCGAGATAGAGCGCGTTGACGCAGCCGAGCCCTTTCATGACCTCTGCCGTCTCATAGACCGTCATACCGACGGAATACGGCTCCTGACGGCCGTCAGCGATGAAGGTCGTCAGCGTGCCGTCGGCCTTCAGGCCGATCGCGTTGCGCGGCCCGAGGTAGGTGTCCTCCGGGCTGACAACGATCTCGCCGTTCTTGACCAGATAGAACGGGCCGGAGACCGCCTCGAGCACATCGGAATAATCCGTGCCGTAGTCGCGGATGGCGTAGCTGCCGTCCTTCAGAACGGCAAAATACGGCTCCTGCGCGTTGCCGTTGCCGGTCTGAACGAGGTTGCCCTCCATAATCAGGTAACCGAGCGGCTGAAGGGTCTGCATATTGTAGTAGTCGCCGTTCGTAGCGAAAAGCACCTTGTTGCCGGTTGCCTTTTCATAGGCGGCGGCCTGCTCGGTGGTGCGCGCCATGCTCCAGTGGCTGGAGAGGTTCTGCGCGGCCTCCTTACGGCTGTCGACCGTACTGCCGGGCGTGTAATAGCCGTTGTAGGACGCCTTGAACGTGACCTGCGCGTTCGGCGCGATCGTGCTGATAAAGCCTGCGACCTGCGCCGAGCCGTCAGCATCGTTCATAAATACCTGCGATTCCGTCACACCCTTCGTCAGGGTGTATTCCGTCTGGGAAATCAGATATTTCCCTTGTGACGGCGTCACCGTGACGACCGGAGCGGCGAAAATTGCCGGGCAGATGCCCAGCAGCATGGCAGCTGTCAGGAGCAGCGCCAGGCAGCGGGACATGCGGTTCCATTGCTTCATGATTCAACCTCCTAAAATGTGTGTCCGCACGGCACGGTGAAAAAGCCGATCTCTCGTGCTCGGGCGGAATTTGTCAAATTATCCAGAAAGGAAAAGCCTAAAGCGGATAATTGCGACAATATTTGCTAAATGACCACGCTCCATACTATCACAATATACTGCAAAATGCAAGCAAAAATCGAAAATCTGTGAATCTGTACAAAAACGTCGGCCGAAAACCGTTAAATAGCAGGGAAAGTTGACGCAGGCTGCGGAGACAGCAGCACGGGCGGAAAGAAATGCTTGCCTTTTTCGCCGGGAAATGGTATGATACTTTTATATAATTCTGAAACAGGGGGCGCTTGCCGTGCATCTGCAGGAATCCGGTGAAATGTATTTGGAGACGATCCTCGTGCTGCTGCGCGAGAAGGGGGCAGTGCGCTCTCTGGACGTTGCGGAGCATATGGGCTTTTCCAAGCCGAGCGTCAGCCGTGCGGTCGGCATTCTGAAGCGCGGGGAGTATATTCTGGTCGATCGCGACGGCTTCATCACGCTGACGGATTCCGGCATGGAGATCGCCTCGAAGATCTATGAACGCCACACGCTGCTCACGGCGTTTCTGGTCCGCCTCGGCGTCGACGAAAAGACCGCGGCCGAGGACGCCTGCAAGCTCGAGCACAACATCAGCGACGAATCCTTCAGCGCGATCAAGCGCCACGTTGCGGCCATGACGAAGGAAGCTTGAAAACGACCCGGCGATCACGCCGCGACGATTATGCCGCGCCCGACGGGGCATCGCGGACGCCGCCTTCTGCAAGCCGAGCAAAAGCGACATTCACCATGCAATCCTGAAGTAGTTCAACCGCAAAAGCAGCAGGTTTCACGAGGAAACCTGCTGCTTTTGTATTGCCGTAAGCTGACGGTTCCGCTTCCTGTTCCGCAGAACCTTCCGGTCTTGCCCTTGCAAGGCCGCAGAGCGGCCGTGGCAATCTTTAAGCCGAAGGCCGGATTTCACTGCGCGCCAGGTCCGCGCCTCACTGCGTCAGGATCGACGGCTTTTCCCCATGCCGGAAATACGGCTGCTCGTCCTCTCCGGCGACGTCGGTCACGGCGGTTACGGTCTGCTCTGCGCCGTCGGCGTAGAACGTGATCTCCACCTCCTGCCCGGCCTCGAGCTGCTCCAGCGCGGACAGATAGTCCCAGACGGAGCGCACCTCCCGACCGCCGATGCGGATCAGCAGATCGCCCGGCCGCAGACCGGCCGCGTAAGCGCCGCTGCTCTCGCCGATGCGCTCGATCGCGACGCCATCCGGCAGACCCCAATAGCATTGCTGCGCCTCGGAGAGCGCGCAGACCTCCATGCCGAGCGTCGCCTGACCGCCGGGCGCACCGTAGGAGATCAGGTCGTTCAGAACGTTTATAACGTGCGCCGTCGGAATGGCCGCGCGCGTCTGCGTCAGACCCTCGGCCTCGGCCGCTCCGCCCGGATAGATCGCGATGATCTGCCCGTTTTTATTGGCCAGCGCCGCCGCGGGCTGCTCCTTGCGCAGGTCAAGCCCCGTGCGCAGCAGACGGCAGACGTCCCCCTCGGCGTCGGTCGCGGCGAGCGTCTTGAGGGTACGGGTCTGCGTGATATGGCCGTCGGAGGCGTCGATGGAATAGATCGTGTCGCCCGTGCCGACGTCCGTTCCGTCGGCAAGCTCCACGGCCGTCAGCCCCTCGGCGTTGATCTTCAAAATGGCGAAATCCGTCGCGGCATCACGTCCGACGAGGTCTGCGTCATAGTGCTGCCCGTCCGGCAGCGAGACGCTGAGCGCCCCGGCATTCTCAAGAATTTCGCCGGGGATCAGCAGATAACCGTCCTCGGTGAGCACCAGACCCGTCACCGCCTCACCGCTGCTTGTGACGGTCGCCAGCGAGGCCTCCAGCTTTGCCGAGACCTGCTCGCGCTCGAGGCGATGACCGTTTTTCTTGCTCTCGAGGATCGCGCTGTCGTCATAATGCGGGCCGAACCACGAGTCGGCCGTCTCCGGCGGATCCGTCGTCTCCGGCGGCTCGGTTTTCTCCCGATACAGGCGCATCAGCACGAGAAACGAGGCAAGATTCAGCCCGAAGAACAGCAGCAGGAGCAGCGCAATCAGTCCCGCGTGGGATCGCGGCGGATCGGGACGCCGTCCGGTGCCGTAATAGCAGCGCTGGTCGCCGCTGCGGTCAAAGCGATTGGGTCTGTCCGCCATGTCGGTCCCTCCTTTCGGGCATCATTTGGCGAGGCTCATGGAAAAGGTGAATTCGGTTTTGCCGTCCTGACTCGTGACATAAACGTCCTCGCCGTGCGCCAGCACGATGGTCTTGACGATATAAAGCCCCAGACCCCAGCCGTCGCGGTCGTTGGAGCGGCTCTTGTCGATCTTGTGGAAGCGGTCGAACACCAGCGGCAGCTCCTCGGGCGGGATGGTCTTGCCGGTATTGCCGACGGAGATCATGGCACTGTTGCCGTGGCGGCGGATGCGCACGGAGAGCGTGCCGCCCTCGTTGACAAATTTGACGGCGTTGTCGATCAGATTATAGAGCACCTGCGTCACGGAATCCTGCGCGGCGTGGATCGTCAGCCCCTCGTCGGGCATATCGATCTCGACGTTCAGCTTTTTTTGGTTGATGCGCTGCTCGAAGCAGAGCAGCGCCTGACCGGCAGCCTCGCAGATGTCGAAATTCGTCTTCTGATCGGCCGGGATACCCTGATCGCGCAGGCGCGAAATATCCAGCATACTGCGCACCAGCCGCGACAGCCGCCGCGCCTCGGTGCTGACCAGCTCCATATAATAGCGGTATTTTTCCGGCGGGATCGTGCCGTCGAGCATTCCGTCGAGATAGCCCGCGATGGTGGTCATCGGGGTCTTCAGCTCATGACTGATGTTCGCGACGAATTCGTTGCGGATCGTTTCGGAATTTTTCAGCGCCAGCGTCATGTTGTTGAACGCGACGGCAAGCTCCTCCAGCTCCTCGTTCTCGTTGCCGGTCGGCACGCGGACATCCAGATTGCCGTGGGCGATCTGCCGCGCGGCGGCGGCCATTTCCTGGATCGGGCGCGCCTCGCGGCGCGTGAAGATGGGGATCGCCAGCAGCGCGGCGACCAGAATGAGCAAGGCCGCCAGCAAAAAGACACGCAGCATCTTTTCGGTCAGCGCGGTGATCGCCGCCTTCTGCACCGAGACGACCACGATGCACAGCCTGCTGCCGTCATTGTTGAGCACGGCAATGGCAGAGGCCATGCGCTCGTCGCCGTAGAGCGTCGAGACGGCTTTGTTCAGCTTGGCCTTCTCGCTCTGAAACAGCGTGTCGACGGTGTCGGAATCCAGCCGCTTGCCGAGGTGCTCGCAGTTGCTGCGCTCCATGCAGATGCAGACGATGCCCTCGCTGTTGCAGATGACAATGTCGTTGTCGGACGCGCGCGCCGCCACGGCGAGATTCGTCCGGAACTCCCAGCTGTTGAGATAGGTCGCGGAATAAGATTGCACCAGCTCCGTCACGGACTGCGCCGTGTCGTCGAGCGACTGCTTCTGATGATCCTGCGCGTAGCGGTCGAACAGATACAGAAACGACAGACCGATCACCAGAATCGCCGCGACCAGCAGACAGAGGATCATGGTAAACTGTCTGCGATAGGTGGTTTTCATTTCTCGTTGACCTCAAATTTATAGCCGACCGACCAGACGGTTTTCAGCTCCCACTGATCCGAAACGCCCTCGAGCTTCTCGCGCAGACGCTTGATGTGTACGTCGACCGTGCGCGTGTCGCCGAAATAGTCGAAGCCCCAGACCTCGTCGAGCAGCTGATTGCGGGTGTAGACGCGGTTCGGCGTGGAGGCCAGATGATACAGCAGCTCCATCTCCTTCGGCGGCGTCGGCACCTTCTTGCCGTCGACCGTCAGCTCAAAGGCATCCATGTCGATGATGAGCTTGTCGAAGGTCAGGCGGCGGCTGGCCTTCTCCGGCTCGATGCCGCTGCGGCGGAGCACCGCCTCGATGCGCGCCAGCACCTCCTTCATCTCAAAGGGCTTGGTGATGTAATCGTCCGCGCCCTGCTTCAGGCCGCTGACCTTGTCCTCGGTCTCGCTCTTTGCCGTGAGCATGATGATCGGCGTTTTCGACTCGCTGCGGATGGCGCGGCAGACGCCCCAGCCGTCCATGCCGGGCAGCATGACGTCCAGCAGCACCAGACTCGGCTGGCTGCTCTTGAACAGCTCCACGCCCTTCAGGCCGTCGTTCGCGATCACGACCTCGTAGCCCTCTTTTTCCAGATACAGCCGCAAAAGATCGGCGATATTGCGATCGTCCTCGACGATCAGCACGGTTTTTGCCATGTCCGATTCCTCCTAATCTCTTTCTGTTTTGGGGAAGTCTTTATTGAATGTGCGTATGGTTGTTGATATGGTCGATGCAGTAGCAGAAATAGCCCTTGCATTTCGAGCAATAGCGGAACTCCAGGCCGGGGCAGCTCGTGTCCGTGCGCCCGCAGACCGTGCACTTGTGGTGATAGGGCTTTTCGCCGTCGGCGCTGCGGTAGTTTTTCGCCCAGTCGGCGTTCGGCTGCTCCGTCTTCCGGCGGGACTCGGCGCGGCGGCGATCCTCGTCGGTGAAGCGCGCGTCCGTCTGAACGAAGTCACGCTTGCGCACCCGTCGTCCGGCGAAGCGCGGCGAGAGATTGCGCACGTCCCCGCGCAAAAACAGCAGGAAATTCAGCAGCGCGGCCAGCGGCGCGACGCACAGCATTGTCACCAGAAGCCCCGCAGGAAGGGCGGTGTGGAACAGATAATAGCGCTGCGCCAGCTCCAGCACGACCAGCACCAGATTGACCAGCGCCATAATTCGCATTTTGACCGGGACGATGAAAAACACCAGCACGCGCTGCTCCGGGATCAGGCAGGCCGCGGCGAGGAAGAGCGAGAGGTTGATGTAATACGGCATCACAATCACGTTCACGCCAAAAATGACGTAAACCAGCAGCGCCGCGACCGATGTCAGCAGGATGCCCGAGAAATAATAGCGGTTGAAGCGGAACGTCCCCCATGTGTTTTCGAGCAGACGCCCAAGCCAATAATAAAAATAAAGGAACAGCACGAAAAACAGCAGGCCGAGTTGGCGCAAGGAGTAGCCCACGGCGTCGACGAACATAAAGCTGACCAGACGCCAGACCTGCCCGTGCAGGATTTTCTCTGCGTCGAAGCACAGCACGCGGAGCACCTCGTCCTGCAGCCCGAACAGGGACAGCAGATAGACCACCAAATTGGTCGCGGAGATCCAGAGCATCAGGTTCGGGATGCCCTTGTCCCGGTTGCGCAGGAAAAAGCGGTTGACATTGCGTTTTAAATTACCCATTCTCAGTCTCCTTCGGACGATCGTATCATTTTCCTTATATTTTAGCCGATTCCAAGCGGAATGTCTATGAATAAATTTTGAATTTTAACGGACAGCCCGATTTTTCGGCGGATTCATAGAAAGTATAACCCGTTAGGGGGAAAAAGAAACCCCTCTGCACGGCAGAGGGGTTCCAGAGAGCCTTTTAGGAACCTCTGAACCAATCGGCTGCGGCGCTCAGTGGGTCTTTTGCCCCAACTTTTCGGTTTGAAAATCTTGAAATACGTAAAGGATTCCTGCAATTTCCGAACCTCAATCTGGAACAAAATCCCTCGTTGACCGCTCTTGCGATTGAATCAGAGCTTCCTTTATTTTCCGAGGCGCTCCTTCAGACCGAAGAGCAGGCGAACCGTTCCGTAGCGGCGCTTTTGCAGCAGCCGGAAGGCCAGCGCCCGCGCGCGCGGCAGCTCGGCGACGTAGCGATTGCTCGCATAGTCCGGGAATTCCCGCTCAACATAGCTGCGGAACTCCCCGATCAGCCGGTGATGCGGGTCGATCAGCAGCACGCGCACCGTCGCAGAGAGCAGGATATGCTCCACGGCCAGCGCGCAAAGCTCGTCGCGGAATTCGTCAAACAGGCCGTTTTCGCGGTACCACGCGAGAATGTCGTCAAAGGCGGTCAGCAGCTCTGCGTTGCGGTCTGCATTGCGGTTGCGCATGGCGCTGTCCTCGCGCTGCAAATAGTGGTAATAGGTTCCATCGAGCGAGACGATGCGCTCGCAGCGCGCCAGAAGCTTGACAGACAGACGGATGTCCTCGTAGCGCACCTGCGGCGGATAGCGCAGCGACTTGTCCGAGAACAGCGCGCGGCGATAGGCCTTGCCCCAGGGCGCCATCGTGCCGAAGAAGTAGCGCGGCGCCTGCCGCAGGTCGGTAACGTGACCGACGGGCACCTGCTCGCGCACCTGCCCGATCACGCGGCCGTTGCGCTCCACGAACGCGCCGAAGTGATAGAGGTCTGCGCCGGTCTGCCCGATCGCCCTGCTCAGCTCCTCAAGCGTCTCGGGAGAGAGATAGTCGTCGCTGTCGACAAAAACGATGTAATCGCCTTCGGCCTCGTCGATGCCGCGGTTGCGGGCCGCCCCCGGGCCTGCGTTGGGCTGATGGATCACGCGGATGTGCGCCGGATCCTGCGCGGCGTAGGCGTCGCAGAGCGCGGGGCAGCGATCCGGCGAGCCGTCGTCCACGAGCAGCAGCTCGTAATCCTGACAGCTCTGCGCGCGGATGGACTCGACACACTTTGGCAGATATTCCTCGACCTTGTAGACCGGAACGATCAGACTGAAACGGGGCATAACGGTCGCCTCCTTGTGTTCTTGTGTTAAGTTTGGGTAAGTAAATCTATTATAACACAAAAAAGTCCTCCGGGCAATGCCCGGAGGAGCTTTTCTTCTTATTACGGTTCTTAGGAACCTCTGAATAAATCGGCTGCGGCGCTCAGCGGGTCTTTTGCCCCAACTTATTGGTTTGAAAATCTTGAAATACACAAAGTATTCCTGCGATTTCCAAACCTCAATTTGGAACAAAATCCCTCGCTGACCACTCTTGCGATTTAATCAGAGGTTCCCTTACAGCAGCAGCGGCTGGAGCTGCCGCCCCTCTAGCGCCGCTGCGACGGTCTGCGGCAGCAGCGCGTAGTCCGCCACGAGGCTATAGGGCTTTTTCTGCGGGTCATCCTGCCGGAACGGCACAAAATAATAGTGCCTGCGCCGCAGCAGCTTGCCGAGGCTTTCGGCGCTGCCGGACAGTCCGTCGTTCGTCGCAAGCGCCAGCACGACCGGGCGCGCGTTGCGCAGGTGAGCCTTGCAGGCGAAGGGAACGACGCCGTCGGCAATGCCGCAGGCCAGCTTTCCGAGTGTGTTGCCCGTGCAGGGCGCGACTGCGAGCAGATCGAGCTGCTTTTTCGGGCCGAGCGGCTCAACACCTGCAACGGTGCGCAGCGCTTCATAGCCGCAGATGCCCTCTGCCTGCGCCAGAAAGCTCTTCGCCGTGCCGAAGCGGCTGTCGATCGACGCGGCCGCCTCGGAAAAGATCGGGATCACCCGATAGTCCTCGGCGAGGACGCGCAGGGCGTCGAGCGCGGCGCGGAGGGTGCAGAACGATCCGCACATGGCAAAGCCGATCGTCGGTTTCATGGATCTTCCTCCAAAACATTTAAAATTGCCTGCCCATAAGCGTCGCCCGCCTCCTGCGGACAGCAGCGCGCGGGCAAGCCCGGCGCGGTCACCGTCCGCAGACCCAGCCTTTTCGCAGCAGCCTGTTCATATCCGCCGGGCGCGGACGCCAGCTCCATCAGCAGACAGTCCGGAGGCAGGCAGGCCATCCGGCGCACCGGCAGCACCGGCGCGGGGACGGTGTTGAACACATAGGAATAGTCCGTCCCGCGCGCATAGACGCCGGTCTCGTCGGATCCGAAGCCCAGTGCCTCTGCCTGCGCCCGCGCCTCCACGCGCCGCGCGGCGACCGTGACGTGCGCCGAAAGCCCGCGCAGCCGCTGCGCCAGCGCCAGCCCGACGCGGCCGAACCCGATCACAAGACAGGCCGCGCCGTGCAGCGTTCCGTCCGAATGCAGCACCGCCTCGGCGATCGCTCCCTCGGCCGTGGCCACGGCGTTGCGCGTGGTCATCGGCTCCGAGCCGTAAAGCTCGGCGGCCCTGATCCCCTCCGGCAGACCGAGCCGATCCAGCAGCCCGCCGTATACCCGGCTCCCCGCGCGCAGATGCGCGAGCACCTCCTGCGGCGCAAGCGGCCGCGTGCCGGGGATCGCGCCGTTCCGCAGGCAGGGCATCGGCAGGATCAGGCGCTCGATCTCGGGCGGCGGCGTCTCGTCGGGCAGCGAGGGGACACAGAACGTGTGAACCGCGTGACCGGCCGCTCGCAGGGTCTGCGCCGTCCAGGGGCTGCGCCGGTCGCCGCCCAGCATCCAAAGCTCCATCTGCTCACCTCCTCCACCCAGACTATGCCGCGCGGGGCGCGGGTGTTCCGCTCTGCGGGGGAAAAGCGGAGCGGGGAGAGGATGCCGCAGAAGTTTCCGAAAAAATACCGTTTGCCGCTTGTCAAGTCGGGTCGAACCTTGTATAATATATGATAAGATGAAATTTGTGTGCAATTGGCGAGGAAGAAAGAGGGACGCAGGATGGAGTATGGCTTTATTCACGACATGCTGGATGTAAAATTACTGGTTCTCTATATTATGGCGCGGGTGAATTACCCGGTCGATCTGCAAAAAATTTATGAGCTGGCTTATCAGGACGATACGCTGAGCTATTTTGATCTGGCGCAGGCCGTGCCGGACATGGTCGAGAGCGGCCATCTGGAGGAGACGGAGGGCAAGCGCTACCTCATCACGGAGAAGGGGCGCGAGGCCTGCGCCGTGACGGAGGACGCCGTGGCCTTCCCCGTGATGCAGCGGGCGCAGGCGGCGATCGATCGCTTTAACCGCGAGATGCGCCGCAGCAGCTTTGTGAAAACCGAGCTGATCCGCCGTGACGCCGGGGACTTCACCGTCCGCATGACGTTTAACGACGAGGTCAGCGAGCTGCTCAAGCTCGAGCTGATGGCGCCCACGCAGAAGCAGGCGCACCGCTTGGCCACGGCGTTTTCCGAAAAGGCAGAGGTCATCTATAAGGTCATTATGGATCAGCTTCTTGCAAAACCGAAAGACAAGACTTGAAATTTCGGAATTTTGTGGTATAATATAACCAGCAAGAGAAAGATCCGACGCAAGCGCTCTTGCTTCCCACAACACGAAAGGAGCGACTACCATGAAATTCCAGTTTACCGAAAAGAAAGTCAGCCTGCCCGAGAACGTCCATGCTTATGCCGAGAAAAAGGTCATGAAGCTGGAGCGCTTCTTTAAGGACGATGCCGATGCTCTTGTCGCCTTTTCCGTAGAAAAGGGTCGTAATCAGGTCGAGATTACGGTCCACGCCGCGAACACCTATTTCCGCGCAAGCGAGGCCACGAGCGATATGTTCGCCTCGATCGACGCCGCCGTTGCCACGATCGAGCGGCAGATCCGCAAGAACAAGACCCGTCTGGCTCGCCGTCTGCGTCAGGACGCCTTTGTGCGCTCCGCAGAGGTCACCTCCTTTGCTCCGGAGGAAGAGGAGACCACCTTTGAGATCGTCCGCTTCAAGGAATTCCCAATGAAGCCGATGACCCGCGAGGAGGCCATTCTTCAGATGAACCTGCTTGAGCACACCTTCTTCGCTTTCAAGGACGAGGAAAACAACGGCGCATTCGCGGTCGTCTACAAGAGAAACGACGGCGGCTACGGCCTGATTGAAAATATTGACTGAGCCGCGCTGCAACAAGCTGCAACAAAATAAGATACTCGAAGCGCCCTGCCAAACGGCAGGGCGCTTTCATTTATTGTCGTCAATGTATCGGGCTTCATACTAGAATCTGTTAAAAAGCTTGAAGAGCTTTTTATAGCGCCAACGGCGCGTCAGATTCTGCATGAGACGGCGCAGCGTGCATGCGCACGATGCGAGTGTGCGTAGCACACGGGATTCTTGATTCAATATTTTAATTATTTTAATCAAGAATCAGTATCAGAGGGTCCCTGAGAATCGAAGGAGCAAAAGAGAATCGAGCCACGGAAGCGGCTTCCTATGATATATATTCCGAGTACGATGTTGGAAGTGGACCGTGTTTATCTCATTGTTGGGAAACCATGCGCTATGTTTTGGTGGCTTATCCGGATGGGTCTGGATTTTTCCTCTATCTATATGACACAGAAGGAGGTTCGTATTCTTGAAAAGACAGTATATTCCTGAAAACCCTTGTGTTCTTTCTTTTTCAAGAGAGAAGTGGATATCTTTTAATATCAAGCAGCCGGATCTAAAAACCGGCCGGATGATCGAGATCAAGCATCCGATCTTATTTCGTATCGTGTCTATCTACTTTTTTCCTGCCATACAGTTTCTTTGGGCGGCAGCAAGCATTGCGTTTGATTGGGTGGAGTGGAAGCATTGGGATCTGATCAGCACGCTCCTTGGACTGGCTATTCTTGCGGGCGCGTTTGCTTATTTCATAAGAGGCGGCGATCTGTTCCGCTGGGTGGTCGCGCCGACGTCGGATGACGGCGCGTGTTTCGATGAAACTACGGACATATCGCAGTGCGAAAATCAGCCCATTGGCCGAAGGGATGCTTGAATGCAGCGCGGCAGCATGGTGTTATGTTGGCAATATTTGGAAATATTTGCCGAACTGAGCACGATTAGATTTTGCGCGAAACGAGACTTCCCGATCGCGCCGGGTGCGGAGGCGGCTGGGGCACTGTTCGGCGAAGTAGAATCGACCTCCGGCAGGAAGGAACTTTTGATGAAAAAGATGCTTCGCGCGTTGCCGTCGATCCTCGCGGCGCTCACCGTGGTTTTGAGCAATATGCTGTTTTCTCTGTTTACAAGCAATATTTTTGACTATATGGCGCTTACGCGTCCGATGTTGATGGCGTGCTTGGGGATCACGATCGGCGCTGCCGTGTTGGCGTTGATCGCGATCCTGCTCGGCCGTCTCGTCGCGCCGACCTGCTCGGCGGCGTATGGTCTCGCGTTTTGGCTGATGGAAGTGATTCGTAATTGGCGCTATGACCGGACGCTGTTGGATACCCACTTTATCGACTACACTATTTTCAAGTTGCTGCGGGTGCTTGCGGTCTTGGGCGTGATCCTATGGGCGGCGGTCTGCGTCATGGCGCTCGTCTGCATCCTGAGACGCCGCTGCAAAAAATCGCGCCCGGAAGGTGCTTGAGGAAATTGTGCAGAACGCGAAACCGGATTTGCAAGTATGAATAGGTGTTATTTCGACAATCAGAAGGCATACAATCCACCGATTCTTAATGAAAATGAGGTCACGGCGATGAAAAAATGACATTTCTTTTCTTACTACTACTTTGCGGCATTTTATTCGGCTGCAAGCTTCCAGAGGTTGAGACAAAGGAAAATCCGCTGGAAAGTGTGCTTTCGGAGCGCATCACGGTGGACTATGACAGCCCAGAGCAGCTGATCGAGCAGATGTTCTCTGCAATTCAGACAGGGGACGTTGATGCGTTCCGCGCGCTGTTCGCGGTCGATGTGCAGAATGCCGCCCCTGAGCTGGATGAGCAGATCCGGGGGGCCTTTGATTTCTTCGACGGGGCGCTGCGCTCTTACGAGAAGAAAGCCGGCCCCAACACATTCAGCAGCTTCGACCACGGGACGCAGAAGCGCTACTTTGAGGTGTCGTACATTTTTCAGACTGCAACCGGTCAGAAATATTGCGTTGCGGTGCAGGCCTATACGGTCTATGACACACATAAGGATGGAATCGGAATGACATCATGTTATCTTGCGAGGATTGAGGACACAAATTATCCGGTCGCGTTTTGGGGCGACGATCTTGACACGCCGGGACTGCACCTGATTACAGAACCGATGCCAAGTGAAGACGTCGATTAAAGAGAGCGCTACGTATGTATTCCGCTAGGAGGGGCTGAACATGAAAAAAAGCATTGCTTGCCTGTTGACGATCGTCTGGCTGCTGCTGGCAGTCGGATGCAAATTGCCGACAAGGATTTCCGGGGAAGAATCGACCTTGAACTCCGCAGAAAAATCGGCCTCGGATTCCCCGGAAAATGCCACAGTTTCTGCTCTTTTGGAAGCAATCGCGGCGCGTGACAGCGAGGCGATCACCGCGCTGTTCGCAGAAAACGCCCGAGAGGAAGCTTCGGACTTCCATGACGATGTTGAAGAACTGCTGAATTATATGCACGAGAAAAACTTCCAAGTGGAAGAAATTACTGTGCCAAGTAGCGGGCAATCAATAAGATACGGTAAGGTCATTCAACAGAAAGAAACCGTGCGTTGCGAGATCACGTCCGAGGGGGATGCCTATCGACTTGCAATGCGCAACATAACCAAAGACATAGAAGAACCTAAAAACGTGGGAATTTGGTCGCTATCTATTATTCGGACGGTTGATGATCCCCGGCCAGAGCATCCCTATAACGGTGACTGCACATACCGACCGGGGATTTATGTCGGAGCTGTTTTGAACCCGGTGGTAGACGGCGATGAAGAGAAGGCCGGGGAGCTGTCTCTGGAAACCGTGACTGATCTGCTGACGGTAGTCGAGAAGGATGATCGGGCTGCGGCGCTGGCGCTGTTTTCTGCTCAATCGCAGGCTGATTTTGAAGAAACATGGAGTACGCTTAGGGCTTGCTTCGCCAATGGTTATGAGCATTTGTTCGTTGATAAGAACGAAGGCGTTATGACTGGACGTAATGACGACGGACAGTGGCGCGAGCGCGGATGGCTCTCGCTCCTTGTAACGACCGAACAGAAGAAGTATCGGCTCGATATTGAACAGGTTTACTACAACTCGACAAATGAGGATGACGTCGGGTTGCGTTCTGTGACGGTCACAGAATGCGAAAACTCATAGCCAAGCAAAGAATAGCACGAATTTCCCAGATTACTAATCCTAATTTCATTAACGAAGTGTTAAAACGGTATGGATTCCATAGATTTCTACATCTGATTCCATTACTATCGCATTGGGACAGTACAGATTTCCCAGATTGCTAATCCTAATTTCATTATGGACAAAGCAGAAAAGTGTGGATTTCATAGATTATTACTTCTAATTTCGTTGCATTTGGATTAGACAAATCTGAATTTCCCAATTGTTGTCCCTAATTTCATTGTTCCCGCGCCGGGTGTGGAGGTGAGGCAGTGCGGCGGATCGCGGCATTTCCGCCGCACCCCCTCCGCACCCGGTTTTCCCACAAAAAACAGATCAGAAAGGAGAAATCCATTGACCATGAAAAAGGTGGTTCTCGTCCTGCTCGGCATATCCATTGTTTGCAACCTTGTGTTCGCGGGTATTGCAATTACGAATTATGTAGCACCCAATGATTACATTGATACGGCGGAAAAAGCCTGTGTGCTTGGTAAGGCATATCTCGAACTCAATTTCCCCGATTTTGATGTTTATAATTCCCGGTATAAGTATGGTGCTGTTTATTATCCTGACGAGAAGTGCTGGTGCGTGGGTGCTTATGATAAAATCGAAAAATTTTCAAGCGATTTGCCATGCGTCACACTAAGCAAAGATGGTGCATTCATAAATGCGGCCTTACAGCCGGATTGACTAAATTTGGCAGCTGGTGATAGAATTTTCTAGCGCCTTGTAGCAGTACTATAATGTCAGGCTAGTGAGGATTTCCCAGATTACGACTCGTAATTTCGTTACAGACATGTTAGATTGGTCTGGATTTCATGGTATAACAAGTCTGGAGCAGGTGCAGGCTTGTACGTTAATGAAAGTGTTGTAACTAGCGATGTGTGGTATGCAATGTGGGCAGAAAATGGCACGGCATATTATAGCCCAGATGTTTATTACGATGATGAAACAATTTATTTTGCTGTAAAAAATGGGTGGGATAAATCATGAAATACTTTCGAATATTGGTATGTGCTTTTGTGGCGCTTGTAGCTTTAAGCTTAACTGCCTGTCAGAAAGGAGCAGAAATGAACTTGCCTGTTGATTCGGGTAATGTCGTGACCGGTGATTCCGAGCCGCTATCCAACATTCTTACGAAGGAATATTCCGTGCAGGAATTGCGGGATTTTTTCGGCGAGGTATCCTTGAATGAAAGCAGTGTCTTCGGCACAGAACCTGATCATCTGGCCTTGACTATGGCAGATGTCAACGAAAAATACCCCATTGAGTGCCTTCGAGAAAACGGGTATTCCGTTTATAAGGTCAAAGAGGGTGGATATTTTTATGTATTCTGGGTCAATACTTTTGATCCGCTTTCTGAGCAAGGGATAAAGGCAGGAAATGACTCGGCAGTACCGTACTTCACCGCATACTTATCTTCCCTAAAAAGCGCAAGTGACTTTGATGCCATAAAGGAAGGCGTCAGCACGGCGGCCGATGTGGCGAAAATAGACCCGGCCTTTGAGCTGGAATTCATTTTGTCAAACGAAACCGTATCCTACAGCCTTCTGGGCAATGGTTCCATCATGGAGGTATGCTACCGCTATGATGGAAACCTCAATTCTCGGAATGATTTGATCGTAAAAAGTATACAAATTGTAAGCAAGGACGATTGTGCGTCAAGATTGGCCGCAATTCTTGAAATGGATCTTCCGTAAATCCGAACCCAAACCCCTTACTTCAGACCACGACTGTTATATTTCGCCTGAAATGAGTCAGCGGCATTGCCGAAGAACATTTGATGAGCCGTTGGATCAAAAAATGAATCAAGGGAACCTCTGAAAAAATCAGCTGCGGCGCTCAGCGGGTCTTTTGCCCCAACTTATGGTTTGAAAATCTTGAAATACGTAAAGGATTCCTGCGATTTCCAAACCTCAATT
>URCY01000002.1 GCA_900546415.1 uncultured Eubacteriales bacterium
CAATTTGGAACAAAATCCCTCGCTGACCACTCTTGCGATTTAATCAGAGGTTCCCAAGTTATTCGTATTATATCATTTTTTTGAAAAAACGCAAGAGTGAGAATTTTTATCCCGTGGATGCGAGAAAAACCATGCAGAAATTTTGAAAAAATATGCAGAACAGGACTTGACAAATCCGAAAACGCGCATTATAATAAACAAAAATCGATTAGAGGTCGCGGAGACGATCAGTACGTCACAGAGAAACGCCGGCAAGCGTCTGTGGCAGAAAGGCCGATCCGCCGAAGCGCATCGCGGTTGCCGCCGCCGTGTAGCTGGGGCTGCGTCGAACAGATGCAGAACTGTCGCATGTTCCCATGCGGAGGGCTATCGAGGGCAACCGGCCTGCTTGGTCATTTTAACGCCTGTGATTCCCTGAATGGGTCTCACAGGCGTTTTATTTTTTAGGAGGAAAGAACCATGAAAAGATTATTTTGCGGAATGCTTGCGGCAGTCATGCTGCTTTTAGCCGGGTGCGGCGGCACGAGCCGTGTCGACGTGAAGCAGGCCAAGACGCTGGCCGAGCTCAAGGGTGCGAAGCTTGCGACGCAGGCCGGGACGTTCCACGCCGAGGCGCTCGAGCAGGTCGAGGACGTGCAGGCGTCGACCTATCCGGAGTTTTCCGATCTTCTGACGGCGCTCAAGAGCGGCGCGATTGACGGCTATGTTGCCGAGGAGCCGACGGCACTGTCGGTCTGCGGCGCGGACGATTCGCTGACCTATCTTCCGCTTAAAAATAACGACACCGGCTTCACGGCGACAGCGGCCGACGTCGGCATTGCAATCGGGCTGAAGAAGGGCTCGGAGCTGCGCGAGCAGCTCAACGCGATTCTGGCCGAGATCACGCCGGAGCAGCGCGCGGAGCTGATGGAGCAGATCGTCGCGCTGGCGGCAGGGAAGTCCGTCGAGGCGTTTGCGCTGGAGATCCCGGAGACGGACGGCGCGAACGGCGTGCTGCGCGTCGGAATGGAATGCGCCTATGAGCCGTATAACTGGACGGAGATGAACACGCCGAGCCTCGGCGCAGTTCCGATCAGCGGCGAGGGCAAGCAGGGACTCTATGCCAACGGTTACGACGTGCAGGTCGCGCGCTATGTCGCCGCGCGGCTCGGGATGCAGCTTGAGATCTACGCAATGAGCTGGGAATCGCTGCTCCCGGCGCTGCAATCCGGGACGATCGACGTGATTGCCGCCGGTATGAGCCCGACGGCCGAGCGCGAGCGCGAGATCGATTTCACCGACACCTATTACGAGTCGAATCTGGTTGTGATCATCAGGAAGTGACGATATGAGCTTTTGGACAGACGTTTGGAATATTTTTCGGAATTATTATCCGCAGCTTTTGCAGGGCGTCGGCAATACGATGCTCATCGCCCTGACGGGCACGCTGGCGGGGCTTCTGATCGGCCTGCTGACGGGCGTGGCGCGGACGGCGCCGCTTTCACGCAGCTCCGTTCTGCGCCTGCTGCAACGGCTGCTGAACGGCTTGATCGCGGTCTATGTCGAGGTGTTCCGCGGCACGCCGATGATGGTGCAGTCAATGGTGATCTACTGGGGCTATGCCTTCGCGACCGGCGGAAGCACGCTGCCGCTGATCCCGTCCGGCATTTTGATCGTCTCGATCAACACGGGTGCCTATATGGCCGAGATTGTCCGCGGCGGCATCCTCTCGGTCGACCGGGGGCAGTTCGAGGGCGCGCAGGCCATCGGGATGCGCCACGGGCAGACCATGCGGCGGGTGATCCTGCCGCAGGTCATCCGCAGCATTTTGCCCTCGGTCAGCAACGAATTTGTTATTAACATCAAGGATACCTCGGTGCTGAACGTGATCGGCGTGACGGAGCTTTACTATTTCGCCGGGATCATCAAGCGGCAGAATTTTCAGACCTTCCAGACCTATCTGGTGGTCTGCGCGATCTATTTTGTGCTGACCTTTGCGGTCACGCGGCTGCTGCGCCTGCTCGAGAAGCGCCTCGAGGGCAAAAACAGCTATACGGTTTTCGGCTCACAGACGGATTTCAACGCCGAAATTCACATTCAAAAGGAGGCCTGAGCATGGCGGTCATCGAGCTGGTACATCTGGAAAAGCGCTTCGGCGCGCACGAGGTTTTGCGCGGCGTGGATCTGAGCGTGGAGCAGGGCGAGGTCCTGAGCGTGATCGGCGCGTCCGGCTCAGGCAAGAGCACGATGCTGCGCTGCATCAATCTGCTCGAGACGCCGACGGCCGGACAGGTGCGCTATCGCGGACAGGCCGTGACGGAGCGGACGGTGAACCTGCCGCAGTACCGCGCAAGGGTCGGCATGGTCTTCCAGAGCTTCAATCTGTTTCACAACATGACGGCGCTGGAGAATTGCATCGTCGGACAGACGAGCGTGCTCGGACGCAAGCGCCCGGAGGCGCGCGAAAACGCGATGCGTTATCTCGAGCAGGTCGGCATGACGCCCTATATCCATGCGAAGCCCGCGCAGCTCTCGGGCGGGCAGAAGCAGCGCGTGGCCATTGCGCGTGCGCTGGCCATGGAGCCGGAGGTGCTGCTGTTTGACGAGCCGACCAGCGCGCTCGACCCGCAGATGGTCGGCGAGGTGCTTTCGGTCATGCGTGAGCTGGCGTCGCAGGGGCTGACAATGATCGTGGTGACGCATGAAATGGCGTTCGCGCGGGACGTTTCGACGCGCGTGGCCTTCATGGCCGACGGCACGATCTGCGAGAGCGGCACGCCGGAGCAGATCTTCCAGAACCCGAGGCAGGAAAAAACACGGGAGTTCCTTGCACGCTTCCGCAGCACATAGGCACAGACGGGAGGATCGAAAGGATTCTCCCGTTTTCGGTGATTGTGACACTTTTTGAGCGCTGCACAAAATTTGGACACCGCTCGTGCGATTGCCCCTTTCAAAATTCGACCGTTTCCGCTATAATATCGAGTTATAAGGAAAATTGTTGCTTTTTGAAGGATGTGAAGCCGGTGACGGTTGATTTTACGAAAGAAATGAAGCGCGATTACACGATCATTGCGCCGGATATTTTCCCGACGCATATGGAGCTGATCTCCGAGGTGTTCCGCCTGTATGGCTATCGGCTCGTGATCGCAAAGTACGAGGGCAAGGAGGTCATCGACACCGGCCTGAAGTACCTGCACAACGACGTCTGTTACCCTGCGATCTGTATGCTCGGGCAGCAGATCTATGCCCTGACCTGCGGCGATTTTGACCCGCACCGCTGCGCGCTGATCCAATTCCAGACCGGCGGCGGCTGCCGCGCGTCGAATTATATCTGTCTGCTGCGCAAGGCGCTGGAAAAAATGGACATGGCCTACGTTCCGGTCATTTCGCTGAGCTTCGGCGGGTATGAAAAATACAGCGGCTTTCATATCACGCCCGGCATGGTCGCCTGCGCAATGCGGTCGCTCGTCTACGGCGATATGCTCCTGCTGCTGAAGAATCAGACGCTGCCCTATGAGCAAAACGCCGGGGACACGCGCCGCATCGTCGAAAAATGGATCGCGCGGCTGACCGACGATTTCCGTCACAGACGCGGCCTGACCTCGGCGGGCATGAAAAAGCGCCTGCGCGCGATGGCCAAGGACTTTCACGACATTCCGCGCGAAAAGAAAAAGCTGAAAAAGGTCGGGATCGTCGGGGAGATCTATGTGAAATACTCCTCCTTCGGCAACAACGGGCTGGAGCGATTCCTGCTCTCGCAGGGCTGCGAATATATGGTTCCGGGCGTGCTGGGCTTTTTCCAGTATTGCTTTGCCAACATCGAGACCGATCGCAAATACTACGGCGGCAGCCGCGCGATGCTGCTCGTCGGCAGGACGATGGAGCGCATCGCCGACCGCTGGGAAAGCGCCCTCATCGACGCACTCAAGCCTTATCCGGACTTTGCCGCGCCGGTCGCCTTTGACCGCGTCAAGGAGCTGGCGGACACGATCATCGACCGGGGCGTTAAAATGGGCGAGGGCTGGCTGCTGCCCGGCGAGGCTGCCGAGCTGATTGAAAAGGGCTATTCCAATGTGATTTGCGCGCAGCCCTTCGGCTGTCTGCCGAACCACATCGTGGGCAAGGGGACGATCCGCCGTCTGCGCGAGCGTTACCCGAACGCGAACGTTTTCCCGGTGGACTATGACGCCGGGGCATCGCGCGTGAATCAGGAGAACCGCATCAAGCTGATGCTTGCAATCGCGGAGGAAGAGGAGGCGGAGCATGAAACGGTTAGGGCTTGACATCGGCTCGACGACGCTCAAATGCGTCGTTCTGGGCGAGAACGACACGATCGAGTATTCCGTATATCGCCGCCATTTCTCGCGCATTCCCGAAACGGCGGCGGAGCTGATCCGTGAGCTGCGCGAAAAATTCCCGAAAGAGACGTTCTCCGTGACGATCTCCGGCTCGGCCGGCATGGGCATCGCCGAAAAGGCCGGACTGCCCTTTGTGCAGGAGGTCTATGCCGAAAAGCTTGCCGTGCAGCGCGCCGCGCCGGACGCCGACGTGGTCATCGAGCTGGGCGGTGAGGATGCGAAGATTCTCTTCCTCTCCGGTGGCTTCGAGATGCGCATGAACGGCACCTGCGCCGGGGGTACGGGCGCGTTCATCGACCAGATGGCCGCGCTGCTGCACGTCACGCCGACGGAGCTGAACGATCTGGCCGCCAAGCGCGAGAAGATCTGCACGATCGCCTCCCGCTGCGGCGTGTTTGCAAAGTCGGATGTGCAGCCGCTGCTCAATCAGGGCGCGCGCCACGAGGACATTGCCGCCGGGATCTTTTATGCCGTTGTGAACCAGACCGTCGCCGGTCTGGCGCAGGGCAGAAGGATCACCGGCAGGGTGCTCTATCTGGGCGGGCCGCTGTATTTCCTTCCGGAGCTGCGCAAAAGCTTCGACGATGTGCTGAAAACCACGGGCACCTGCCCGGAGAACGCGCTTTATTTCGTCGCGCTCGGCGCGGCGCGCTCGGGGACGGGCGCGGAGCTGACGCTTGAAGCCTTGCAGGCCGCGCTCGAGCTGCGTGCGGATTACACGCAGAGCTGCCACGCGACGCCGCTTTTTGCAAACGGCGCGGAATATGAGGCCTTTCGGCGGCGGCACGAGGCTGCCTCCGAGGGCATTCGGGAGCTGGATGCGCCGCAGGACGAGATGTTTCTGGGCATCGACGCCGGGTCGACCACGGTCAAGCTCGTGCTCTGCGACCGCGCGGGCAACCTGTTTCGCCCGTTTTATGCGCCGAACGCGGGCAACCCCGTGCCGCTCGTGCGCGACTATCTGCAAAAGCTCTATGCGGCCTATCCGAAGCTGAAGATCGCCGGTTCGGCGGTCACGGGCTACGGCGAGGAGCTGATCCGCAACGCGTTCTCCGTCGACCTCGGCATCGTCGAGACGGTCGCGCACTATACGGCTGCGAAAAAATTCCGCCCTGACGTCGATTTCATTCTCGACATCGGCGGGCAGGACATCAAATGCTTCCAGATCCGCAACGGCGCGATCGACAACCTCTATCTGAACGAGGCCTGCTCGTCCGGCTGCGGCTCGTTCCTCCAGACCTTCGCCGGGGCGCTGGGCTATACGACGGCCGAATTTGCGAAGCTCGGCCTTTTTGCCAAGGCGCCCGTGGAGCTTGGCTCGCGCTGCACCGTCTTCATGAACAGCGCCGTCAAGCAGGCGCAGAAGGACGGCGCGACGATCGAGGACATCGCCGCCGGACTCTCCGTCAGCGTGGTGAAAAACGCGCTCTACAAGGTCATTCGCTGCGCCAATGCGCGCGAGATCGGCAAGAACATCGTTGTGCAGGGCGGCACCTTCCTGAACGACTGCGTCCTGCGCGCGTTCGAAATGGAGATCGGCCGCGAGGTCATCCGTCCGAAATTCGCACCGCTGATGGGCGCTTACGGCGCGGCGCTCTATGCGCTCGAGCGCTCGACGGGCAAGAGCACGATCCTCGATGCGCAGGGGCTTGCGGATTTTCAGCACAGCATCCGCGCCATGACCTGCAGCGGCTGCACGAATCACTGCTCCCTGACAGTCAACACCTTCTCGGGCAACCGGCGCTACATCGCGGGCAACCGCTGCTCGAAGCCCTTGGGCAGAGCCAAGCAGGAGCATCCGCGCGATCTCTATGCCGATAAGCAGCGTCTGCTCTCGGCTTATATGCATGACGAGCCGCGCGCCGACCGGCGCACCGTCGGCCTGCCGATGGGGCTGAATTTCTATGAGCTGCTGCCGTTCTGGCACGCGTTCTGGACGAAGCTGGGCTTCAACGTGCTCGTCTCGCCCTATTCCGACCGCAAGCTCTACCGCATGGGGCAGGACACAATCCCGTCCGACACGGCCTGCTACCCGGCCAAGCTCATGCACGGGCACATCGAATGGCTGCTCGCGCACGAGCCGGACTTCATTTTCTATCCGGATATGAGCTATAACGTTGAAGAAGGGCTGGGCGTGAACCATTTCAACTGCCCGGTCGTGGCCTATTATCCGCAGGTTTTGAAGCTGAATATGCCCGGCTTGCAGGGGAAAACGCCGTTCTTGTGCGATTTTCTGTCGCTTGCGGACGAAAAACAGTTTGAAAAGCGGATGCGCGCCGTGCTCAAGGCGCATTTTCCGGAGATCGATCGCAAAACGCTGCACGAGGCGGTGCGCGCCGCCTATGCCGAGCAGGAGACGTATCGCCAAACGGTGCGCGACATTGCCGCCGAATATCTCTGCGAGGCTGAGCGCGAAAACAAGCCCGTGATCGTGCTGGCCGGCCGGCCGTACCACGCCGACCCCGAGATCAACCACGGCATCGACAAACTGCTGACGTCACTGGGTGCGGTCGTTATCACGGAGGACAGCATCAGCGACCGCACGCAGCCGTTTGAGACGCAGGTGCGCAATCAGTGGACGTATCACGCGCGGCTGTATGCGGCGGCGAAATACATCGCACAGAGCAAAAAGAAGCTGTTTTTGGTGCAGCTCGTCTCCTTCGGCTGCGGCGTCGACGCGATCACGACCGACGAGGTGCGGTCGATCCTCGAGGCCGCGGACAGCCCCTATACGCAGATCAAAATTGACGAAATTTCCAACATGGGCGCCGTGACGATTCGTCTGCGCAGCCTGTTTGCGGTGATTTCCGACAAAAAGTGAGGGATGGATATGAAAATTCTTGCGGTTTTGCTTGCGATCGTCGTGCCCTATCTCGTCGGCGGGATCAATCCGGCGATCGTGCTCTCCAATCTGATCTATCACCGCGATATTCGGCAGTGCGGCAGCAAAAATCCGGGCTTCACGAACTTTAAACGCGTGTTTGGCGGGAAAATCGCGTGGCTGGTCTTCGTGCTCGACATCGCGAAATCGGTCGCGGTCTGCCTGCTCGGCGGGTGGCTCTTCGGCCGCGCCTTCGGGCAGCATCAGCTCGGCGTCGCCTTTGCGGGTCTGTTCGTGATGCTGGGGCACTGCTTCCCGGCGTGGTACGGCTTCCGCGGCGGCAAGGCGTTTCTTGCCGGGGCGGGCGCGATCTGGTGCATCGACTGGCGCGCCGGGCTGGTTGCCATGTGCGTGCTGATGCTTGTTCTGTTCTCGCTGCATTATATGTCGCTGGCGTCCGTCTGCGCCGGGCTTTCCTGCCCGGTCACGCTGGCGATCGTCGGCGTGCAGACGCCGTGGGTGCTGGCGCTGTGTGTGCTGTCCGTGGCGCTGATGGTCTGGCGGCATAAGGCGAACCTTCTGCGCCTGAAGAACGGAACGGAATCGAGGTTCTATTTCGGGCATAAGGAGGAGACTGCGTCTGGGGACGAGACGATGGCCGAGGCGGAGCGTTCCGGAAAAATGGAGCGTGAGCACATTGCTTAAACAAGATAAGCCGTGCGGCTTTGAAGCGGCGTTCGCCGCGTGGAACAGGCAGGCGCTGCGGCCGCATGTTTTGCTGGATGCGTCAACAAACGGCACAATGCGCACGCGCTTCGGCGGGGCATCGTTGGGAAAAGCGCCGCTCGACACGAGCGGCAGGCCGATGCGGATGCTCTGCGCGGTGGATTTTTCGGAGCTTCCGATGCTGCCGGATTTTCCGCAGACGGGACTTCTGCGCATTTATGTAAAGGACGATGCACTCTTCGGCATGGACTACGACGAGCCGACCGCGCAGAGAGACTTCCGCGTGCTCTACGATGCGGACGGGAGCGGCCTGATGCCGCAGGAGGAGCCGGGGGAGAGCGACTATTTCCCGATCCCGCTGTGCTGCCCGTGCCGCGCCGCGACGCTCGAGCAGCAGCCGATCCCCTACGGGAATTACCGCTTTGACGAGCCGTTTTCTGCCCTGCTGCGCCGCCACGGTGTTGCGGACATCGACGGGGAGATGGAGTGCCGCCTCACGCACGCGCGGGAGCTTCAGCTGCCCGCGATCGGCGGCTATGCGTGGTTCACGCAGGACGACCCGCGCACATTTGAAAAAAAGTGGCAGCGTTATGACACGCTGCTCCTGCAAATTCCGTACCGGGATGAGCCGGACGCCATGTTCCGCATCGGCGACGGCGGTGTGATCAATTTTTTGATCCCGCATGAAAAGCTGAAAAAACGCGATTTTTCCGACGTCCTTTTCTGGTGGGACTGCTATTAAAAAACATCAGGCGGCGTGGTCAAAGCACCACGCCGCCTGTCGTTTTGGAGAATATAAGCATCGCCGCGCTGCAAAAAGCCGGCGCGGCGATGGGTTCATAAGTTATTTGTTTTCGTATTCCGCTGCTGCGGCGTCGGCACGCTGGCAGAACAGGCGCACCTTGTCGATGTCCTTTTCCATCACGCCGTCGCTGTATTTATAGCTGGTCTTGGTGAGAGAATCGACGCCGTAGGGGTGAATCTGACGGATGCACTCCTCAACATTATCCGGCCCGAGGCCGCCCGCGACGATCACGGGGATGTTGACGGAGCGGACGATCTCGGCGTCAATGCTCCAGTCGTGCGTCATGCCGCTGGCGCCGATGCCAGTGTCGGCGGCGAGGCCGGAGTCGGTGAGCAGGAAGTCGCAGAAGGTAGCGTAGTGCTTGGCGCGGTCAACGGCGGCAGGACCGTCCACCAGAACCGCCTGCATCAGCTTCACGCCCGGGCACTCCTTGTGCAGGCGCTCGGCAAAGGCCTCGTCGGCGGTGTAGTCCATACCCGCGATGTGCAGGATGTCGGGCTTCACGCGCTTGGCAAGGAAGATCATCTCTTCCACATCTTTATTCAGCATGATGGCAACGCATTTCACGCCTCTGCGCCTGGCCTCGGCGAAGATCCGATCCACCACGTCCAGCGGAACACGGTGGGCGGGCACGCCGCCGCTCTGCATGGGAACCAGACCGATGTGGTCGGCGCCGGCATCCATGGTGGCCACGCTCTCGTTGTAATTCACCAGAGAATAGATTTGTTTGATCATTGTCAATCACAGTCCTTTCGTTGCTTTCGGAAAATCAAATCAGCGCTTCCTCGCAAAGCAGGGGAGACACCGTTTTGGACGTTTGCAGGGTCAGGCTCGCGGCCTTCTGCGTCATTTCGCCGATGCGGCGCATGGAGAGGGTCTTGCCGAAGCGGCATCTTGCCCAGCAGATCACGGCCATGCTGCAATCGCCCGCGCCGTTGACGCTGACGATCTCGGTCTTGACGATCGGCACCAGAGCGCTTTCGTCTTTGTTGCAGCAGAAGATGCCGTCCTTGCCCATGGAGATGAACACATTCTGAATGCCGAGGCCGAGCAGCTTGTCCGCTGCCTTTTTCGCGGAGGCCTCGTCGGTGATCTCAATGCCGGTGAGCAGCTGCGCCTCCAAGGCGTTGGGCTTGAAGCCCTCCAGACGGGGCAGAAGCGGCTTCAGGCGCGGCAGCTTGATCGTGGAGACCGGGTCGGCGTACATCGGAACGGTGCAGTTCTCGGCCAGCCATTGAATGCTTGCCTCACAGATGTTCGCGTCGACGACGCAAAGCGCCGCACCGTTGATGAGCGCCTTGCGCTCCTCCAGAAATTCCGGCGTGACGCAATCGATCAGCGCCATGGCGTTGATGGCGGACATCATTTCGCCGGTGCTGTCGGTGATATAGAGGTAGGTGCAGCTCTTGCCGCCGGGAACCTTCTGCGCATAGTGCAGACCAATGCCGTCCTTTTCGCACTCCTCTTCGAGGATGCGGCCGAAATGATCGTCGCCGAAAGCCGTGACCAGCTCGACGGGGACGCCCAGCTTGGCGATGTTCTGCGCGATGTTATGGCCGACGCCGCCGGCAGACAGCGCAACTGTGCCGATGTTAGAGTCCTTTTCGCGGTAAACATGACCGCAAAGACCGGCAATATCCAGATTCAGGCCGCCGACGACGACCACATAGGGTTGTTTTTCCATGGGAAAGCCTCCTTGCTGCGACGCGGACAAGACGATCCGCCGCTGTTCTTGTGCTACGGACATATTATACCATTCCTTCGACGGAAAAACAAGATTTTTTCTTCTGCATGAACGCAGAAAATGGATTGCAAACCGTGTCGAAGTGTATTATAATAGCGATGTGAAGGAACTCACAACGAATTTCAGGAGGTTCATTATGCAGTTTAAATTGGAACAAAAGGTTCAGGTTGCCGTGACCTACGATCTTGCGGGCAGCATTGCGGAGATCCTCTCTGCGCGCGGCTGGCATAAGCCCATGGTGCTTTGCAGCGGCTTCCAGCTCAAGCAGGAGCCGATCGCGAAGATGGTCGACAGCCTGACCGATTGCACGGTATTTGACGACCTCGTTTCGGATCCCCCCGCGCATTTTATCAACCATGTTGCCGAGCTTTTCACCGAAAACGGCTGCGATTGCCTGATCGCCATCGGCGGCGGCAGCGCGATCGACACGGCGCGCGGCGTGAACATCGTTCGCACGCTCGGCGGTAAGATCGAGGATTATGTCTCGAAGAAAGAGGTTTCGACCTATTGCCACGGTCTGATCGCCGTTCCGACCACGTCCGGCACGGGCAGCGAGCTGTCCAATGCACTGGTCGTCAGCGACGACGAGACGCACGCCAAGCTGGCGGTGCTGTCGAACAACGCCGTGAGTGAATATGCCCTGCTGTGCCCGCCGCTGGCTGCGTCTCTGCCCGCGCAGATGACCGCCGCATGCGGCATGGATGCCTTTGCGCACGCTGCCGAGGCTTATACCTCCGGAATTTCCTCGCCGGTCACGGACTGCATCTGCGAGAAGGTCATGTATCTGCTTGCAAAGTATCTGCCGCAGGCCGTTGCAAACGGCTATGACCTCGAGGCGCGCGAGCGCGTGATGATCGCCGCTTGCCTCGCCGGCTGGATGCTCAACAATGCGGGCACGCATCTTGGCCATTCGCAGGCGCATATCCTCGGCGCGAAGTTCCGCATTCCGCATGGCTCGGCCTGCGCCTATGCGCTGCCCGGCACGATGCTTTACACGGCCGAGACCAACGTCAAGAAGGTCAAGGAGATCGGCCTGATTCTGGGCGCGGAGTTCCCCGCAGACCCGACCGACCTCGAGGTCGGCCGCATCACCGCCGATCGCATCCGCTATTTCCGCGACACCGTGCTCGGCCTGAAGCCGTGGAGCGAATACGGCATCTCGAAGGAGCAGGTGCTCGATTGTGCCGCCGAGGTCGCGAAGGAGCGCTTCGCCGGTAACTATCCGCAGCCGGTCACGGAGGAGCTGTGCCGCCGGATGCTGGAGCAGTGGGGCTGAGCCTCCGCTGAACCGATCGATCCGTCATAAAAATGAGCCGATGCAGAACCAGACTTCTGCATCGGCTTTTTATAATGGGGAGGGGCGCACTGCAAAAATGCAGCGCGCTCCATTTATGACTGGTTACTTGGTGAAGCTTTCCGCGAAACGCATCAGAAGCGTCGCGACCTGCGCGCGAGTGGCGTTGCCCTCCGGGTCAAGCACGACGCCCGCGCCGTTGTCGGTGCCCTTGATGAGCTTGGCGGAGACGGCCCAAGCCATTGCGTCCTCGGCGTATGCCTTGACGGAGCCCGCATCGGAGAAGCTTGCCAGATCGGCGCGGCCGGAGACGTCATAGCCCCTCTGCCCGGCATAGCGGAACAGAATGGCCGTGAGCTGCTCGCGGGTGACGTCGGCATCCGGCTCGAAGGTCGTTGCGCTCGTGCCGCGCACGATGTCGTGCTCATAGGCCCATGCGAGCGCGTCGCGGTAATAGCCCTTTGCATCGATGTCGGTGAAGGGGACAGCCGCGGAGGAGGCAGGCTCACATGCCAGACGCCACAGCACGGTGACGAGCATTGCGCGGTTCATCGCGGTTTCCGGCTCGAAGGTAGTCTCACTCGTGCCGCGGAACAGGTCGTGTGTCACGGCAAAGTCGATGCCTTCATGCGCCCAGTTGCCAACGGCGGGCATATCGGTGAACCTTGCGCCCGGACAGTTGGCGGGGATGACCTCGCCCTGACCGATCACGACGCCGCAGACGGTGCAGACGAGATCGCCGGTGTAGCCGTTCTCGGTGCAGGTGGCGGGCTTTGCATTCACAACCTCGGTGGTCGGATGCGTGCAGGCGGCAGCATGGATCACGGTGACGCTTGCAACCTTGCTGACAAGGCGCTTGCCGGCGGCGCTTTTCGCGTCGAACTGCTCCTGACTGACGCCGTAGGCGAAGCGGATGCTGCCGGTGTTCTTCGCAGTGGCGGCTACCTCCTCAAGCGCGCCCTTGCCGGTGCTCCAGCTCAGAGCAAGCGCGGCGGGAACCTCGGTCTTTCCGGCGTCGGTGATGTAGTACCGATTCGTCATGCTTTCGGCGTAGGTCAGCCTGCTGCTGAAGCCGTCGGCCGCTGCGGCCTGAAGCGTGTCGTTCTCGGAGAAGGTCAGACCGGCGTCGGTGAGCAGGCTGTCGATCGTGACATATTCGGTCGCGGCAAGAATGGTCTCTTCGCCGCCCTTCCAATACTGATAGCCGACGGTGCCGGTGGTCTTGAGCGCGGCCAGCTCGGAGGGCCTATAGGTCTTGACGACCTTGGCCTCGCCGCCCTCGGTCTGCTCATAGACGGTCAGGACGGCGCGCTCCGGATGCGTGACGGTCAGGGTCGCGACCTTGCTGGCAATGCGCTTGCCGGAGACGTTCTGGCTGTCATACTGTTCCTGCGTGATGCCATAGGCAAAGCGGAGATTGCCGGAGATGTAAGCGCCCTTGACGATGTCCTCGGGCGTGCCCGTGCCGGAGTTCCAAGAGATCAGGATCGCTGCGGGAACCTCCACGGCGCCCGTCTCGTTGATGTAATACTTCTTGGTCTTGCTGTCCTCATAGGTGAGGGTGGAGGTGAAATCGGCCTCTGCCGTGGAGGCGGTGACGGAATCGCCGGTGCCGAAGTCGATCCCGGCGTCAGCCAGCAGGCTGTCGATGGAGGTATAGAGGTTGGAGGCAACCGTGCCCTCGACCTTTGTCTGATGGTTCCAATATTGATAGCCGACGGTCTTGTTTTCGGCCAGCGCCTTCAGGTCGGACATGGTGTAGGTCTTGACGGTTGCAGCCGCCTCACCCTCGTACTGCTCCAGAACGGTCAGAACGACCGGCTCGGCGGGCTTTTCGTTGCCGTAGCGGAAGGTCGGAGTTGCACCGGCGCAGAGGTAGGCGATCGTGTAGCCGTCCTCGGTGATGGTCGCGCCGCCGCCGCCGCAGCCGCCGGATTCACCGGCCTGCGTCAGCCAGACCTTATAGACCGGATAGCCGGTGCTGTCGGCATCCTGTGCCTCGTACTTGGCAAACAGCTCTTTGTCGTTGAGGTCATAGGCAAAGACGTCGAACGGACTGCGCTGGAAGCGCTCCTCGGCCACGGCGCAGTCCACGACGAGCGCAGCGTTGGTGTCATAGAGGCAGACCGGAGCGGTCGCGGCGATGTTCTTGCCGAGATAGACATAGGTCAGCGCCTGGCAGGATTCAAACGTGCTTGCGGGAAGCTCCGTGATCTGAACCTCGTCCGGGAAGATGACCTTGGTCAGATTGCTCCAGTCCTGATAGAACACGCCGGTTCCCATTTCTTTCAGGCCCTTCGGCATGGTGACCTCACTCAGACCGACACAGAGACCGAAAGCTGCATTGCCGATGGACTCAATGCTGTCAACCAGCGTCAGATCGGTCAGAGCGCCGTCATAGAAGAACATATAGTCGCCGATTTTTTTGCAGCCGTCTGCAAAGGTGACCTTGGCGAGATTCGCGTTGTTGCAGAATGCGCCCGTGCCGATGGCCGACAGGGTTGCAGGGACGGTAAGTTCGGTCAGGTTATCGCAATAATAGAATGCGTAGCTTCCAATCGTCTCGACCTGATTCAGATCCACGGACGGGAGACCGGTATGGCCGAAGCAGGAGCTTCCAACGGTTTTCAGAGAGGCGGGGAAAACAATCGCGCCGAGGTTTTCGCAGCTCCAGAACATATAGTCACTGAGCGCTTCCACGCCCTCGGAGATCGTGACAGAGGTCAGCTTCTTGCAGATGTCAAAGGCGCTGCTCCCAAAGGTGACGTTTGCGGGAAGCGTGACAGAGGTCAGATTGCTCTGACGGAATGCGAGACTGTCGATCCGCTTGAGCGTAGAGGGGAAGGAAACAGTGGAAAGCACACTCTTGCCGAGATAGGTCTGCATGAAGGCCTGCGAGGCAATGATTTCGACGCCTTCGGGAATGTCATAGTGCGTTTCAGGGCGTGCGCTCGGATAACGGATCAGCTTCTTGCCGTCCTTGGTGAACAGGACGCCGTCCACATCCTTGAAATTCGGATTCTCCGCATCGACATAGATGTATTGCAGAGCATCACAGCCGGCAAAAACGTTTTCGGTATAGGTGACAACCTGTGTATTTTCGCCCTCGCCGACGCTGGTCTGGACGTCCTTGCCCATTTTCTCAAGCGTGGCGGGGAGCTTGACAGCTTCGACCTTTTTGCAGCCGCTGAATGCATCAGAACCGATGGTTTGCAGCTTGGTATCAGAGAGATCAAGCTCCGTCACGCTGCGAAGACCCCAGCAGCCCATGGCAGAGATGTATTCGAGCGAATCGGGGAAGGAAACGGCGGAGAAGTAGTAGTCGGACGACGAGCCGGTCATCTGATAGGAATAGATCGCGCTCGCGCCGATGCCGGTGACGGCAAAGGTCCATGTGCGGCCGACGACCTTGGCGGTGACGGACTCGGGAATGACAAGCGTCTGGGAAGCATCATTATAGCCGACGTATTTCAGCTCGACCTTGCCGGTCTTGGAGGCGTTGTCGAAGCTCGTGACGTGGAATTCCAGATACTTCGGGTTTTCGGAGGAAGCGGTCGTGCCGTCCACATAGACCTTGAAGTCCGGAATGGAGGCAACAACAGGCTCTTCGCCCCAAGTCGCAAGCGTGATGTCGCCCTTCTGTTCAACAGGGGCTGCGAGCATATCGCTCCATGTCTCCTGATAATCCTCGAGGCTCACGGCCGGAACATAGATCGTCAGACTGGAGCAGCCGTAGAAGGGATAGCGCGTGCTGTTGTAGACAGAGTAGGGGACAACGCCGGGAGCGGATTCGCCCCGGAACGTCACGGAGGTCAGCCCCGTGCAGTTGCTGAACGCGATCGCGCCAACGGTATTGATCGTTTCGGGAAGTACGATCGCCGCAAGAGCGGTATCATCGGCAAACATCGAGCTTGAAAGTGCTTCCTGCTTAGCCGGGAGCGTGACCGCCGTCAGGTTGGGGTTTGCACCGAGGGCGGCAATCCCGAAGGTAACATTTTCGGCCTCAAAGACGATCTCCTTGAGCTGCCACGTTCTGGACATGTAACGGCCGACATAATAGAAGCCCTGCTTCTCGACGGTCGTGACGGAAGCCGGAACGGTGATCTTCGTGATCTGCGAGACGGCCTCGGAATCGGTCTTGCCGTAGTAGCTGCCGTTGCCGCAGAACGCGCCCTCTGCAACACCGACGACGTCGTAGGTCTTGCCGTCGACGGTATAGGCGCTCGGGAGGGTGATCTCGCCGCCGAAGCCAAAATAACCGGTGATCCAGGCCTTGCCCTCGCGCAGCTCGAACTTATAGAACTCCTGCGAGCTGGGATCGACCTTCGCGCCGCAGACGCAAACGCCCTTTTCATAGGTGTGTGCCTCGTTGGTGACGGTATAGTCGCAACCGGCATCGGTGCAGACGGCGCTGTGCGTGCCGTCGCCGTTATCCGTGTAGCTCAGGTTATGGCTGGGCGCTTCGGGATAAGCAGGGTCGGGCAGCTCGTCTGCAATATCGGCTGAGACACTGACCGCACCGTCTGCCGCCGTTTCAAAATCATCGGCATAGAGGCTCTTGCAGTGAATGATCAGCTCGCTGTCGGAAATCGCCCTGTCAAAAATCGAGTTTGCAAGAGATTCGGCAAAGTTTGCCGGGACGGCACCGTAAAAGTAGACGTTGGTCAGCGAATACATATAATCAAATACGTAATCGCCGTAAGTCGTGACGGTGCTCGGGATCACAAGGCTTTCGACAGCCGTATTCGAAGCGCCGATGCACATGTCATCCAGCTTTGTGACCGGCGTGCCATTGATTTTGGCGGGGATCACGACGTCAACGGCGCTGCCGAGGTATTCGGTGATGACACCGTTGGAGAATTTGAAGTCCTCTGCCGGATTCGGCTCCGGAGTCTTGGATGCGGCATCAGCGGCGAAGGCGGGCAGGACAAGCCCTGTCATCATCGACAGACACAGCAGCAGAACCAGCAGCCGACGAAGGGGTGTTTTCAGGTTCATGGTTTTGTCTCCTTTCCTTCGTTGTTTTGTTTTCAGAACAACGGTAACTAAAAAAATTTGGGTTTCCCTGGCAATATTCTAGAAGAAGAATAACGCAATGTCAAGACCGACTGGAAAAATTCGGCAATATCGAACAGAAACACGCTGTTAATTCCGTGAAAAATAACCGCAGGGCTTGCAATTTTCCCGTCTTCGGTGTATGATAAGCATAACGAAATCGGATCGGAGCCGTTTCTTTTTTTGAAGACGGTTATTCTCGTTTGTGTATCACGGGTTCAGGAGTGCTTATGAAACGAATTCTTGCTATTGTAATAGGTATCGCGTTGTGCCTGTCTCTGACGGCCTGCGGCAGCGGCTATGACCCGCTGGAGGGCGTCGCGACGCAGCAGTTTACGGACAGCGCCGGGCGGGATGTTATGCTCCCGCAGGAGATCACGCGCGTCGCTGCCAGCGGCTCGACGGCGCAGATGATTTTGATGACGATCGCGCCGGAGCTTCTGATCGGCCTTGCCAGCAGTCCGAGCGCGGCGCAGATGCCGTATTTTCCGGAGAATATGTGGTATCTGCCGACCTTCGGCCAGTTTTACGGCAGCAAGGCAAACCTGAACATGGAGGCGCTGATCGACGCGCAGCCGCAGATCATCATTGACCTCGGCGACGCGAAGGAGAGCGTCGTCGACGACATGAACGGCATTCAGAAGCAGACCGGCATCCCGACGGTCTTCATCGAGGCGACGATCGAGACCATGCCGCAGGCCTACCGCACGCTCGGCAAGCTTCTGAACCGGGAGGAGCAGGGCGAAAGGCTCGCGGAATTCGTCGAACGGACGCTCGATATGGCAGAGGAAAATTCGGCAAGGCTTTCGGAATCGGAGCGCAAAACCGTAATGTTCGGAACCGGCTCGACAGGCCTTGCCTGCAATGCGGCCGGGTCGGTGCAGGCCGACGTGATCGAGCTGGTCGGCGCGGTCAACGCGATTGAGTCCGGCGAGATCAGCAACCGCAACGGCGGCACGACGGTGAACCTCGAGCAGGTCTATGTCTATGACCCGCAGGTCATCATTCTCTCGGCCGGCGGGCCGTATGAGACGCTGCAGGACGGCGAGTGGTCCGGGCTGACGGCGGTTCGGAGCGGCAATTATTATGAGATCCCGAACCTGCCCTATGACTGGATGTCCTCACCGCCGTCGGTCAACCGCGTGCTCGGTGTCTGGTGGCTGGGCAACCTGCTCTATCCGGAGCTTTATGACTATGATATGATCGCCGTGGCGCAGGAATTTTACAGCCTGTTCTGGCATTACGAGCTGTCCGAGGACGAGGCGCGCACGCTGATGGCGCATTCGACCTATCGCGGGGAGGCGACGCCATGAGACGCCGTGTTCCCGCGCTCCTGACGGCGCTTCTGCTGCTTCTGAGCCTTGCCGCGCCGGGTCTCGCGGCCGGGCAGGTGACCGACACGCTCACGGTCAAGGTCGGCTACTTCGGCATGGAAACGGAGCAATATGCGGAGGTCGGCACGTACCATTGGTCGG
Organism: uncultured Eubacteriales bacterium; assembly: GCA_900546415.1. Lineage (GTDB taxonomy): Bacteria > Bacillota > Clostridia > Oscillospirales > Oscillospiraceae > JAZOXB01. The sequence continues at coordinate 18,258 of URCY01000002.1, forward strand.
AGCTTTCGCAGAATCTGCCGATTGTCGAGAACGCGTATTCCTTCTTCCGCAGCGGGACGGACGGCGTTTACCGCACGGTGATCGATTCTGCGCGCGGCTTTTCCATCAGCGACCTGATGGACTATGTGAACATCAACATACAGGATATTCAGTCGATCCAGTTCTATACGAAGGATCAGGAGATCGGCTATTTCACCTCGTTCACCAACGCCGAGCTCTTCGAGACGCCGCGCTATTATTTCAACGATCTTTCGTCTCACATTGAGCCGGTCTATAACGACGCGGGTGAGGTCGTGGAATTCAACGCCGATTCGGCGTGGGACGACTGCTGGGAGGTCGCGCCGATGCTGGCGCTCGAGGACAGCTGGGCAACCTACGAGCTGGGCACGGAGCACACCGCGCCGAACTACGAGAGCATGGGGACGGGCAACCGCTTCCGGCTGTTGTTCGGGCAGGCGTACCCGACGGAGGTGCGGACGAACCAGAGCGCGAAATACACGCACACCCTGTTCGTCACGCTCAACGGCACGCCGCCCGTGCCGGAGCTTCCGGAGCTGGACGGGACGATCGGGTCGCATACGATCCAGTTCGATATGTCGCTCAGCAACGGCACCCTGCGCGAGGCGCTCGCGCAGCTGCTGAACATCTCCTCGTCGGATTCCTCCGTTTTGGAGATCAAGAGCGTGACCGTCACGCCGAGCAGCGAATATGTCGATCTTGCGACGGTCACGGTGACCTATGAGGTGCATAAGGAAGGGGCGGCGAGTCTGTCGATCGGGCTTGGCGGAGCGCCCGTGACGAGCAGCCCGACGATCACGACGCACGATCCGACGCCGACCGAGCCTGACCCGCAGCCCACGCTGCCGGTCTTGCCGGACACGCCGACGCAGCCCGACAACGGCAATGGGCAGGGGAACGGCAGCGGCAACGATCAGAGCAACGGGAACGGCAGCGGCAACGATCAGAGCAACGGGAACGGAAGCGGCAACGATCAGAGCAACGGGAACGGAAGCGGCAACGGGAACGGTTCGATCCCGACCCCGACAACGCCCGCTCCGACGACCGCTCCGACCGAGGTGACCGAGGCGACCACCGAGCCGCCGACCGAGCTTGGCGTTCCGGACGGCTTGAATCCGGCCGACACCGCGCCCGTTCCGCTGCCCGAGCAGATGGTGCGTATGTACGCGCTGGACGATTCCGTTGCGCGGCAGCTGATGCAAAAGGGCGAACAGGCAGTGCAGCCGGATGCGCAGAACGGCGGCGCGGCGGCACACGCGCCGACGGTCGCACCTGCGATCGAGGAGCGGGACGACCGTCTGACGCTGCTGCTGGTTGCGCTCGGCGCGATCCTGACCGCCGCTGCGGGCGGCGCGGCAGCCTGCGCTTATTATCAAAAACAATTTCCACGAAAAGAAAGAGGTAAGGCATGAGTTCTGCATTTCACGAGATTCTGCGCGCGGTCGCGTCGGCCATGGAGCTGCCGGTCGTGCTGCTGCTGGTGCTGCTGCTGGCCTTCGCGGTGTTCACCGTCGGCTGGCTGCTGGTCGAGTATTTTACAGAGCACCGCCATATGAAGTTCACGCTGCCGGTTCTGCTTGAGACGCTCCGCACAACGGACGACGTCTCGAAGACCTTGGAGCGCAGCCGCCTGAACCGTCGGCAGAGGGCGCTTTTGGCCGAGCTGGCCGCGCATCCGGAGTTGACGGCCGAGCTGCGCCGCTCTCTGGCGGACAATCTGCTCGAGCATGAGCAGGCGCACTATGACCGGCTCATCAAGCTGACCGATCTTGCCGCGAAGCTCGCGCCGATGTTCGGCCTGCTTGGCACGCTCATCCCGCTCGGCCCCGGCATCATCGCTTTGGGACAGGGCGACACCTACACGCTGTCCGTCTCGCTTCTGACCGCGTTCGACACGACGATCGTCGGCCTGATCGCGGCGGCGGTCTGCATGGTCGTTTCGACCGTCCGCAAGCGCTGGTACGGCGCGTATATGTCCGATCTGGAGACGCTGGCGGACTGCCTCTGCGAGCGCGAGGCGGCAGCATGAGAAGGCAGAGAAATCGCCGCCGCTTCGAGGACGAGGGCGTCAATCCGATGAACTACATCTCCAACCTGTCCGACGCGATGCTGGTTCTGGCCGTCGGCATGATGCTGGCGCTGATCGTCCATTGGAACGTGGACATCGGCTCTGGGACGAAGACAGGGCAGACGAGCGAGCCGACCTCGCAGACGCAGATCGACCGCGACAACGCGCCGAGCTTCACGGACGACGATCTGAAGGAGACGGAGCAGCCGTCGGAGAGCGGCGAGCTGGAGAAGCTCGGCGAGGTCTACTATGACGCGGCAACCGGAAAATACTACATCATTGAAAACTCGAACGGAACGGAGGGCGGACAGTGAAACGTTTTTGGAGCATTCTGATCCTGCTTGCGCTGCTGGCGCAGGCCGGTTGTCTCGGCGCGTCGGCGTCCGGGCAGGTTACGGGCAAGCTGGAGCGGCGCGCAGGCTATGAGCTTGCGAGCGTGCGCTATGTCTTTGCCGACGGCAGCTACGGCTTTGCCGAGGTGCGCGAGACGGCCGACGGCTATGCCTATTCGTTTGCAGACCCCGGCACGGCGTATACGCTCGTGCCGGAGTATTTCTCCACGACCGTCTGGGACGGCGCGGTGGATCTTTCCTGGTACGACGCAGAGCAGACCGAATTTTATATCAGCACACCGGCGCAGCTTGCCGGTCTGGCGGCGCTCGTCAACGGCCGCGTGGACGCAGACACGTCCGATTACCGCATCCGCGGCGACCGCAGCCAGCTCGTCAGCACCCGCGTGGACGATTTTCTGCTGATCGGCGCGGGCGGCGGCAACCTATACGGCACGGTCTATGTCGGCGATCAGGATCATGATTTTTCGGACAAAACGGTCTATCTGACGGCCGATCTCGATATGGGCGGCGAATGCAACTGGACGCCGATCGGCGGCAAATATCCCATGGACGCAGCCAACAGTGACTATGTGATCGAGGCCTTCTTCAACGGCACGCTTGACGGGCAGGGACATCGCATCACGAATCTGCACTGCGACCGCTACGCGGCGAAGGGCTATGCCTATTCGCAGGCGGTCGGACTCGTCGGCTACCTCGGCGAGCTTTATCAGGACGAGGCTGCGCCAAAGGCCGCTCCGGCCGTGCGCAATCTCTCCGTCAGCGGCGATGTTTACGGCCGCCGCATGGTCGGCGGTATCGTCGGCCGCACGGGCAAGATCCCGACCGGCGTCTATCTGGAAAACTGCGCGAACCATGCGACCGTTCGCAACACGGACTCCAAGGGCATCGGCGGCATTGTCGGAACGGGCTGGAGCGCGGGAGCGATCGTGAACTGCTATAACACCGGCGTGATCTCCACGTCCTACGCCTGTCCGGCCGGCGGCATCGTCGGCAGCAACGGCGGTCTGGATGTTTTCAACTGCTATAACGTCGGCACGATCGATTCCTCCGGCAACGCGCGCGGGCGCGGCATCGGCGGACATGACAGCGGCAGCTACACCGTTTCGGACTGCTACTATCTCGACGGCTGCGACGACGACCCGGCCTCGAACGGCTGGTACGTCGGCACGGCGCAGAGCATTCGGGTCTTCGTTGAGCGCCGAAGCTCGGCCGCGATGCAGACGCAGGACTTGGTCGACGCGCTCAACCGCAACGGTGAGGCCTATGTCGGCACGGCGGGCGGCTATCCGCGTCTGGCCTGGGAGGCCGGAGCGCAGCGGCCGGACGCCTCCGTCCGCGTGGAGAAGCCGGAGGGCGGCGCGATTTCGGCAGACCGGACGGGAAGCGTTCCCGCCGGGACGGTTTTGAAGCTCTCCAACGCGCCCGAAACCGGCTGGACGCTCCGCAGCTATACGCTCAGCGGAAAGGAGCTGAGCGGCCGCTATGCGACCGTCACGGGCGAGAGCGTTCTGAGCGGACGTTTCGAGGCGCTTCAGGCGGGCGCGCTCTATATCGAGCAGCATCCGGCCTGCGAGCTGACCGTGACCAAAACCGGCACGGCGCTGCAAAACGGCGCGCTCGTTCCGGTCGAAAATGCGCCGGTGCAGGACGGCGACGCGCTCTATGAGGGCGACGTGCTGACCGTGAAGGCCAAGCTGAACGCCGACGCGGCGCCGGACGATCTGAACTACGTTTACAGCGGCAGCTTCCGCTATTTCTTTGCCTATCAGGACGGCAGCGGCGAAAAGGCGACTGACACCGGCAGCTTTACGGTCGGCTCGCAGATCACGGCCGCGCCGCTGAGCCTGCGCGTCGAGCCGTATACGACGCACAAGGTCTGGACGCAGCTAGCCGAGACCGATTGGTACAGCGACGGGCGCACGGAGTTCACGCTGACCACGGCGCGGCAGCTTGCGGGCTTGGCAAAGCTCGTCCGCGAGGGCAACCGATTCACCGGGAAGACCGTGAAGCTCGGCGCGGACATTTCCCTTGTGAACGACGACAAGACCTTTAACCGCAGCGTCCGCTGGTGGGACGGTATCGGCACGAATCAGAACCCATTTTCCGGCACGTTTGATGGCGACGGCCACCAGATCACGCAGATGACGGCCGTCTCGTCGGGCAGCGGCGCAGCGCTTTTTGTTGCGGCGAAGTCCGCGACGATCCGGAATGTCAGCGTTTATGGCACGGTCGAGGCAAACGGCAGCGCCGCCGGGATCGTTGCGTCGGCCTCCGACACTGTCGTGGAGCGGTGCGACAACCACGCCGAGATCCGCTCGACCAATGTGAATGCGGGCGGCATTGCCGCCGTGCTGGACGCGGGCAGCAGCCTGCTGAGCTGCACAAATCGCGGCACGGTGAATGGGACGGACGGCGTCGGCGGAGTGGCCGGCGTTGTGCAGGACGCGAACAGCAGCCTGACGGACTGCCTGAACTATGCCGCCGTCGGAGCAGACGGCGCCAGCATCGGCGCGGGCGGCGTGGTCGGCCGCATCGGCGGCGCGCTGCTCCGCTGCGCCAACTACGGCCCGGTTTCCGGCGCTTGCTGGTACATGGGCGGCGTTGCGGGCGTGGCCAAGACGCAGAACGCCTCGAGGCTGACCGATTGCTACAGCGTCGGCGACGTTTCCAACACCCATTCCTATTCCGCAGCCGGGACCGGCGGCCTGCTCGGCCACGGCGACTTCTGCACGCTCGAAACCTGCTTCTCCTATGCTGCGGTCGCGGCGCAGAGCGGAACGGCCGACGGCGCGATCGGCAAATATATGCGCCGCTCCACGAACAGCTGCAAAAATGTATGGATCTTGGGCGATGCAAGCGCGATCCCCGGCGTTTCCGGCCAAAGCACGGCAGGCTTTGCCTCGGAGGATTTCTTGAATCAGCTCAATGCGGACCGCTGCTTCGTGCTGAAAAACGGAAAATATCCCGAATTTTCGTCGGTCTACGGCGAGACGGTCTGCGTGCACGCACACACCGAGCTGGTGAACGTCCGGCAGGCTGTCTGCGGCACACCGGGCTACAGCGGCGATCTTGTCTGCACGGATTGCGGCGCAGTTTTGCGCACGGGCGAGGCGACCACGGCGACCTGCCCCGGCGCAAGCTTTGCGGATATGCCCTCGGTCGGCAACTGGGCGCACGCCGGGATCGACTACGCCGTGACGCACGGCCTGTTCAAGGGCGTCAGCCCGACGAGCTTCGAGCCGGACGGCTCGATGACCCGCGCCATGCTGGTCACGGTGCTCTGGCGCGTCGAGGGGCAGCCGGATCCGTCCGAGCAGAGCCGATTCTCCGATGTGGAGCGCGGGAGCTGGTATGACAAGGCCGTGCTCTGGGCAGCGGAATGCAAGGTGGTCAACGGCGTCTCTGCCACACGCTTTGAGCCGGATTCCAACGTGACGCGTGAGCAGATCGCGGTGATCCTCTATCGCTACGCGCGCTACAAGGGCTTGGATACGCGCGAGCGCGGAGATCTTTCTGCCTTCCCGGATGTGGCCGCCGTCAGCAGCTATGCGACAACGGCGTTCTCCTGGGCAAACGGCGCGAGGCTCATCAACGGCACGTCGAACGGCTCGGTCGCCCTGCTCGACCCGCAGGGCGACGCGACGCGCGCGCAGGTAGCGGCCATTCTGATGCGCTTTTTGAATCGTTAAACAGAAAAACGCCTCTCCGATCTTGGAGAGGCGTTTTTCATTAATCCAACGGGATCAGAACCGTATGGCCGTCGATGCGCCGCACCTCGGCGCGGATGCCGTAGAGCCGCGCAAGCAGCTCCGGCGTGAGCGTGTCGGCGGTCGCGCCGTCGGCGATCACGCGGCCGTTCTGAAGCGCCAGAACCTGTGTGGCATAGTGCAGCGCGTGCTCCGGGTTATGCGTCGAGAGCAGGATCGTATAGCCGCCGTCGGCCAGCGCCCGCACCTGCTGCATCACGCGGCGCTGGTTGCCGTAGTCGAGATTTGCAGTCGGCTCGTCCATGATCAGAACGCGCGCGTCCTGCACCAGTGCCCGCGCGATCAGCGCGAGCTGGCGCTCGCCGCCGGAGAGCTGCGCGATGCCGCGCTGCGCTAAGTCTGAAATACCAAGCAGCTCCAGCGCGCGGGCGCAGCGTTCGCGTTCCGTTCGGGAGGGCGCCTGCAGCGCCGAGAGCGCACCCGTCGTGCCCATGAGCACCGCATCCTCAACGGTATAGTTGAACACCGGCGTGCTCGACTGCGGAATATAAGCGGCCAGATTGGCCAGCCTGCGCCGGTCGATCGCCGCCGTGTCCTCGCCGCAGAGGCGTATCGTCCCCGCAGACGGCTTCAGCAAGCGCAGAATGCAGCGAAAAAGGGTGCTTTTGCCCGCGCCGTTCGGGCCAAGCACGGCCACGAGCGCACCCTGCCGGACGGAGAAGCTGACGTCATGCAGCGTCGGAACGACGCCATAGGAGAACGAGACGTTTTCCAGCTCAATCTGCATGTCTGCCACCTCCGCTCAGGATCAGATAGAGGAACAGCGGCGCGCCGATGAAGGCGGTGAGGATGCCGAGCGGGATCTCGTTGGTCGTGACGAGGCGCGCGGCGTCATCCACGACCAGCAAAAACGCCGCGCCGAGCATGGCCGACGCCGGAATGAGGCGGCGGTAATCGTAGCCGAACAGCATCCGGCAGATATGCGGAATAATCAGGCCGACCCATCCGATCATGCCCGAGACGGAGACGCTGGCGGCCGTGAGCAGCGTCGCGCAGATCACGACGATCAGGCGCAGCAGCGTGGTGTTCACACCCATGGCGCGCGCCTCGTCCTCTCCGACCGTGAGCAGGTTCAGCCGCCAGCGCAGAAGCAGCAGCGGCAGCATCCCGACCGCGAAGGGGATCGACAAAAACAGCAGGTCGCGCTGCTTGATCGACGTGAGGCTGCCGAGCAGCCAATAGGTGATCGCCGGGAGCTTTTGATCGGTGTCGGCGACGAGCTTGATGAAGGACGTCCCGGCGGAAAACAGCGAGGAGATCATCATGCCGGCCAGAATCATGGCCGTTGTCGGGTTTGTGCGGCTGACGCGGCTGATGAGATAGGCCACGAAGACCGCCGCCAGACCGAAGCAGAACGAGGAGGCCGAGATGCCGAAATAGCTTGCGCCGAGCAGGATGGCAAGCGCCGCGCCGAAGCCCGCGCCGGTCGAGGCGCCGAGGATGTCGGGCGAGACGAGCGGATTGCGGAACATGCCCTGATAGCAGATGCCCGCGACGGAGAGTGCCGCGCCGACCAGCATCGCCGCGCCGACGCGCGGCAGACGGATCTCAAAAAAGACCTGCTGCGCGCCCTTCGGCACGTCGCCGCGCCCGGCAATGAGGTGCGCCAGCTCGATAAGGCTCAGATGAAAGCGGCCGGAAACGATTGAGAACAGCACTGCGGCAAGCAGCACTGCGCCGAGGCAGAAAAATCGCGCGGTATAGGATTTTTGTTTCTTGAGCTGCATGACGACTCCTGCCCTTCAAGCGTAATTCTTATATGAGATAACGCCAAGCACTATTCTAGCAAAATTCGACCGTTCTGTCAATGCGCCGGACGGGAAACGCCTTGCATTTTTCCGTTTGCGTGCTATAATGTAAGAAAAAATGGGTGGTGGTGAGCCTATGAACCAGAACTATAGACCGCAGGATGGGTGGCAATCCTTCTCCGACCCGCAGCAGCCGGAGGTCGATCCCTATGAGCGCGGCTTTGCCGACAAGCTCTATGAGGATGGCTATGAGCCGGACTATACGGCGGACGGTGCGCAGCAGGAGGCTTGGCAGGAGCAGCCCCGTCAGGCTGAACCGGGGCGTCGGGAACAGCCGCGCCGCCGCGCGTATGACTACGGCTATTATCCTGAGAATGACCCACGCGACCCGCAGCAGGGCCGCAGACCCGCCGCGCCGCCCCGCGAGAGGCGGGAGCAGCCGCGTCAGTCCGAGACCGTGCCGAAAACCGGCGGAAAAAAACGCCGCAGCCCGGTGAAGCGGTTTTTCAAGAGCCTTCTGGCCGTGCTTTTGGTTTTGGTGCTTGCGCTCACGGCCTTTCTTTTCCTTTTTCCGAAGCAGCCGAAGGACGCCGCCTGCGACTGGGCGCGCAAGAAGGACAACACGACCATTTTGCTCGTCGGCACGGACAAGGCCGCCGACAACACCGACACCATTATGCTGCTCAATATCGACCGCGCGTCCCGCGCGATCCACCTGATGAGCATTCCGCGCGACACGCGGGTCGATTCGAGCTACTGGCCGCATAAGATCAACGGCGCTTACAGCGCCAACGGCGGCGGAGAGGACGGCATTGAGGCGCTGATGGGCTATGTGACCGACTGCGTCGGCTTCCGCCCGGACGGCTATGTGATGATCGACCTGTCCTGCTTCATCGATCTGGTCGATCTGTTCGGCGGCGTGGAATTCAACGTCCCGCAGGATATGTTTTACGACGATCCGGCGCAGGATCTGCACATCGCGCTGAACGCCGGAGAGCAGACGCTTGACGGCGAACAGGCGATGGGACTGGTGCGCTATCGCTATGGCTACACAATGGCCGACCTCGACCGCGTGAACGTCCAGCGCGCATTCATTCAGGCGGCGATCGAGCAGTGGGCGAAGCCGAAAAACGTCCTGCGGCTGCTGCGCGCGCTGTCCGTCGTGGAAAAGCATTGCACGACGGATCTTTCCGCGCGAAATCTGCTCTGGCTGGCCGAGAGCATGGCGCTCTGCGGCACGTCGAACATGCAGATGGAGACGGTTCCGTATTATCTGGACGATATTTATGTGAACATCGCGGTGAACGACGATTATATCTGGATGCTCAACGACCGCTATTGCCCCTATGACCGGTGGATCAGCTATGACGACCTGCACATCGTCAGCTGAGTGCGCGGTCGGGCGCTTTGCGCCGAGCCCGTCCGGCCGGATGCACCTCGGGAACGTCTTCACGGCGCTGCTCGCGTGGCTCTCTGTGCGGAGCAAGGGCGGCCGTCTGCTGCTGCGCATCGAGGATCTTGACCCCGCGCGCTCCAAGCCGGAGTTCATCGACGCCATTTATGACGACCTGAGGTGGCTCGGCCTGACATGGGACGCCGAATCGCCGCGCCAGAGCACACGCGATGCAGCCTACGCCGAGGCCTTCTCGCGCCTGCCGACCTATCCGTGCTACTGCACGCGCAGCGAGCTGCTCGACGCCTCCGCTCCGCACGGCTCGGACGGCCAACGCGTCTACGCCGGAACCTGCCGCGATCTGACGCCCGCCGAGCGCGCTGTCAGGACGCGCAGACCCGCGTGGCGCGTGCGTGTCCCGGATGAGACGGTCGGCTTTGACGACGGCGTGTTCGGCCATGTGGAGCAGTCTCTGCCGCGCGACTGCGGCGATTTTATCCTGCGGCGCTCCGACGGCGTCTATGCCTATCAGCTCGCCGTGGTCTGCGACGACGGCGCGTCCGGCGTGACCGAGGTGGTGCGCGGCTGCGACCTGCTCAGCTCAACGCCGCGCCAGATCTGGCTGCTGCGGGAGCTGGGCTATACCGCGCCGCAGTATTGCCATGTGCCGCTGCTGGTCGCCCCGGACGGCCGGCGGCTGAGCAAGCGCGAGCGCGATCTGGACATGGCGCATCTGCGCGAATGCCTCACGCCCGAGCGTCTCATCGGCATTCTGGCGCACGCGGCGGGGCTGGTCGAGGCGCCGCGCCCGATCTCCGCGCAGGAGCTCATCCCGCTGTTCGCCTGGGAGCGCATCGGCCGCACGCCGATTCCGATTCCGGGGCAATTGGCGGTATGAACCGCGCGTAATACGGAAATACTTCCCATAAATGCTTTATGGGAGGTATTTTTTATGCAGGTCAAGGATTACATGACGAAGGATCTCGTCCGCATCGCGCCTGAGGAGAGCGCGGCCGTCGCCGCGCGTCTGCTGGCGCGGCATAACGTCGGCGTTCTGCCGGTCTGCTCGAAGGAGGGACGTCTGCGCGGCGTCGTGACCGATCGGGATATCGTGCTGCGCTGCGTTGCAGCCAACGAGGACGCCTCGCAGGTCAAGGTGGCCGAGATCATGACGCGCCGCGTCATCAGCGTGGACAGCTCCGTCTCGCTCGAGACGGCGGCCGGCCTGATGGCGCGGGAGCAGGTGCGCCGTCTGCCGGTCGCGGACGGCGGCAAGCTCGTCGGCATGGTGACGCTGACGGATATTGCAAAAGCGCCGCACGGCAGCGGTGAGGCTGCGGCGGCGCTTTGTGAGATCGCTTCAAATATTTCGCCGAGATAACGGTCAGGGCAGGGAAATGCAGGACATCGGATTGATCGTCTCGCCGTTTTTGAACACGGTGAAGTGCAGGTGCGGACCGGTGGAGTTGCCGGTTGAGCCGACATAGCCGATCACGTCGCCCTGCGAAACGATCTGCCCCTCGTAGACGTTGAGGGCGGACTGGTGAGCATAAAGGGTGGAGAAGCCGTCGCCGTGGTTGATGACGACATGGTTGCCGTAGCCGTTGCCCCAGCCGATGCAGGCTGTCGTGACCACGCCGGACTTGCTGGCGAAGATCGGCGTGCCCGTTACGGCGGCGAGATCGACGCCGTTGTGCAGGCGCGTCACGCCGGAGATCGGGTGCACGCGGTAGCCGTAAGGCGAGGTCATGCACTGATAGCCGTTGAGAGACACCGGGAAAAGGAACCCGGCCTCCGTTACGACCGGAACGTAGTTATTCTGCTGCTGTTGGCGGTTCAGCTCCTCCTCACGCGCGGCGATCTCCTTTTCGAGCGCGTCCATGTCGTCCTGAATGCGCTCCTGCTCCTCGACCAGATCCTGTCGGCTGGCGATCAGCTCGGAAATGGCCTGATCGGATTCGGCGCGCTTATGCTCCAGCGCCTCCTGCGCGGCAGCCTGCTCGACCTTCTTTTCCTCGAGCATGGCCTTCTGCTCCGTGAGGGATTCCTTCGCCAGAAGCACCTGCTCGGCGTTTTCCCGGATCTGTCCGAGCATCCGCTGGTCACTGGCGGCGATCTCCTCGACCATGGTCTTGCGCATCAGCATATCCTCAAAGCTGGCGGAGTGAAACAGCACCTGCCAATAGCTGATGTTGCCGCGCTCTTGTAAGGAGCGCATACGCAGACGGAACTTCTGCATCAGCGTGTTTTGCTTTTCGGTCAGCTCGTCCAGCTCGGCCTGCTTTTCGGCGACGAGAAGATTATACTGGTGAATCTGCGCCTCCAGATTTTCAACCTCCTGCCGTGCAAGCTCGAGATCGTTGTCGATCCGCATTTTCTCTTCGGCAAACGAGAGCGTCTGCGCGTCGTTTTCGTCGATCTGATTCTCAATTTCCTTCTGCTGCTGCTCAATGCGGTCGGCCTCCTCCTTCAGGCGGTCGATCTCATCCTGAATGTCGGACGAATTCTCGGCGGAAACGGCCGGAAGCATGGCGCACAGGGCGGCAAGCACGAGCAAAAAGGCGACCATTCGGCGAATTTTTGCAAAATACATGGAAAACCTCCTATGGAACCTCTGAATCAATCGGCAGCGGCGCTCAGCGGGTTTTTCCCCAACTGATCCTTGAAATACACAAAGGATTCCTGCGATTTCATCAGAGTTTCCCTATCTTTTGATAGACAGATACCTTGTATTTTAGCACAAACGGTCGAAAATTGCAAGCTCAAGAGGCGCGGAATCCCAGTACACGCAAAAAATTCATGGATGGTTCAAAATCATTGCAGCAGCGCGTCGTATTCCGGCTCAGAGCAGAACGTGACCGTCAGGCGGTTCGGCAGACAGACGATCGGCGCTCCGGAGCTCGCCGCACCGTGCCGCACGCAGTCCTGCGTCGGGCAGGAGGCGGCTGTCACGGATGCCTTGCCGCCGCGCACGGTCACGACGTTCCAGCCGTATTCGGATTCGATGCGATACTCACCGTCCACGGATAGGGGAACGGTCCTGACCGGTTTGCCGTCGGAGCAGATCTCGATCGAATCCGCCTCGGGGGCATATTGCGCCAAGGCCAGCGCCGCAATGCCGCACAGCAGCGCCAGCGCAAGAAACAGCAGAATCCAATGCTTCGTTTTCATGGTTCGATCACCTGAAATTCACAGCCGCTCAGCAGGACGGCCGCGCCCTTTGTTGCATAGACCGTGCCGTCCTCCAGCACGAATACGGCCTCAAAGCCGCCGTTCCTGCGCCAGAATTCCGTCGCGCGCTCCAGTCCCATGACGAAGAGCGCCGTGGAATAGCAGTCGGCAGTCAGACCGTTGCCGCAGAGGACGGTCACGGAGCGCAGGCCGCTCTGCGCCGGATAGCCGGTCTTGGGGTCGAGAATGTGATGATAGCGCACGCCGTCCTGCTCGAAATAGCGCTGGTAGCTCCCCGAGGTCACGACAGCCATCGAGCCGGAGAAGCGCAGCAGCGCCAGCGCCCGCGTCGGCTCGTCGGGGTCTGCGATGCCGACCGTCCAGTCTGAGCCATCGGGCTTCTTGCCGAGGGTCTGCACATTCCCGCCGAATTGCAGCAGGGCGCAGGAGATACCGCGCGCCTCCAGCAGCTCGGCGCACCGTTGCGCGGCGTAGCCCTTGGCTGCGCCGCCAAGGTCGAGCTGCGTGCCGCCGTCGAGCGTCACGGTTTGCGCTTCCATCTGAACATGCGCCGTGCCGACGGTTTGCAGCGCCGCGCGCAGGGTCTTTTCATCCGGCACGCGCTGCTGTCCGTCGGGAAAGCCCCATGCCTCCACGAGGGCGCAGACCGTCGGGTCAAAGCAGCCGTCCGTCTCGCGGCTGAGGCGTATGCATTCGCTCAGCAGCGCGATCAGCTCGTCGGAGCAGACGGCCGAGCCGTTCTGATTGAGCGCCGCGAGCGTGCCGCTGCCCGTGACGGAGAGGGCGGCGTCGAGCCGGTTGACCTCCTGCACGGCGGCGGTGAGATCATCCCGCGTGCCCCATATGCGGGCACGCATCAGCGTATCCATTGCAAAAAAATCCTCCGAGACAGGCTCGGACGCCCCGCTGCAGCCGGTCAAAAGCAGCGGCAGGAGCAGAAGCAGGCAGAAAAGTCGTTTCATGGCAGCCTCGCAGTTCAAAATAGGTCGATTCTTCAAAAATATTATAGCAAAAACCGAAAAAAATAGCAAATAGTATTTGACAAAACGGATTATGAATGATAAAATAGGAAAGCCGCATTGAAGAGGTTTTCAAGCTGAGCGTGCTCACACCTCCAGAGCGAGACTACAAAAAAGGTAGGTGCAAACAGAATGCAGGCAGTTATCGTTACCGGTGGCAAGCAGTACAGCGTCAAGGAAGGCGACATCATCTATGTCGAGAAGCTCGGCGCCGAGGCTGACGCAACCGTAACCTTCGATCAGGTGCTGGCAGTCGTGGACGGCGAGAATTCCAAGTTCGGTGCTCCCGTCGTGGCAGGCGCTTCCGTCGAGGCGAAGGTCCTGAAGAACGGCAAGTCCAAGAAGATCACCGTCTTCAAGTATCGCCCGAAGAAGGACTCCAAGTCCATCCGCGGCCACAGACAGCCTTACACGAAGGTGCAGATCGAGAAGATCTCTCTGTAATGATTAAGGTAGAGCTTTTCGACCAGAACGGAAGAATCAGCGGATTCTCCGTGTCGGGGCATAGCGGCTATGCAGAGGCGGGCAGCGACATCGTGTGCGCTTCCGTCACGACTGCAGTTAGATTCGCAGAATGTATCATCAACGACGTGCTCGGCAATCATTGCCGCTGCAAGGTCGACGAAAACAAGGACATGCCCCGCGTCACCCTCACACTTCCCGCAGTCTGCGACGATGAGGACGCAGTTCAGGCGGTGCTCGGCGGCTTCGTGCTGACCGTGTGCGCGCTGCGGGACGACTATCCTGATTATATCGAAGTTATGGAGGTGTAACAAATGCTGAAAATCGGTTTTCAGTTCTTCGCTCATAAGAAGGGCGGCGGTTCCACTAAGAACGGCCGTGATTCCGAGTCCAAGAGACTGGGCGTGAAGCGCGCGGACGGCCAGTTCGTTCTCGCGGGCAACATTCTCGTTCGCCAGAGAGGCACGCACATTCATCCGGGTACCAACGTCGGTATCGGCAGCGACGACACCCTGTTCGCCAAGGTTGACGGCCACGTCAAGTTCGAGCGCAAGGGCAAGGATCGCAAGCAGTGCTCCGTCTACGCGGTGGAGCAGTAAGATGCAATACGGAATCCCGAACATAAGACCCTTATGTTCGGGATTTTTTATAGAGGAGACGCGAAATGGAACGCAGGATCGAAACTGAGCGGTTGATCCTCCGCCCAATTGGCGTGGAGGACGCACTCGCTGTCTTTGCGTGGACGAGCGACCCGGAGGTCAACCGCTATATGCCCTATCCGCTGCATCGCGATCTTTCCGAGACCGAGGCGTGGATCGTCTCGATCCGTCCGGAGGATCTGGAATTCGGCTTTTTCCGTAAGGAGGACGGCCTGCTGATTGGCACGGGCGGCGTCGGAAAGGGCAGCGACGGGTTTCATCATCTGGGATATAACCTCCGCCGCGATATGTGGGGCAGGGGCTACGCCACAGAGGCGGCGAAAGCTATGCTCTTGTGGGGACACCGGGAGTTTGGTATCTGCGATTTTGCCGCGGATCACGCGGTTGCCAACACAGCCTCCGGCAATGTCATCCGAAAATGCGGATTTCAACTTGTCCGCCGCGGAACATATGATAAATTTGACGGCAGCGAGACCTTTGACGCAGCGTTTTATGAGCTGCATCTGAAAGGGGAACCTTAAATGTTTATTGATAAAGCGAAGATCACGGTCAAGGCCGGCAACGGCGGAAACGGCGCCGTGGCGTTCCATCGCGAGAAATATGTCGCGGCGGGCGGGCCGGACGGCGGCGACGGCGGCCGCGGCGGCAACATCGTCCTGCGCGTGAACGACAATCTTTCCACACTGATGGACTTCCGCTATAAGCGCAAATACACCGCGCCCAACGGCATGGACGGGCAGGGCAGCCGCTGCTCCGGCAAGCGCGGCGAGGATCTGGTCATTCAGGTGCCGCGCGGCACGGTCGTGCGCGATTCCGCGACCAACGAGGTCATCAAGGATATGTCCGACGATGCCGATTTTGTCCTCTGCAAGGGCGGACGCGGCGGCTGGGGCAACAAGCATTTCGCCACGCCGACGCGTCAGGTGCCGCGCTTTGCAAAATCCGGCCTGCTGGGCGAGGAGCACGAGGTCATCCTCGAGCTGAAGCTTTTGGCCGACGTCGGTCTGGTCGGCTTTCCGAACGTCGGCAAGTCGACGCTGCTGTCCGTCACGTCGAACGCGCGGCCGAAGATCGCGAATTACCATTTCACCACGCTCTATCCGAATCTCGGCGTGATCTATGTCGAGGAGGGCGTGTCCTTCGTCATGGCCGATATTCCCGGCATCATTGAGGGCGCGGCCGAGGGCGCGGGTCTGGGGCATGATTTCCTGCGGCACATCGACCGCTGCCGCCTGCTCGTGCACATCGTCGACGTCTCCGGCAGCGAGGGGCGCGACCCGATCGAGGATTTTGAAAAGATCAATGCCGAGCTTGCCGAGTATTCACCGGAGCTTGCCGCGCGGCCGATGTTGGTTGCGGCGAACAAGTGCGACCTGCTGCCCGAGGGCAGCGACAATCTCGAGCGACTGCGTCAATATGTGACGGAGCGCGGCTATGAATTCTATGAAATTTCCGCCGCCACGACGCAGGGCACGCGCCGCCTGACGCAGGTGATCGCCTCGAGGCTGCGCGACCTGCCTCCGGTCACGGTCTACGAGCCGGAATATGTCAAGCCGCTGCCCGAGGCGGGCGAGGCGGACGCGCTCACGATCGAGCACATGGACGATCTCTGGGTCGTCTCCGGCCGCTGGCTTCAGCAGCTCATCAGCGACATCAACTTCGCCGATTATGAATCGCGGATGTACTTCGACCGTCAGCTCCGCAAGAGCGGTCTGTTTGAAAGGCTGGAGCAGATGGGCATCGAGGACGGCGACACCGTCAGCATCTATGACTTTGAATTCGACTACGAGCGATAATTATTCTGAAAAATAACGCTTATTTTCAATTTGTTCCGTTTCTATTCATAATCTATTCATAATTATCGAGTATACTGCAAATGTAAGGACGAGGTGAGCCGCAACACCCACTCCTTGCAGTCCATCTTTTCATTTATCTCTCTTTTATTTTCTCTCTCTCATTTCTGTTGCGAATGCCCAGTCTTCCAACCCCCTCGGAAGGCTGGGTATTTGCATATCCATGCAACGAAAGCACCCCGCGCGGTCTGATTGATGCGAGCCGCGCGGGGTTTCGTTTGCTTTTTGGCGGGATCAGTCCGAAAGCTCGACCACGCCGTTTTCCTTGATCTCGACGGTCATGCCGTCCTTGACCTCGTTGAGGAACCCGTCGCCCAGTCCGTCGACCGTCGGGATGTTGTTGGGCGTCCAGACGGAGGCGAGGATCGCGCCGGCCGCCGCCAGCGAATCGATCGGCTTGGAGAACAGCAGCGCGCCGGGATTGCAGTTGATAACCGCCGAGTTATACAGCACCATGCCGCCTGTGGTCGAGCCGATCGTCTGCGGCAGACAGAGCGCCACGCCGACCGTGCTCTTTCCGTAAAGCTCGGGGTTGTTCTGGTCGGTGCAGATATTTTTGCCCTGCTTGCAGCCCTTATAGGACGCGAGGGTGTTGAAGCCTGCGTGCGAAACGAGCGCCTTGAGCGTGGCCGTTCCGGGCACGACGACGCGCCCCTGATATTGCTTTTTCATCGCTTGGCACCTCCTGTGATCTGGTCGAGAATTTCTGCGTCGGAATAATAGCGCGAGGTGGTGTAGGTGCGCAGCTTGTTGGAGTTCGTGATGACCGGCATCGTGGCGCACTGCGGATTGTTCATGTACATCAGCGGGCAGATATAGGAGAGCACCACGCCCATGGCGCGCAGCCGTTCAAAGCGCTCCGTCTTGCGGAATTTTTCCAAAACGGCGGGAGCCGTCGTGAAGACGGTGCGAATGGCGACCTTTTTGCGCCCGGCGGACTTGAGCTTCTGCTCCAGACGGTCCGTCCAGTCGTTGAGCTGGGAGAAGGTGAGGTGCGGACAGCCGATGAAGCAGAGCTTGGGCTTGGCGTCCGGATTCTTCCAGATCACGGGGTAGCTCTTGCGCACGCGCTCCAGCTCGGCGTCGTCGATGACATAGGTCTGCACGTTTTCCTTCAGCAGATAGGCGCCCTGCTCGACGGCCTCGGGCGTCAGATTTTCAATGTGGTAGAGGCCGACCGAGCCGTTGGAGGCCGTCGCTGCGCCGAAATCCTTGAGGTAGGCGCAGGTGTCGTCGTCCAGCTCCGTGCCGAGCCAGCGGTCAAGCCCGCGGATATAGGGCACGTCCTCGAGCACCTTCATGCCGACGGCCGAGCCGAGCAGCTGCGCCTCGGGCTTTTTGCTCGTTTTGACCTCGACGATCCACGAAGCCTTGCGCCCCTCGTCGGTCAAAAGGCCGAAGTAGGGGACATAGCCGACGATCGAGCCGAACATCTCGATGATGCCGGAGTTGCGATTGCAGCGCGCGCCGAGCACGGAGTTTGCAAAATTCACCGCGCTGGATTCCGCCCACGAGAGCACGTCGCCCTTTTTCGGCCGGTTGCCGACCTCGGGGAAGTAGCACGCGCAGGTGAAGGCGTCGTCGCGGAGCAGGCCGATCTGCTCAAGCTGCTTTTCATAGCGCTTCTGCGGGCCGTACATGATCTTGAAGAACAGATTCTGGATCGGATTGGCCGGGACGTTTTTGTCCACCGGGCGCGGATCGGCGGAGAATTTTTGCTTCGCCGTCACCCCGGCGTCGACGAGCTGATCCATCAGGTCAAAGACGCCTTGGATCAGAAAAATGCCGAAGCTCGTGACGATGTGACCATAGTCCGAGGTGATCGGCACCATCTTGGTCGCGCCGAAGGTCTCGCCGTACATGACGAGGGTCTTCATGATCTTGGCCATGACCTCGCCCTGCTCGCCGTCTAAGATTGCCTGTTGTTCGTGTGTCAGTTCCATGGATAGCCTCCTTTTTTACAGCTTCATCGCGACGTCCCATGCGCGCCAGATGACGGTGCGCAGGTTGCCGACGGCGTTGCAGTCGCCGACAAGATGAATGTGCTTGCCCGCAGGGGCAAGCGGCGCGGGCTGATAGCCCACGGAGAGCAGCACCGTGTCGCCGTCGATGGGGAAGGTCCTGCCGTCCTTGCCGCGCACGAGCACGCCCGTGTCGGTGATCTCGGCAAGCGCGGTCTCAAGGTGCACCTCGACCTCGTGCAGGGCGAAGAAATCGCGCAGGTAGGACGAGTTGGCAAGGCAGACGCCCTTGACGGCTATGAGGTCGTTTTTCATCTCGACGATCACGGGCGTCTTGCCCTTTTGATAGAGGTCGAGCGCGATCTCGCAGCCGGTCAGACCGCCGCCGATGATGATGACCCTTTGACCGACCTCGGCGCGGTCGAGCAGGTAGTCGCAGGCCTCAATGGCGCGCTCTGCGCCCTTGACGGGCAGGCGGCGCGGCGTGCTGCCGGTCGCGACAACGATCTCGTCGGCCGTCAGCTCGCGCAGGGCGCGGATCTCCGTGTTGAGCCTGACGTCGACATTCAGGTCGCGCAGCTCTTTTTCATACCAGCGGATCAGGTCGCGATCCTTTTCCTTGAACGAGGGGGCGGCCGCCGCGATAAAGACGCCGCCGAGCCGGTCGGACTTTTCATACAGCGTGACCTTATGCCCGCGCAGCGTGAGCACGCGCGCGGCCTCCATACCGCCGATGCCGCCGCCGATGACGGCGATTTTTTTCGGCTTGTCCGTGCGGCTGAGGAAGTATTTTTTCGACTGCATCGTCTCCGGATTCAGCGCGCAGCGCGCCATACCGGCGTTGTCGGAAAGCGTCTGGTCGTTGCCGACGCCGTTGTAGTGCGCCATGTTGAAGCAGGCGTTGTGGCAGCAGATGCAGGGACGGATCGCGTCCTGCTCGTCGTGCATCAGCTTCGTGACCCATGCCGGGTCGGCCAGGAACTGCCGCGCGACGCCCACGGCGTCGATCTCGCCCGAGGCGACGGCCTGCGCGCCGACGGCCGGATCCATGCGCCCGGCGCAGACGACGGGGATGTCGACAAATTTCTTGATGTGCTTGACCTCGGAAAGATTGCAGTTTTCGGGCATGTAGGGAGCCGGGTGCGCCCAGTACCACGCGTCATAAGTACCGTTGTCGCAGTTGAGCATGTCGTAGCCGGCGTCCTGCAAATATTTCGCGGCGCGCTCGCTCTCGGCCATGTCGCGGCCGACCTCGACGTATTCCTCGCCGGGCAGGGCGCCCTTGCCGAAGCCCTTGGTCTTGGAGACGACGGAGTAGCGCAGCGAGACGGGGAAGTCCTTGCCGCAGACCTTCTTGATGGCCTGCACGATCTCGACCGGGAAGCGGTAGCGGTTTTCAAACGAGCCGCCGTATTCATCGGTGCGCAGGTTGGTGTATTTCATGGTGAACTGGTCGAGCAGATAGCCCTCGTGAACCGCGTGGATCTCCACGCCGTCGACGCCTGCGTCCATGCAGAGCTTGGCCGTCTTGGCGAAGGCGTCGACCATCTGGCGGATCTCCTTGACCGTCAGCGGACGGGAGATGCAGCTATCCTCCCAGCGGTTCGGCGTGGCGCTGGCGCTGGCGGTCAGATAGCTCACATCGAGCACGGGCTTCATGACCGCGGCGAGCGCCTTGTTGTGCAGCGCCTTGATCATAATGTCGTTGATGGCGAGCGAGCGGCCGAAGCCTGCCGTGAGCTGAACAAAGAGCTTGCAGCCGGTCTTGTGGAATTCCTGCATGAATTCGCGCAGCTCGTCGAATTTTCCCTTGCCCTGATAGAGCCATTTGCCGAGCAGAATGTCGCGAATGGGGGCGATACCGGGCAGGATCAGGCCGACGTTCTGCTTCGCGCGGTCGAGCAGGAACTTGGCCGCCTCCTTGTCAAAGTGGTTCGGCTCCATCCAGCCGAAGATCGACGTGCCGCCCATGGAGGTCATGACGATGCGGTTTTTGATCTCGACGCTGCCGATCTTCCACGGCGTGAAGAGCGGTTCATAAGCTTGGTTCATGCTGTTTCCCAGCCTTTCTTCCTAGATTACGATTCCATTATAACTCCAATCAGCCGAAACGGCAAGCATATCATACGACACAAACCGACTTTTTGCACAAAGAAGCGTCCCAACGCAGTTGTCCTGCGGCGGGACGCTTCGCTTCAAAGCGCAATGCCTGCGGCGATCTCGCGCAGAGTCTGCGCGGAAAAACGCAGCTTCTCCTGCTCCTCTGCGTTCAGAGAGATCGGGACGGGCGTCTCGATCCCCTCCTGACCGACGATCGCGGGCATACTGAGGCAGATGTCGCGGATGCCGTAGCAGCCGTGCAGCATGGTCGAGACCGGCAGGATCGACCGCTCGTTGCGCACGATGCACTCGCAGATGCGGCGCACGGACATTGCAATGCCGTAATAGGTCGCGCTTTTTTTGGATATGATCTCATAGGCGCTGTTTTTGACCGACTGCGCAATGGCCTCCATCGTTTCGTCGTGGTGATAATGCCCGCGCATCCGGCAAAAATCCTGAAGCGGAATGCCCGAGATATTTGCGCTGCTCCATGCGGCGATCTCGCTGTCGCCGTGCTCGCCGACGATATAGGCGTGGACGCTGCGGCTGTCGACGTGCAGATGCGCTCCGAGCGCATATTTCAGGCGCGCCGAGTCAAGCACCGTGCCCGAGCCGATGACGCGGTGCTCCGGCAGCCCGCTCAGGCAGTTGGCCGTGTAGGTCAGAATGTCCACGGGATTCGATACGACCAGCAGAATGCCGCTGTAGCTCCGCGCGCGGAGCTCGGCGAGAATGCCGCGATAAATGCCGACGTTTTTCTGCACCAGCTCCAGACGCGTCTCGCCGGGCTTCTGGTTCGCCCCGGCGGTAATGATAACGATCGCCGCGTCGGCGATGTCGTCGTAATCCCCGGCGTAGAGCTTCATCGGCCCGGCGAACGGGATGCCGTGCGCGATGTCCTGCGCCTCGCCCTCGGCCTTCTGACGGTCGATGTCCAGCAGCGCCATTTCCGAGAATAAGCGGCTCTGCATCAGCGTGAACGCGGTCGCCGAGCCGACGAAGCCGCAGCCGATCACGGCGACCTTTTTCGGATTGATGATGGTTCCCATAGGGTACTTCCTTTCCATAGGTTTCCCCGATAGTATGCCGCAGAACGCCTGAATTTACGCGTCCGTCTGCTCCAAAAGCTCCGAAAAGAGCGGGCGCGCCTCCGCAAGCGGCATCGGCGTCAGCGGAAGGCGCAGCTCGTTTTTGCAGAGGCCGCGCAGCGCCAGCGCCGCCTTGACCGGGATCGGATTGACGCGGCAGAAAAGCGCCTCGATCAGCGGCAGAAGCGCCAATTGCAGATAGGCGGCCTCGTCTCGGTCGCCCCGCTGCGCCGCGTGCACCATGGCAGCGGTCTGCCCGGGCAAAAGGTTCGAGAGCACCGAGATCACGCCGTCCGCGCCGAGAGAGAGCATCGGGACGGTCTGATCGTCGTTGCCGCTCCAGACGGAAAACGCCTCGCCGCAGAGCGCCTTGACCTTCGCGGCCTGCGAAATGCTTCCGGACGCCTCCTTCAGCCCTGCGATACGCGGATGCGCGCTGAGGCGGCGCGCCGTCTCCGGCAGCAGATTGACGCCCGTGCGGCCCGGCACGTTGTAAAGGATCAGCGGCAGCGCCGTCGCGTCTGCAATGGCCGTGTAATGCACGGCAAGGCCGTCCTGCGTGCATTTATTATAGTACGGCGTCACGGCCAGGATTGCGTCCGCGCCGCAGTCGGACGCAAGGTGCGCCAGCCGGACAGACGCGGCTGTGTCGTTTGTCCCGACCCCCGCGATCAGGACGGCGCGGCTTCTGACATAATCCGCGCAATGCCGCCAGAGCGCGGATTTTTCCTCGGCGGAAAGGGTGCTGGCCTCGCCTGTCGTCCCTGCCAGAACGAGCGCGGGAATTTTTGCCGCGAGCTGACGCTCCAACAGGCCGTCGAGTGCGCTCCAATCGATCCTTCCGCCGGAAAACGGCGTGACCAGTGCGGTCGCAACGCCGGAAAATACGGGCTGCTTCAAGCTGCAACACCTCCGCACTATTCTATGCCGGATCAGGGCGCAAGGTTCCTGCAAATCCATAAAAACTTGCCGACATTGCTTGCATCTTCCGGACAAATACGCTATAATAAGCTTTGTATGGCAACATCCGAATTTTTTCGCAGAAAAGAGACAAAAGCCTTGAAAACAAGCGATTTTTACTATGATCTTCCGCAGGAGCTGATCGCCCAGACGCCGCTTGAGCGCCGCGACGGCTCACGTCTGATGGTGATGGACAAGGCGACCGGCGCTTTGCAGCACCGCCATTTTTTTGACATCGTCGACTACCTTCGCCCCGGCGACTGCCTCGTGATGAACGACTCGCGCGTGATCCCGGCGCGGCTGCTCGGCCACCGGCCGACCGGCGGCGCTGCGGAGCTGCTGCTCCTGCGCGACAAGGGCGACGGCGTCTGGGAATGCCTTGCCCGTCCCGGCCGCAAGCTGCACGAGGGCGCAGAGGTCATCTTCGGAGACGGTGCGCTGACCGCGACGGTCAAAACCGTGCTCGAAAACGGCAACCGGCTCGTGCAGTTCCACTATGAGGGCATTTTCCTCGAAATTCTCGAGCGCCTCGGCAAGATGCCGCTGCCGCCCTATATCAAAGAGGAGCTGGCCGACGGCGAGCGTTATCAGACGGTCTATTCCCGCGTGAGCGGCTCTGCCGCCGCCCCTACGGCCGGCCTGCATTTCACAAAGGAGCTGCTTGAGCAGATCGAACGCAAGGGCGTGAAGCTGGCGTATGTCACGCTGCACGTCGGCCTCGGGACGTTCCGCCCGGTCAAGGTCGAGGAGATCACGGAGCACGAAATGCACAGCGAATTCTGCATGATCTCGGCCGAAACGGCGCAGATCCTGAACGAAACGAAGCAGAACGGCGGGCGCATCGTCTGCGTCGGCACGACCTCGTGCCGCACGGTCGAGTCGCTGGCCAAGGACGACGGCAGCTTTGCCGAATCCTCTGCGTGGACGGATATTTTCATCTATCCGGGCTATCGCTTCAAGGCGATGGATGCGCTCATCACAAATTTCCATCTTCCGGAGAGCACGCTCATCATGCTCGTCTCGGCCTTTGCCGGCTATGAGCACATTATGAACGCTTACCGCGTGGCCGTCCAGGAGCGCTATCGCTTCTTCAGCTTTGGCGATGCCATGTTTCTGGCGAATCTATAACATCAACTAGAGTGAGGTAACCGTGTTTCAATTATTAAAAACCGAAGGCAGTGCGCGGCGGGGCGTGTTCACCTGCGCGCACGGAACCGTGCAGACGCCGGTTTTCATGAACGTCGGCACGCAGGGCGCGATCAAGGGCGCGCTGAGCGCGGCCGATCTGAAAAACATCGGCTGTCAGGTGGAGCTGTCGAACACCTATCATCTGCATCTGCGGCCGGGCGACCAGACCGTGCATGATCTCGGCGGTCTGCACAAATTCATGACGTGGGACGGCCCGATTTTGACCGATTCCGGCGGATTTCAGGTCTTTTCGCTTGCCAGTCTGCGCAAAATCAAGGAGGAGGGCGTCTATTTTTCGTCCCACCTTGACGGCCATAAGATCTTCATGGGGCCGGAGCAGAGTATGCAGATCCAGTCGAATCTCGGCTCGGATATGTGCATGGCCTTTGACGAATGCATCGAAAATCCTGCGCCCTATGACTACGTCAAGCAGTCCGTGGCGCGCACCTATCGCTGGCTCGTGCGCTGCAAGGCGGAAAATACGCGGCTGAACCGCCTTGAGACGACCGTCAATCCGCAGCAGATGCTCTGGGGCATCAATCAGGGCGGAACCTACGCCGATCTGCGCATCGAGCATATGAAGATGATTGCCGACCTCGAGCTTCCGGGCTACGCCATCGGCGGTCTGGCGGTCGGCGAGAGCACGGAGACGATGTATGAGATCATCGAGGCCGTCGAGCCGTATATGCCGAAGGATAAGACGCGCTATCTGATGGGCGTCGGCACACCGTCGAACATCATCGAGGGCGTTGCGCGCGGCGTGGACTTCTTTGACTGCGTGATGCCCGCCCGCAACGCGCGCCACGCGAAGCTCTTCACGTGGTCGGGCACGCGCAACATGAAAAACGCCAAGTATGCGCTCGACACGCGTCCGATCGACGAGGAATGCGACTGCCCGGTCTGCCGCCGCTACAGCCGCGCCTACATCCACCACCTGTTCAAGGCCGAGGAGATGCTTGCAATGCGGCTGGCCGTGATGCACAACCTCTATTTTTACAACAAATTGACCGAACGCATCCGCGAGGCGCTCGACGAAGGACGCTTTGCGGCCTTCCGCGCAAAATATTCCGAGCTGCTGAGCCGCCGCGCGGAATAAAAACCTAAGGAACCTCTGAATCAATCGGCTGCGGCGTTCAGCGGGCCTTTTGCCCCAACTGATCGGTGCTGACCGCTCTTGCAATTTAATCAGAGGTTCCCTAAAAAACTTCTTGCATTCTATCGAAAATCCCCGTATAATAGGTTCATAACATTCAGGAGGGTATACCATGGGCACTAATTCTTATTCGATGATCATCATGCTCGTTGCGATGGTCGCAATTTTCTACTTTTTGCTGATCCGCCCGGAGAAAAAGCGCAAAAAGGAAGAGGAAAATCTGCGCAGCAACCTGAAGGTCGGCGACAAAATCACGACCATCGGCGGCATCGTGGGCAAGATCGTTGATATGCACGACGAAAACATTGTCATCGAGACCAGCGCAGACCGTGTCCGCATGGAGCTTGCGAAGTGGTCGGTCATGACCAACAACACCGCCAAGGAAAACGCGCAGAAGGCGCGTCAGGAGGCGCAGGCCGCTGCGAAGGAACGTGCCGAGCAGCGCAAAAAGGAAAAGGAAGAGAAGAAGAAGGCTAAGAAGGGTCTGGACTGAGCTTCCGCTTTGATTTTGCATAAGAAAACACCGTCCGATGAGCTCGGGCGGTGTTTTCTTATGCAGGGAACGGTCAGGCGCGAAGCCTGCGAACGGTGATTTTTCCGAAGCAAAGCGTGCCGTCGCGCGCTTCCGCTTCCGGACGGAGGCGGAGGTAGTTGCGGTGGAAGAAGCAGGTTGCCGGGTGCTCGCTGCGGATCGCGTAGGTGCCGGACGGTGTCTCGATCTCGATCCGGTCAAGCGGCTTTCCGGAATAGGGCAGCTTCTGATAGTCGTTGAAGGGAAGCTCCGGGTACATGCTGTCGGCGGGATCGCCGCTCTCCTTTGAAAAGCTCGTTCCGTCCTGCAAATAGACCGTGACGCGGCTTCCGGATTGCGGAACGGCCAACTGGAACAGCGGATCGAGCGGCTTCTCCTCCGGATTGGTCACGCGCGTTTCGATTTCAGCCGTTTGCTCGTCCGGGAAGTGATAATTCCGGCGGATCGCGACGCCGTCAACGGTCAGCTCGGCAAAAAACTGCCGCCTGCTGACGAACTCATAGCGGATCGTCTTGCTCTCGTTCGGCACGACCCAGCCCTCCAGATAGGGATAGGTGAAACAGGGCCAGATCACCGTCAGCGCCGGGGCGTCCGTCCTGCCGAAGGAGAGATAGCCCGTCGTCTCGTTGAACAGGATGTCATCACCGAGCTCGCGGAGCTTCATCTTTTTGCGCACCGGCGCCTGCACATCGTAGCGGTAGGTGCAGAGCTGCCCGTCGATATCGAACCGGGCGTTCACGCAGCCGGTCGGAGCGGTGAGCTTGAGCGTTTTGCCGACGGGGCAGGTGAGGGTCTGCGTCTTTTCCGAGCCGTCCGGCATCTCGTAGCGTACCGTGAAATGTCCGGCCTCCGCCGCCTCGGCACAATAGGTGAAGGCGCTGCGGTTGCGCAGGCTCTGGTTCAGGCGGAACACGTTGTCGATGGCCGTGCCGACGATCAGAGAGGACGAGCGCTCGACCGTGAAGAGATATTCATAGCCGTTGGCCTTCCAGCTCATGATGAAGCAGCCGCTGCCGTCGACCGGCGTTTCGCGCAGCAGCTCGGCCTTGCTGATGCGCCGCAGGAGCATCGGCATGATGTTCGTTTCGATCACGTTGTGCGAGCAGACGTGGCGCAGCATCGAGGGCATATAATCATAGAGCACATAGTCGCCGTAGACGGTCGGCTTTGCCTCAAAGATCAGTGCGCCGGTCTTCCGGTTGAGCAGCAGGGAGGACGTGTTCGTCGTTGCGACCTCGGAGATCAAAACCAGATAGCCCTCGTTTTCCGCGCGGTCAAGCAGCATCCGGAACATATCCGCGATGGAGAACATCGCCGAGCGGAATTTCTTATCGATCAGCATGACACCGATGATGAGCTGCCCCGCACGGCAAACGCGCTGGCTGCCGTTGCGGTAGCACGCGACATAGGTGACGGCGGTGTCGCCGTCATGTCCGACGATGCCGAAAACGAAGCCCTTTTTTTCCTGATTCTGAATGAAGCGCTCCGGCGTCAGCTCCGGATCGTATTTGCCCATGCCGAAGGCATTGCGGCGGAACAGCTCCGTTACGGCCGGGGCATCGGCAGGGGTATAATAGCTGTAAACAATCTTTCCCATGGCTTATTTTTTGCGTTTTCTGCTCATGTTGAGGATGGCGAGCAGGTAGAATACGACGCCCGTTCCGACCAGAATGGCGATGCTGACCCACGCGGGCGCGACCGTGCTGCCGTAGGTGAAGCGCACGCCGAGCGTCTCATCAAACCCGGCGCGCTGCGCCGCGGGCAGGGCCGCAAAGCTCACGTCCGAGAGGCCGTCCATCATCAGCTGACGGAACAGCGCAGCGGAGTGGGCGCAGGGGAAATAACGAATGACGTTCTGCACGCCTGCCGGAAGCTGGCCGATCGGGATATACGAGCCGACCAGGAAGCCGATGAGCGTGCCGAGGATGATGCTGACGGTCGTGTAGGACGCCATTGTGCGCATAAACGAAACAATAAAGCAGACCATTGCGCTCGACGCGAAGGACGAGAGCAGCATCACGCCGAAAATTTTCAGATAGGTCAGGGCGCCAAGCAGCTCACCGCCCTTGACGCAGATATAGGCCTCACCGATGACGAGCACGATCACGGACATGATCACACTGACAATGAAGCCGGTGAGCATATAGCTCGCAGTGATCGAGGCGCGGGAGATCGGGGAGGTATAAAAATCCTTGATGATCTTCTGGTCGCGGTCGGTGACCATCTGGGCATAGGCGCCCATGCTGGTCGTGATAGAGGCCGAGGCCAGCATACCGGCGACGACCCATGCGTTCATGATGCTTTTGGAGTTATCGAGCCAGCCCAAGTCTTCGATGATGGAATCGCCGATGAAGAAGATGAACAGGGCGAAGATGATCAGAACGCCCAGCAGCGAGAAAAACACGCCGCCCTTATCGCGGAAGTAAATTTTCAGTCCGCGCAACGTTAAGCCTTTCATTCACGAATCTCCTTTCCGGTGATGTTCAGGAAGACGTCGTCCATCGTCCCGTGGAACACCTCAAAGCTCTCCATCCAGTCCTTGACGTCCTGTAGGATCGGCAGGGCGTCGACGGTGTTATCCAGACGGACGTCGATGCGCTCGGCGGCGCGCACCCACGACAGCTTTTTCTGCTCAAGGTAGCGCTCCAGCGCCGGCTCGTCCGTCGGATTGATGTAAAGATGCTCACTGCTGTACCGCTGCTTCAGCTCATAGGGCGTGCCCTGCGCCGCGATCAGGCCGTCGTCGATGATCACGACGTAATCGGAGTTTGCGGCCTCCTCCATGTAGTGCGTGGTCAGGAAGATGGTCATGTGCTGCTCCTGCTGAAGCCGCCGCACCGTTTCCCAGACGCGCTTGCGGGTCTGCGGGTCGAGGCCGGTCGTCGGCTCGTCGAGGAAGAGGATCTTCGGCGTGTTCAGCAGGGCACGGGCAATGTCCGCGCGGCGGCGCTGGCCGCCGGAGAGCTTGCCGTAGGGACGGTCGATGAAATCGTTCAGGTCCGTCCATTCGATCACGCGGGCGACGGCTTCCTTCCGGGAAGCGGCGGTTTTGTGATAAAACCGCGCACGGAGCATCAGGTTTTCGCGGACGGTCAGCGTCTTGTCGAGCAGACTGTCCTGAAACACGGCGCCGATGCTGTTTTTGATCTGCCCGGCCTGCGTGCGCAGGTCAAACCCGGCGATGGTCGCCTCGCCGGAATCAAAGCTGTTGAGCGTGCAGAGCGTATCGATCGTGGTGGACTTGCCTGCACCGTTCGGCCCGAGGAAGGAGAACAGCGCGCCCTCCTCGACATAGAAGCTGATGCCCTTGACGGCTTGCAGCTTGCCATAGCTTTTTTTCAGGTCATGTACTTCGATTGCTTTCATTTTTGTTTCCTATCCTTTCCGGTGCTAGACCGGCAGCGGTTGATTGTCAAACGACATCGTTTTGGATCGGCCGCTTTTCGCGCACCGCTGCGTCATGGCCACGAGCAGATAAAAATCGACGTTTTTCTTCTCGTTTTTCACGGCTGCCTGCTGCAATGTGCCGCGCGCGTTGAAAAAGCGGAGCGGCGCAAGCACCTTGAGATCATACGGGACAAACTTGGCCGGATCGTCCTCGAGCGTGCAGCCGCTGCCGTCCATTCGGAACTGGCAGGCATAGTCGTGGTCGGTCAGGCAGACCTCCAGCACCGACGCGCCGCTGCGCACCCATTCCGGGCGGTAGGTCAGTCGGATCAGACCCATCAGCGCCCGAATTTTCCGCATCCGAAAGTGCTCGGCAGTCTCATCCGGCTCGCGCATCAAAGTATTGAGGTTCGTGAACTCGAGATATTGCTCCATCGGCAGCATCGGGCGCTCGAGGATCGCGCGCGTCTCGGGCGTGATCCCGCCCGCGGCATATTCCGCACCGGCGCGCTCCAGCGCCGCGAAATAGGGCGCGGTGTACGCCCGCATGGCGTCGTGGCGGAAGAGGTCGCCCTCGGTGCAGTAGATCTGCTCGCACTGCGCGCCGTAATACTGCGAGAAAACGGCCTGAATGCCGTTGATGTTGCCGTCTCGGTTGAACAGGCCGCAGGTGACGAAGGTCAGATAGCGCTGATGCTCCAGATCATAGCGCCGCTTGTGCTTCGTGTGGCTCGAATTGGTCTCGGCCAGCATGGGATATTCGATCGGCAGCAGCCGCTCGAGCACCATTTTCACAGTGGACGGCAGCCCGTAAAAGTAATTCGGGAACGCCCACGCGACGATGTCGGCCTGCACATAAGACCGGAACAGCTGCTGCATATCGTCGTTTTGGACGCAGTGACCGTCAACGGTGCTCCAGCAGGCAAGGCAGCCCCGGCAGGGATGCAGATCATGCTCGGCGCAGACAAATTCTTCAAATTCATAATCGCCGTGCTTTTGCATCCCGGAGATGAATTGCAGCGCCAGACGGCGGGAGCTGCTGCGCGTTCCGCGCGGACTACCGGTAATCAAGAGAATTTTTTTGATGGTGGGGCACCTCCCTAAGGGTCAATCTGCCGCTGAGCCGATCGCGGCGAGCGCCTCGAGCTGATTTGCGGCCGTGACCTCGGCACGGCGGCTCGGATCGGTGCGATAGGGGCGAAGCAGCGCCTCGGCGCGCTCGGCCTCCTCGCGATAGCGCGGATCGGTCAGAACCTCGTGCATCGCCTCGGCAACCTGACGAGAGGTCAGGTAGGCGGCGTAGAGCCGCTTGGCGCAGCCGAAGTTCTCCAGCAGATTGGTAATGTTATGCCGCTGCTCAAACGGACCGGGGATCGAGACAAACGGACATTTGCCCATCAGCATGGCATAAAGCGTGCCCTGACCGGCCTGGATCAGCGCGGCGTCGCAATGCTCTGCCATTTCCAGCAGCGGATATTTTTCGCTGAAATGGAAATTCGGCGGATAAGACGCGACCTCATCCGCAGTCAGGAAGCCGATCACGGAGACGAAGACCTCAAAATCGGTCGTGCGGAGCGCTTCCAGCGCAGTTTGCAGCACCCGCTTGCTCCCGGCCGAGCCGAGCGAGACGAGCACCTTTTTGCGGCCATTCTGCGCATAGAGCGCAGCTTTTTCCGCCTCGGAGAGGGGAATGACCTCGCTGTTGAGGATCGGGCCGATGAAAACGGTGCGGTTCGGGATCTCCGGCAGAGCCGGAAACAGCTCGCGCGCGTCGGACATCAGATTCAGGTCGCCGCAGTAAATGTCCATGTCACTGCAAAACGGCTCGCAGCCGTGCTGCATGAGATATTTGTTCCAGACCTGCGAGGTCGCGCAGGTCTGAATGGCGCGCTTCTGCATCACGCGGTCGGTCGTCAGCTCCAGCGCCTGCTGATAGGGAAGTGCCTTCACCTCGGCGCGGCTGAGTGCCTCAAAGGCCACGACGCGCTTTGCCGCGACGCTCTCCAAATAGGCCTTGGAGACCACGGCGGACAGACACCACGCCAGCTTGACCTTGGCGATCCGCGCCGAGACGGTCAGCGTCATGCGGTAGCCCGTAACGATCACGAACGGCCGGTAACGCGCGATCAGCTCCAGCTCGGCCTGAACAATGTCGTCCAGCTCCTCGTAGGTGGTGTATTGATTGCCGTATTTCTCCATATTCAGCATCTTGGCGATGCGCTCCGGCGTGTACCAGCGGCGATCGGCCTCGAGCCGTTCGCGCACGAAGGGCAGACCGTTCAGCAGATGGTCGAAGCGACCCTCGCCCAAAAAGACGACGCGATGGCCGCGACGGTGCATCTCCAGGCCGATCTCGATCATGCGCTGCGTCTCGCTCCAGTTGAAGAGCGCCGAGGCGATCAAAACGGTTTGCTGCTCCATCGTTTTACTCCTCCTTCTCCGTCAGACGGACGGCGCAGGTCATGCTGACCAGCAGACCGTGGTCGGCCTCGCGGCAGATACGGACGGCAAAGCGGCTGAGGCCGTCGGCGCCGCAGGACGTTTTGCAGACGGTCTGAAGCTCCAGCCGGTCGTAAAGACGCCCCGGCATCTGAAACTTGCTTTGCAGCTGCTCAAGCCGGCAGCCGAACCCGCTGCCCTCCCGCAGCTGCGGGAAGGCGGAGCGGTTCTGCATGACATAATCGTACACGGCGGCCTCCGCCCAGACGAAATACATCGGGTGATGGACGATGTTATACGAGTCGGTGTCCGTCGGGCCGACCGTAATAAAATAGGAATGCCGGGTTTTCATGCCTCAGTCGTTGACCTGCTCGAGCACGAGCGAGGCGAACGTGCCGCCCAGCGACATGCCGCTGACACAGGCCGTATGGATGTCGGCCTTGCGGTTTTCGCGGGCATAGCGTCCCTCGAGACCAGCGCGGAGCGCCGGGTGCCCGGCAGGGAGTCCGAGCGCCTCCTGCTTCTCAAACGCGTGCAGCGCAGCCAGCAGACTGTAGCCCGCGTCGGTGCCAGAGGCAATGCCCAGCAGGGGAGAGACGGTGGAGCAGAGCGTGTCGGCGCGCAGAACACCGGCCTCGGTCAGCGCTTGCAGCGCGTTGGCGTCGGCCTCGTCGCAGGCGGGAACGCCCATGGCGGTGTTGAGATAGAGGTCGATCTTCGGGCTTCCGGCCTCGCGGACGGCGTTTTCCACGCAGACGCGCAGAGCCTCGCCGTTCGGGTCGACGCTGGCCAGCTTCCCGTTGTCGGAGCTGACGCCCAGACCCTTCACGCGCGCCAGGAGCTTCGCGCCGCGCGCACGGGCGCAGGATTCCTTTTCCAGCACGACCGCCACTGCGCCGGGGGAGAGCACCATGCCGTCCGCCTCGGGCGTCAGAGGACGGTAGTCGTCGCGCGAGAGCAGATCGAGCTTGTCATTGCCGATCAGCAGCGGCTCGTTGCATTCATCGGCGCTGATGACGATGATCGCGTCGGCCGTATCGTTATGCAGCAGCTCGCTGGCATAGTTGAAGGCCAGCAGGAAGGAGGCCACGCCGTTCGAGAGCGTCGAGGTCGGGCCCTTGAGCATGTTGGCAATGCAGAAATTGCCGGGAGCGGCGTTGATGACGCTGTTCGGGAAATCGGACAGGCTGATCGAGGCGATGCCCTGCTCGACGATCATTTTGTCGATGTTGACGATCGTGCCGAGCGGGCCGGTGCCGGTGGCATAGATCACGCCGATGCGGTTCGAGCTCTCGCGGGTCACGCGGAGCTTGGAATGATCGAGCGCCTGCTTGCCGGCGGCCATGGTCAGCTTCGTGACCTCGTCGATGCGGCGGATAAATTTGCTCGGGATGAACTTTTTCCACTCCACGTCGGGCATAACGCCGGCCTGATGATTTCTGCACTCGGCGGATTCGACCCTGCCGATGCAGGACGTGCGATTTTCAAAGGTCTGCCAGAGCTGGGCGATGCCCACGCCGCCGACGCCGCAGCAGCCCATGCCGGTGATGACAACGGAATCGTCGACCGGCTCGGGAGCGTTGCCCGTGAAGCCGGGCTTGCCGAGCGAGAGGCAGCAGTTGTTGCCGCCGAAGGCGAAGGAGTTGGAGAGAATGACCCTGCAATCGCGTTTTTCGGCCTTGTTCGGGACAAGGTCAAAGGGCGCGGGATCGAAATCCGGGTCAAAATTAACGGTCGGGGGCACCATGCCGTTGTTGAGCGCCATGACCGAGGCAACGCATTCCTCGCCGCCGGCCGCGCCGAGGCAATGGCCGATCGCGCCCTTGATGCTGCTCAGAGCGACCTCGGGAACGCGGTCGTGAAACACGGCCTTGAAGGCGAGGCGCTCGGCGGTGTCGTTGGCGTGCGTGCCCGTTCCGTGGCCGTTGACATAGTCGATGTCCTCGACGGAGATGCCGCTGGCGCGGATGGCCGCCTGCATGGCACGGGACGCGCCGCCGCCGCCGAGATCGGGCGCGGTGGGATGATAGGCGTCTGCGCTCAGACCATAGCCGAGCACCTCGGCATAGATCGTTGCGCCGCGCTTGACGGCGTGGTCATAGTCCTCGAGCAGGACGAACGCGCCGCCCTCGCCGAGGTTGATGCCATGGCTGCCGCTGTAGGGCATGCAGCGCTCGGGATCGAGCGCCTTGAGCGCGTTGAACCCTGCAAAGGAGAAGGAGGACAGCGGGTCGACGCCGCCGGCAAGGATCACGTCGTGTTTGCCGTTGCGGATCATATCGCAGCCGTAGCCGACAATGTTGCCGCTGGCGGCGCAGGCCGTCGAAATGACGGTCTTGACGCCGCGGAAGCCGAAGCGCTTGGCGACAATGTCGACGATCGTATGCAGCGGATAGGCGACCAGCAGGTCGGCATCGGCAGAATCGATGCCGTTTTCCAGCCACTGCCGGTGGAAGGTCTGGCCGCTGAGCATACCGCCGAGGGACGTGCCGATGGCGACGCCGCAGCGGTAGGGGCTTTCGGCCGAGAGGTCAAATCCGGCGTGCTCCAGACATTCCGACCCGGCCAGCAGCGCGAACTGCGCGCAGCGATCAAAGGGAATGCCGTTTTCGGCAAAGAAGGGATCCTCACCGAGCGCTTCGCGGACGGCGCCGACCGTACCGGCGATATCGCCGCTCTTGGAGGAAAAAACCTTTCTGGAAAGGCCGACCTCGCCGTCGAAGAGGCGCTTTTCTACGGCCTCCTTGCCCTTGCCGAGGGCGTTGATGACGCCGTAGCCGGTGATGACAATCCGTTTTTTCATAGTGTGTTCTCCAAATTATGTATCGTTATTCCATCTGGGAATCCCAGCTCAGCGGGCGGACGAACGGGGACGAGAGCGTTTGCAGAGGATAGTCCTTGCCGTCAACGGTCAGCGTCATTTCAAGGCCGGAGACTGCGACATCGCTGCGCAGCAGCGCCAGACCGAGCACGCCGCCGATGGCGGGGTTGTTGCGGCAATGCAGAACCTTGCCGACTTCTTCGCCGAAAAGGCTGACGGGTGCGCCGTCCGGAACGTCCTTCGCGGGGCTGGAGAAGCCGACGCTCAGCTTTTCGCGCTCAGCCTCGAACAGCTCCATGAGCTTGTCGTGGCCGCAGTATTCTTCCTTTTCAAACTGAACGAACCACTGCTCGTTCAGCTCGAACAGGTTGCCCTCGGCGGCCGTCTGCGCGTTAAAGACCGGCTGGGAGATCTCCAGCATACAGGTCTCCAATGCATCCGTGCCGCAGAATTCCAGCCCCATCTCCGGGAATTTTTCCAGAATGTCGCGGATGAGCGCGAGCAGGTCGGCGTTCTCTGCGACGAAGCAGTAGCCGTATTCGCCGGAGCGGCCGATGCGGCTCATCATGAGGGGCTTGCCGTTATGCTCGACGGTGGTCATGTCGCGCAGGGGCAGCGTCTCGACCGGGAAATTAAACAGCTCCTTGACGATCTTCCAGGACTTTTCGCCCTCGATGAACGCCAGCGCGTGCGTCTCGGACTGATCCTCGACGGTGACCTCGTCGGTCGCGTGATCCAGGATCCATGCCTTGACGGTCTCGGCGTTCTCGGGCGGGACGAGCACGAAATAGGCGTCCTCGCTGTTGATGACATAGGCGATGCCGAGTGTCACGGCGTCCTCGTTCAGGAAAAGGCACTCACTGACCTTTCCGGGGTTCAGGAAGCTGACGTCCTTCGTCACGAGCGTGTCGAGGAAGCCGCCCGCGTCGTCGCCGGTGACCTTGAGGATGCAGTAGCCCACGCCGTCGATGATGCCGACATGGTGGCGCAGAACGTCGTATTCGTGTTCAACGGTCGTATAGGAAACGGGAACCTCGCAGCCTGCAAGCTCCGCAGCGTTCACCGTGCTGGGATAGAGTTCTTTCAACGGACTGACTTTCATAGCTTTATCTCCTTTTTATACTTTTTCACTGACGGAAAGGACGCCTTCCACGGCGACCTGCTTGTCCACGCAAGCCTCCACCTTGATCTGCATCAGGTTGCCGAGCTGAACCTTTTTGGCCACGCGCAGCTCCAGCGTGTCGCCGGGGCGGACAAGGCGCTTGAATTTCATGTTGCGGATATCGACCAGATAGCCGACCTTGTCGGCAATGGCCTCGTAGTCGATGTCCAGATGCTCGATGTCGTCCCAATTCGTGTCTGCGGGGAAAGCGCCGGTGCAGTACATCACGGCGGTGAGCTGCGCAAGGCTCTCGACGATCAGAACGCCCGGAACGATCGGCTCGCCCGGAAAATGGCCGGTGAAATACGGCTCGTTGATCGTCACGTTCTTGATGCCGACGGCGCTCTTGCCGGGATCGAGCTTCACAACGCGGTCGACCAGCAGGAACGGGTATTTATGCGGCAGCAGACGATAGATGTATTTTGCTTCGATCGGCTTCATGGCGGCTCCTCCTGCTATCAGCCGAGATCGAAATCGTCGCCGTCGCCGTCCTCGCCGTCGTCGGTCATGTGCTCCATGACATAGTCTGCGATCGTGTTGACGGAGCTGAACACCTCGGACTCGCCGTCGGAGACGGTGACGGAGAATTCGTTATAAATGCCGACTGCAAGCTCCAGCGCGTCGATGGAATCCAGCTCCAGACCGCGGCCGAACAGGGGCTGATCGTCCGTGATGAAGGCGGGTTCCAGATCGAGGCAGAGCTGCTCGACAATGATTTCCTTGACCTTTTCGCAGATCGCTCTGCGCTTCGCGGCATACTCCAGAACTTCTTCTTTTGTCGTGAATTTCATTTTGGTTTCCTTCCTTTCATTTCTATCCTTCCGGCAAGGCAAGGCCCTGCCGAATTCACATAATCAGGCCGCCGTCGGCGACGATGGTCTTGCCCGTGATATAGGACGCAAGGTCCGAGGCAAGGAACGTCACGACGTTGGCGATTTCCTGCGGCTCGCCGAAGCGCCCCATGGGGATATACTGCATGTATTTTTCCTCGAGGAGCTTGCGGTTGGCCTGCGTCATGCGGGTGTCGATAAAGCCGGGGGCGACGACGTTGGCGCGGATGCCGTGCCGCGCGTATTCCTTGGCGACCGTCTTGGTGAAGGAGACGATTGCGCCCTTGGAGGCGGAGTAATTCGCCTGCCCCTCCTGACCGACGACGCCGCTGGTCGAGGAGATGTTGACGATCGCGCCGCCGTTCTTGGCCGCGCACATCAGGCGGATCGCGCCCTGCGTGCAGTAATAGCAGCCGTAGAGATTTGTTTTGATAACGGTGTCAAAGGCCTCGCGGCTCATCATCATCAGATAGCCGTCGCGCGTAACACCGGAGTTGTTGACGAGAATGTCCAGCTTTTTAAAATGCTTCTTGATCTTGGCGAACATGGCGTCGACCTCGTCCGGATCGGAGACGTCGGCCTTGACGATCGCCGCCTTGCCGCCTGCCTCGCGGATGACGTTGAGCGTTTCCTCCGCGCCCTCGCGGCTGCGGTTATAGTTGATGACGACCGTCGCGCCCTTGGCGGCCAGATCGATCGCAACGGCGCGGCCGATTCCGGCGGAGCCGCCGGTCACGAGAGCGATTGTTCCTTCTTCAAAAAGCTTCATATTGCAGCCTCCTTTTGCATCAGCTGCAGCGCCTGCATCCGCTGTTTCGGGTTCGACGCTGCATATACGGTCTGTTTGGGGTCGGTGTTGCGCATCATACCGGCCAGAACCTTGCCGCTGCCGCATTCGACGAGCAGCAGCTCCGGCGTCTCGAGCAGGCGGCGCAGACCGTCGTACCAGTGGACGGTGTGGCAGCATTGCTGCGTCATATCGCGGAGAATGTCGTCGGTGCCCTCGGCATAATCGCCCTTGCAGTTGAGGATGATGCGGCAGTGCGGCTCGTGCATCGGGACGGAGCGGATGAATTCGGCAAAGCCTGTCTCCATCTCGCGCATGAGCGGTGTATGGAACGCGTTGCTGACACGCACGGGGATCGTCCGGATCGCGCCCTTCTCGCGGAACAGCGGCTCGGCGCGCTCGATCTCCTCGGGCAGCCCGCCGACGACGACCTGCTTCTCTGTGTTATGCAGCGCGACAGCCAGACGCTGGCCGGTCGGATCGACCTCGGCGCAGATCTCCTGCACCTGCGGGAGCGTCAGCCCCAGCACGGTGCACAGTGCGCCGCTCTGCTGCGTCCGGCTCATGAGCTGGGCGCGCTTGTCCACGATGCGGAACAGGTCGAAAAGGGAGAAGACCCCGGCGGCATAGAGTGCGGAGAACTGCCCCAGGCTGTGCCCCATCACGATGTCAGGGCGCGCGCCGTCGCGCGTCAGCAGGGTATAGTAGGCAAGGTTCATGGCGGTGACGGCGAGCTGCGTGTTCTGCGTCTGCTTGAGCTCGGCGTCGCCTGCGGTCAGACAGAGGCTGCGGACGTCGCGTCCGGTCGCTGCGGCAGCGGTCTCAAACACCTCGCCGACGGCGTCGGCATCCTTGCCCAGCTCGCGGAGCATTCCAGCCTTCTGCGTTCCCTGACCGGGGAACAGAAAACAGGTATTCATGTTGCGATCTCTCCTTTATTTATAATGAATTGCGACATCTGTCCGCAGATTGAGCTTTCCCAATCCGGCAGCAGCCGGATCTGCTCGTCCACGGCGGCAATTTTGACCGTCGCCTCGGCGTAGCACGTCTGCGCTTCGTCGAAGACGCGGTGATAAAACTCCATCATGGGGATGCTGTTGACCACAAGGCGCGTCTGGATCGTCATTTTGCCGCGCCCGCGCCATGTGCGCAGTTGGTTGAAATCCGCCTTTGCGACCACATAGCGCGCCTGCCGCGTGCGCCGCAGATTGTCCCCCGTGATCTGCGCGCTGCCCTGAAAACGGGAAAGCACGTCGAAGCGCGCCATCTCAAAGAATTCAAAGAGCTTGGATGGGTGGAGCTCCTCGTTGCTGATGAGATCGGAAAAACGGGGGAACACGTCAAAATAAAAGTAGTAGGCGTGCTGCTTTTGCTCGGAAAAAGCCTGCGCTTCAATCGATTCGATAGAAATCCCTCGCTTCCTTCGGTGAAATGGAATGAATGTCCGGCTGTGCGTCGGTCGGCGCGCAGAGCGCAACGCAGACGTCCGGCGCGACCCATTGGTCACAGATCGCCACGGCAACGCCGTTCAGTGTCTGCGCCGATGCCAGCACGCTCAGGGAGCGCTTTGCCTCCGTCGTCCAGCCCGTGCCGAGCCATTTCAGGACGGCCTCCTTGCGCGCCCACAGGCGGCAGAGCGCCTTCGGCTCGTCCGGCGTTGCGGCGAGATCGCCGGACGTCAGATAAGGGGCGTAAAACCGCGCCGGGATCCTCCGACACGCCTGAATATCCAGCCCGACCGGCTGCGTCCCGGAAACTGCGCAGGCGACCCAGCCGTCGCTGTGCGACAGGCTGAAGTGCGGCGCGCCGTCCGGAAGCACCGGCTTGCCCGAGGCGGTGCGCCGGCAGGCGGTGAGCTGTGCCTCGTCAAAGCCAAGCGACGCAAATGCGTGCCGCAGGAGCAGCCACGCCCACGCAAGGTCGTGCGCCTTTGCCCTGCTGAGCGCCGCCTGCACGCGGGACCGCCGTTCCGGCGGAAGCAGCTCGAGCGGGGGAAGCGGCAGAGCCGCCGACTCCATATAAAAAACGGATACGCGATTTTTCAGGGATCGACACCTCGCCTCCTCGGCTCGTCGCGCGAAAAAGAGCGCATTCCCGCGCAACAACCGACTTCTGCTTGATCCGGGGAATCTCTGATGAAATCGCAAAAGACTCACTGAATGCCGCAGTCGATTGATTCAGAGATTCCCTAGCATATACTCTCTATAAATATAGCATTCCATCGCGCATTTGTCCAGAAGACATCATTCGGTAAAATTGCCAAAAAGTACGCCGAAATTTGTCATATATGCACGAAAGCCAAGACAGCGGCACTTCCTAAAATGCTTTCTACTCTGTGATGAATCAGCGATGATCCGGGCAGAATACGCAAATGGCCTGCCCGTCGCTTCAAGCGGGAACTTCGTGCATGTGCCGCGCCGCGGGCGCATAGAGTGAAAAGGGGAGGGGGGACGAGTTTATGAAGAAGCAAACCAAACGGGGACGCTCCGTGATCCGGCCGCTGACCGTGCAGCTCCTGATCGCCGCGCCGGTTCTGACGCTGCTGCTCTGTCTGGCAGTCGCGCGGCTGATCCTGTCCGGCGTCGTGCCTGAGGAACGCATCACGCTCTGCGCGTCCGCGATTGCCGGCATCACCGGTTTTTTGCTGAGCCTTTATTGCGGCGTGCGCGTGCCGCAGAAGCGGCTGCTCTGGGGCATGGTAGCGGCTGCGGGCTATGCGCTGCTGCTCCTGATCGGCAACCAGTTCTTTTTCGGGATGCCGTATTCCGGCGTCGCGGCGTGCCTTGGCACAATTTTTGCCGGAGGCCTTTTGGGCAGTCTGCTCAGCTCGGTTCGCAGGCAAAAATACGCCTGAATCGGTTTCGGACAATTGCAGGAAAACTTGCAAAATTCCGAAACCACAAAATCGTGCGTCGAAAAAAACCGCCTCCACTACATTTTGTGGAGGCGGTTTTTTGCCTTGCATGTGCACATGTGGGCAGTTGCTTGGTTTACATAATGTTGTTTACATAAAATATGTGCATAATGAACAAATTTTGAACGGAGCATAAAAAAGTATTGAAAAACAGTAATTTTTGCGCTATAGTAGTGATTACAGCGAATCAAAAGTTTGTAAAAATCCTGTTTTTACCATAATTTGTGTTTCTTGTGTCCGGTATACACAATATCTTGATTCCGAGTTTTTGCGAAAGGGGTGCGGCAAACAAATGGCTGATCTGGTCACTGCTTACGAGAGCTTTCTTCTGAATATCCGGCACGCTTCGGCAAACACCGTTTCGTCGTACCTGCGCGACGTGCGCCAGTTCTCGGACTATCTGACTGCCCACGGGGAGGCGCCGCTGGAGCGCGTGGATCGTGCGTGCGTCTGCCGCTACACGCAGCACCTGACGCAGGACGGCAAGTCCCCGGCGACCGTTGCCCGCTGCGTCGCCTCGCTCAAGAGCTTCTACCGTTATTGCGTCTCTGAGGGTCTTACGCCGGAAAATCCGGTGCGCTCGATCCCGCAGCAGAAGTCCGAAAAGAAGCTGCCGCAGATCCTGACCGGACGGGAGGTCGAGCTGCTGCTCGAGCAGCCGAAATGCGTCGATTGCAAGGGCTATCGCGACAAGGCCATGCTCGAAACGCTCTATGCCACCGGTATGCGCGTCAGCGAGCTGATCTCCCTGAACGTCACGGACGTCAGCCTTGCGGGGGCCTTTGTCAAATGCAGCGGAACGGGCGGAAAATACCGCATCATCCCGCTCTATCCCGCTGCCGTGAGCGCTCTGACGGCCTATCTGACCGAGATCCGCCCGAGAATGGTCGCAGACCCGGAGGAATCCAGTCTGTTCGTCAATATGAGCGGCGAGCGCATGACCCGGCAGGGCTTCTGGAAGATCATCAAGCGCTATCAGGAGTCCGCGCAGATCAGCAAGGACATCACGCCGCACACTCTGCGCCACAGCTTCGCGGCGCACCTGCTCGAAAACGGCGCAGACATTCGCTCCCTGCAGGAGATGCTCGGCCACAGCGACGTTTCCTCAACGCAGATCTACACGCAGGTCGTCAAGCAGAACCTCAAGACCGTCTATAACAAGTTTCACCCGCGTGCCTAGGGAATCTCTGAATCAATCGGCAGCGGCGCTCAGCGCGCCAGACGCGCGAATTCCTGCCGCAGAACGAACACGGCCGTGCAGCCGAAGCGTTCTGCGGCTTTTGCTTTTTGCAGAAGCGTTGCGCGCGTGTCAAAATAGCGGCCGTTTTCCAGCATACAGCAGGCGTTCGGGATCGCGCGCCGTGCGCGGCAGGGGAGTGCACACGGCAGCCTCGCCGGGATCAGCTCCAGCGCCCACGCTCCGCCGCACCGCGCCGACGCGTCTTGGCAGAAGCGCTCCCAGCAATTCGGAATGCCCCACACGCTGACGACCGGAACGACGTCTCGCTGCCCCACGCAGGCGCGTTCGGGGAGAAAGAGCGGCGCTTTCTCCGGGCGGATCGTGCGCAGCGCGGTCAGAAGCGACTGCGTCCGCGCGCAGACCGTCCGCTCCAGATCGCAGAAAACGCCGTTTTTCAAATAAGGCCTCAGAGGTGCAAGCTCCGGCAGACGCTCCGGGAGCACGCGATCGTCGAGCACGCAGAGCGCGTCCCTTTGCGGCCGCTCCGGCAGACGCAGCGCGCCGTCCGCCGAAAATCCGAAGCCCATTTGTGCAAATTGCCCGCCCTCCGGCGGCATTTTTTCCGGATCGGCATAATAGAAGAGAATTGACAATAGACAAACCTCCGTTTCGGTGGTATAATGTCTCTATCATTTTATGAGATGGTAGAATGTACTATGCTTTCACTCTTGCCAAAGCTGCTCTGTGCGCGCCTGACCGATCTGACGCCCGGAGAGCTGACCCGACGCGGCATCGATCTGCTGCTGATGGATTTTGATAACACCATGCTTCCCTATACGACCGACCAGCCGGCCCCCGAGCTGCTGCGCTGGCTGGAGCAGATGCAGGCGGGCGGCGTCCGGCTCTGCATCGTCTCGAACAGCAGGAAGCTGCACCGCGTGCCCGTTTTTTCCGAAAAATACGGCGTTCCGTGCGTGATGCGCGCGAAAAAGCCCTTTCTGCGCGGCATCCGCGAGGCCATGACGCGCTTCGGCGCTTCGCGTGCGCAGACGGCGCTGGTCGGCGATCAGACCTACACCGACGTGCTCGGCGCGAATCTCGCCGGGATCATGTCGATCCAGGTTCGATCGATCTGCAATCATACAATCTGGTTAAAGCTGCGGCATCTTTTGGAGCTGCCGCCGCTTGCCTTTGCAAAAAAAACAGGAGGATACACCATGACAAATCTTGAAAAATACCGCTCCGTCCTGACCGACGATGTGCAGGGTCTGTTCCTGACATCGCGCTACAGCCGCATGTACGCCGCCGAATTTGACATCGCCGAGGGCTATGCCATCGTCGCGCGGAACGGCGCCTATTACATCACCGACGGCCGCTATATCGAGTCGGCGCAGAAGAATATCCCCGGCTTCACGGTCGTGGAATTCAGCGCAAGCCGTCCGCTGGCGACGGTCGTCAACGAGCTGCTCGCGAAGCTCGGGCTGCACACGCTCGGCTTCGAGGAGGATTATACCACCGTCGGCGAGCTGCGCAGCTTTGAAGAGAGCTTCGACGCCGAATTCGTGCCGATCCAGAAGAAGATCAACGTCTTCCGCCACAGCAAGGAGAAATGGGAGCTGGAGCGTATGCAGCAGGCGCAGGACATCACCGACCGCGCCTTCACCGAGGTCTGCTCCCGCATCCATGAGGGCATGACGGAGAAGGAGCTTTGCGCCGAGCTGATCTACTGCCTGTACAAAAACGGCGCGGAGGGGCTGTCCTTCGACCCGATCGTCGTCTCCGGCCCGAACACCAGTATGCCGCACGGCGTCCCCGGCGACCGCAGGCTGCAAAAGGGCGATTTCATCACCATGGATTTCGGCGTGCTCTATCGCGGCTATTGCTCCGACATGACGCGCACGGTTGCGCTCGGCCATGCCACGGAGAAGATGCGCGAGGTTTATCAGACCGTGCTGAAGGCGCAGCTTGCCGGGCTGGCCGTCTCGAAGGCCGGCGTTTCCGGCAAAGCCGTTGACGCGGCGGCGCGCGACGTCATCACCGAG
This sequence comes from uncultured Eubacteriales bacterium, assembly GCA_900546415.1. GTDB lineage: Bacteria > Bacillota > Clostridia > Oscillospirales > Oscillospiraceae > JAZOXB01. Next base: position 61,334 of record URCY01000002.1, read on the forward strand.
GCGGGCTACGGCGCTTATTTCACCCACAGCTACGGTCACAGCCTCGGCCTGGAGATCCACGAGGCGCCGAACTGCAACACGCGCAACGATCTGCCGATCCCGCTGCACGCGGTCGTTTCGGCCGAGCCGGGCATCTATATCCCCGGCGAATTCGGCGTCCGCATCGAGGACGTCGCCGTCTTTGAGGAAAACGGCTGCCGAATTCTGACGAAAAGTCCGAAAGAATTGATGATTCTTTAAGATTTTTCCGTCAGGCACTTGCAATTTGCGGTCTTATCGGTTAAAATAAGCTTGTATCTCTGAGTAAATACGTATTGCAATCTCTCTCGAGAGAAAAAATAGGAGGAAAAATATGATTTCTGTCAGTGATTTTAGAAACGGCGTTACCTTTGATATGGATGGCAAGGTCATGCAGATCATCGAGTTCCAGCATGTCAAGCCCGGCAAGGGTGCCGCGTTCGTCCGCGTGAAGATGCGCAACGTCATCACCGGCGGCGTGACCGAAACGACCTTCAACCCGAACGATAAGTATCCGACCGCTTATATCGAGCGCAAGAAGATGGACTATTCCTATAAGGATGGCGATCTTTACTACTTCATGGACAACGAGACCTACGAGATGACCCCGGTCAACGCTGACATTCTCGACAGCAGCTTCCGCTTCGTGAAGGAAAACGACCAGTGCACCGTTCTGTCCTATAAGGGCAGCGTGTTCAGCGTCGAGGCGCCGAACTTCGTCGACCTTGAGGTCACCAAGACCGAGCCGGGTCTGGCTGGCAACACCGCCACCAACACCCTCAAGCCCGCAACGCTCGAGACCGGCGCCGAGGTCAAGGTGCCGCTCTTCATCAACGAAGGCGACCGCATCAACATCGACACCCGCACCGGTGAATATCTGGGTCGCTCCAAGAACTGATTTGCCGAAACGAAAGGAGAACGACATGACTCTCTCTGAAAAATCCGCTTACCTCAAGGGTCTGATGGACGGGCTGAAGCTCGACACCGAAAAGCCCGAGGGCCAGATGATCTCCGGGATCGTCGAGCTGCTGCAGGGCATGACCTCCGCGATCTCCGATCTCGAGGAAAACGCCATTGCCGTTTCCGACGAGCTGGATGAGATCGAGGACGATCTCGACGCCATTGAGGAATTCCTGATGGACGACGAGGACGAAGACGACGACGAGGATGACGACGACGCATACGACTTTACCGATGACGACGGCGAAGACTTTGATTATGACGAAGATGTCATGTATGACGTGACTTGCCCGAAATGCGGCAACGAGATGCAGCTCACGGAAGACGAGCTGCTCAACGAGCCGTATAAATGCCCGAAATGCGGCGAGCCGCTTGAGTTCGAGTTCGACGAGGACGACGAGGACGACGAGGGCTGATTCTGTGCTTCCGGCTCCCCTGAGCGCCTGCGCGCCCAGGGGAGTTTTTTCGGCCGTCGGCACGGATCGGGCGCCGCAGACATAGGATGTGCCGGGGGATCTTTATGAGGGAACGCTGCGAACGTCTGCTCTGCGTGAAGTCCATTGTGACGCTCTCGCTCACGGCGATTTTCTGCGTGCTGGCGCTGCGGGAAAAAGTCGACGCCAGTCAGTTTCTGACGACGTTTTCCATCGTCATTTCGTTCTACTTCGGCACGCAGCACGAGCGCGGAACGTGAATCCGCAGGGGGGAAGCGCCGCCGAGTCGCTGCCGAATGCGGTGCTTCCCCAGACTTTCCCTTGACACTCCGCGCTGCTTGCGGTATACTATTACGGAATCTAAGGAAAAGAGCTTTGGAACATCATGATTGAATATATCGACATTGACCACGCGCAGGAGATGGACGAATTCGTCCGTCAGCACGAATATGCGCACTTTATGCAGACCTCGCTCTGGGGGCGTGTGAAAAAGGACTGGGGCTGGCACGGCGTGATCTGCCGCGCCGAGGACGGCTCGATCCGCGGCACGATGGCGCTGCTCGAGCACAAGGTGCATTATTTCAAGACCGGCCTGCTCTATGCGCCGCGCGGCCCGATCGTCGCGCCGGATGATTTTTCCACGCTTGAGGAGCTGATCGACGCTGGCAGGCAGCTTGCCAAGAAGCGCGGTGACTATGTGTTCCGCTTCGATCCGCGCATTGAGGAGCAGAACACCGCGTTCTCCGATGAGGTCAGGCGCCTCGGCTTCACGCAGGACATGGCCTCGGACTATTCGCTGTTCCAGCCGCGCATGTGCTATGTGACCGATCTGCAGGGGCTGACCAAGGACGCGCTGCTGGCGAAATATCGCCGCTCTACGCGCTATAACGTCCGTCTGGCCGAGCGGCGCGGCGTGACCGTGCGCGTCGGCACGCTGGACGACCTGCCCGAGTTCCACCGGATGATGAAGATCACGGCCGCGAAGGATCATTTTGAGGCGCGTCCGTATCAGTATTTCGTCGATTTTCTGACCGGATTGGGCGACGCCGCGCGGCTTTACATCGCCGAAAAGGACGGAAAGGCCGTCGCCGCGACGATCTCGACCGAGTATGGCAACCGTATGTGGCACATGTACGGCTGCTCGGACACGGCCTGTCTGTCCGACCGGCCGAACGAGCTGCTGCAATGGGCGATGCAGTCCCACGCGATTGACGCCGGGATCCGTTATTTTGACTATCGCGGCGTCGAGGGCTACCCGGTCGAGGACAATCCCAAGTACGGCCTGCATGACTATAAGCAGGGCTTCGGTGCGGAGTTTCACTCCTATGTCGGCCAGTTTGACACGACCGTTCGTCCGGTCATGAAAAAGCTCGTCCTGACGCTCCAAAAATTCTATCACAGATAAAACGCAGCAACGCGGAGCCGATTTTTTCGGTTCCGCGTTGCTTTGTCGAGATCCTGTTTTGTGTGTTATTTGCTCCGTCTGCGGCGCTTGGGACGCAGCTCCTTGGCGGCCCTGCGCAGGTCGTGCTTGCGCATCTGGTTGTCAAAGATCAGCCGGAAGAAATACATCAGCGTCGGACAGGCGAGGATCAGAATGATGAGCGTCAGCAGACACGGTGTATGGATCGCCTGCACCTCAAAGAAGGAGGGCATCACCGTCAGCGCTCCGATCATAAGCGCCAGCATCGCGGCAAGCACCGCAACGCGCAGCTTGGTGAAGGGCTGCGAGACATAGAACAGCGTCATAAAGCCGACGGAGGCGACGATCCACATTGCCATTGTGCTCAGGTCCTCCGGGCACTTGAACATGTCGCTCAGGAAGGCCGCCAGCAGCACAAGAATGATGTTGGTCAGGCCGCCGGGCATGGCCTTGCGGATCACGTTGCGCAGGAACCGTCCGCTGACCTTGGCATAATTCGGCTCGAGGGCGAGGAAGAACGACGGAATGCCGATCGTCAGTGCGCTGATGAGCGACATTTGAATCGCCTGAAGCGGGAAGGGGAAGCCGACGAAGAGCAGCACGAGCGTAAAGACCAACGAGAAAATATTTTTCACGAGGAAGAGGGAAGCGGCGCGCTGGATGTTATTGATGACGCGGCGTCCCTCTGCCACGATGCTCGGCATCGCGCTGAACTGCGAGTCGGTCAGAACGATCTGCGCCACCTGCGAGGCGGCCTGGCTGCCGGAGGCCATGGCAATGCCGCAGTTGGCGTCCTTGAGCGCAAGCACGTCGTTGACGCCGTCGCCGGTCATGGCCACAATGTGCCCGGCCTGCTGGAAGGCACGCACGAGCTTGCGCTTCTGCTCGGGCGTCACGCGGCCAAAGACGGTGTAGCGCTGCACAGCGTCGTCAAAATCCTTGTCCGATTGCAGCGTCGTGGCGTCGACATAGCGCTCGGCGTGCTCGATGCAGGCGCGCGCGGCGACCTCCGAGACAGTCACGGGGTTGTCGCCGGAGATCACGCATACCCGCACACCCTGCTGGGCAAAATACTTAAAGGTGTCCGGCGCATCGGGACGGACGAGGTTGTTCAGATAGATCAGCGCGATCGGCGTGACGGCGCTGCAGTCGAGCGACGGCTCGAGCGGCTTTTCATAGCCCGCGAGCAGCAGCACGCGGCAGCCTCTGGCCGACCACGGCTCGGCATTCTCGCGGATCGTGTCATAATACGCGCCCATGATAAACTCCGGTGCGCCGACCACATAACGACCGTTTTCGCCGAAATCCGCGCCCGACCACTTGGTCGACGAGGAGAAGGGGATGCGCCGCACGGCCGTCCACGTCGTTCGGCCGGAGAACTGCTCGGACATGGCGCGGGCGGTATCGTTTTCCGCCTCCTCGCCGGTGTAAAACGCCGAGAGGATGTTTTCAATATCCTGATAGGAGAAGCGCTCCGTCCGGAGCGGGAAGACGTCCGCGACCTCCATCGTCGGCTCGGTGATCGTTCCGGTCTTGTCCACGCAGAGCACGTCGACGTGCGCCAGTGTCTCGATGCAGTTCATATCCTGCACGAGCACGCGGCTCTTGGTCAGCTTCAGGCAGCTCACGGCGATGGCGACGCTGGTCAGAAGATACAGTCCCTCCGGAATCATGCCGATCAGCGCGGCGACCGTCGCCTCAATGGAGTCCTTGAGCGGCAGGTTCAGACCCGAGCTGAGATACTGCCGCAGGAAGAGCATGATGCCCACCGGGATCAGGATAATGCCGACGACGGTGATGAGCTTGGTCAGGGAGTCCATCATGTCCGACTTCGTCGAGCGCACGTCGCGGCGCGCCTCCTGCGCCAGCTTTGCCGCGTAGCTCTCCGCGCCGACGTGCGTGAGCTGGGCGCGGCCTCTGCCGGAGATCACGAAGCTGCCGGATTTCAAAACGTCGCCCGGATTTTTGATGATCGCATCGGCCTCGCCGGTCAGCAGTGACTCGTTGACCTGAAGCTGCCCGGCGCGCACGACCGCATCCGCGCAGATCTGATCTCCGGCGGCGAATTCCACGATGTCGTCGCGCACAAGCTGATCGGTGCGCAGCTTGATGCGCTGCCCGTCGCGCATAACAAAGAGCGAGCCGGTCGTGACGAGCGTCAGCTTGTCCACGGCGCGCTTGGCGCGCGTCTCCTGAAAAATTCCGATCACGGTGTTCGCGATCGCCACGAGCAGGAAGGTCATATTCTTGAACGACCCGACGATCAGCAGCGCAGCCGCGAGGACGATGAAGATCAGATTGAAGAACGTGAAAACATTTTCCTTGATGATCTGCTTTTCACTGCGCGTATTGGAGGCGGGTGTCACGTTTCGAAGCCCGTTTTTTGACCGCAGCACAACCTCCTGCATACGCAGACCGACGTTCACGTCGGCCGAAACGACCGGTATCGGACGGTATGCAGGCTGTGTTTGCTTATTTGTCTTTTTCATGGCATTCTCCCGATTTTGCAAACTGTAAGCATTATAGCACACGAAGCCGGAAAAATACACCACTTCCGGCAAAAATTCAGGAAAAATTTATACATTTGGGACTTGATTTTTGCTTCGGCCTGTGATAATATATGCTGGTCTGAAAATGGGTGGTCCTCTGCGGCGCGGTCAACGCCGGAACGAACGCCTAATAAACAAGGAGGACAAAAGCTATGGATTTGATGAAGGCTCTGACCAGCCAATACATGAAGGAAGAACTGCCGCAGATGAATGTCGGCGACACGGTTCGCGTTCATGTCAAGATCAAGGAAGGCGCTCGTGAGAGAGTGCAGGTGTTCGAGGGAACCATCATTGCCCGCAAGCATGGCGGCATTGAGGAATCCATCACCGTCCGCCGCCTGAGCTACGGCGTCGGCTGCGAGAAGGTTTTCCCGGTTCATTCTCCGAGCATCGTGAAGGTCGAGACCGTTCGCCGCGGCAAGGTTCGCCGTGCGAAGCTGTACTATCTCCGCAACCGTCTGGGCAAGGCCGCAAAGGTCAAGGAGAGAGTGTGATCCAAAAGCAAACATCCCGTGTTTCCCAAACGGAAGCGCGGGGTTTTGTTTTCTGTCCGCGCAGCAAAAACAGGCCGCGCAGGGGAGCGTCTTGCTATCCCTGCGCGGCCTGTTTTGTTTTGACCGGAATCCGGTCATGCCAAGAGCTGCATGAGGCGGCATCAGACGCCGGTCATGGCCTCGAGCACCTCCAGCGAGGCAAGGTCGATGCCCTTGTGCATCGAAAGTGCCTCATCAATGTCAAAATCGTTGATCGCGCCGTTGTTGAAGCAGACCACGCGGTTCGTGCAGCCCTGCGCAAGCAGGTCGACCGCACGGTAGCCCATGCGCGTCGCCGTCACGCGGTCGCGCCCGGAGGGCGTGCCGCCGCGCTGCACATGGCCGAGCACGGTCACGCGCGGATCAAGGCAAATTTCCTCCTTGATGCGGGCGGCGACATCCATCGCGCTGCCTGCGCCCTCGGCCACCACGACCATGAAATGCGTGAAGCCGTTGAGACGCGCCGAGCGGATCTTTTCAATGACCTCCTTCTGGAAATCCCTGCGCTCGGGGATGAAAACCGCCGTCGCGCCGACCGCAAGGCCGACAAACAGCGCCAGATGACCGGCGTTGCGGCCCATGACCTCCACGACCGAGCAGCGCTCGTGCGACTGCATCGTGTCGCGCAGCTTATCGATGCACTCGATGGCGGTGTTAGCCGCCGTGTCAAAGCCGATGCAGTAATGCGTGCAGGCAATATCATTGTCGATCGTCGCGGGCAGGCCGACCACGGAGATGCCGTATTTGGAGAGCGCCAGCGCGCCGCGGAACGTTCCGTCGCCGCCGATGGCGACGATGCCGTCCAGGCCAAGCAGCTTGCAGGTGTTCACGGCCTTCTGCTGTCCCTCGGGCGTCATGAATTCCTCGCTGCGCGCGGTGTAGAGGATCGTGCCGCCGCGGTTGATGATGTGCGCGACGCTCTTTTCGTCCAGACGCACGATGTCGCCGTTGATGAGTCCGTTCCAGCCGCGCCGGATGCCGATCACCTCGATGCCGAGATGGAGCGCAGAGCGCACGACGCTGCGGACCGCCGCATTCATGCCGGGCGCGTCGCCGCCGCTGGTCAAAACGCCGATCCTGCGGATGGTTTTCTTTGTTTCTGCCATGAAGCTCACCTGACCTTTTGCCGACTTCCGCCGACGAAATTTTCGATTGTATTTTACCCTTTTTAACGGAAAAAGTAAATAGGGCAGTGGAATTTTTTTTCGTTCTGTGGTATAATCGGCGCAGAAAGGGGCGAAATGCGCTATGAAATTTGATGCAAAAAAGGTTCTGAACGAGCTGACCGTCTGGATCCGCGACTGGTTTGAGGAAAACGGCAGGGACTGCAACGCGATCGTCGGCATTTCCGGCGGAAAGGACAGCTCCGTCGCGGCTGCGCTCTGTGTGCGCGCGCTGGGCGTCGACCGTGTGATCGGCGTGCTGATGCCGAACGGGGAGCAAAGTGACATTGCCATGAGCCGCCTGCTTGTCGAGCACCTCGGCATTCGGCATTTCGTCGTCAACATCCAAGACGGCTATCAGGGGCTGTTGGGCGAGGTGCGCCGCCAGCTGGGCGACGTCAGCCGCGACACCGAGATCAACCTCGCGCCGCGTCTGCGTATGGCCACGCTCTATGCCGTCGCGCAGAGCAACAACGGCCGCGTGGTCAACACTTGCAATCTTTCCGAGGATTGGGTCGGCTACTCCACGCGCTACGGAGACAGCGCCGGTGATTTCAGCCCGCTGTCCATGCTCTGCGTCCGCGAGGTCAAGGCGCTGGGCAGGGAACTGGGACTGCCGGAGTGTCTGGTCGAAAAGGTGCCGATCGACGGCCTCTGCGGCCAGACCGACGAGGAAAAGCTCGGCTTCACCTATGCTGCGCTGGATGCCTATATCCGCGACGGCGTCGAGCCGGACGCCGCGACAAAGGCGCGCATCGACCGCCTGTACAAGCTCAACCGCTTCAAGGTGCGCTTTATGGACGTGTTTCCGTATCGACCGGAATAATCGGAAAATCGTAGACTTTTTTAAGAATTTCACCAAGCGGGGAGGGGCAATCGATGAGGAAAGCAAGGGAACTAACGCTCGGCTTGCTGCTTGCGCTCGGCGCGCTGCTGATCGGCGGAATATTGCTTGAGCAGCTGCATCGCGACCATCTCTATCTTGATCTTCATGCAACATCCCTAAAAACCGTTCTGTTCGCCATACTGGCAGTCGTTTTCTTGGCCGCAGCGGTTTTCTGCGCGTTGTATTTGATCTATAACCGAAAGACAAAGAGCGTCTCCGTTCTGCCTGGCATTGTCGGCTATTTCAGCTGCCTGATCTTATGCAGTGCCTTTTTGACGGCGTCATTAAGCGCAGTGTTGTGCTCGTACACCACCGATGTCGCTGATCTCTCCGGAGAACCATCGCAGAAGCTGGCCGCCGTGGGTCGCGTATTTCCGGACGAGCTGCATCGGTTCGTGACCGGTTATCTGAGCTATGAGCACGGAGACTGTGCCGTTGAGGAGATCACGGTCACATTGGATGAACAGACCTTTACGCAAGAGTGGGATCGGCTCAAGATGCAAGCGTTTTCCGAACAGACAGCAGGGGATTTAACCTGCTACTCGCAGAATCTCCACGATACATGGAGCGCTCAAATTCGCGTTGATCCCGAGTTGCGCGTTATCGTCTACGGCCGTTATGCCTTAGCAGAGCTTTTACCGCAGGATATTTCCCATTTGGTTTATGCCGAATAGGGGAATCTGAGTTATTTCTTGTACGATTAAAACCCGTTTTCCCACACGAAGGCAATCCGAGCGGGAGAACGGGTTTTTCGTTCAATCCGAAAGCATTGTTACGGCGGATCGACAGCCTGTTTGGGAAACAAGGGAAGCTCTGATTCAATTGCAAGACAAGAGTGGTCAGCGAGGGATTTTGTTCCAAATTGAGGTTTGAAAATCGCACGAATCCTTTGCGTATTTCAAGATTTTCAAACCGACAAGTTGGGGAAAAAGGCCCGCTGAGCGCCGCAGACGATTGATTCAGAGGTTCCCTAAAGGCGTGAATTGGTGCACAGGCCGGATATAGAAAACCTGTGCATCTATTTTCTGATTATGAGCAATCAGAATGGAGGATTAATCATGCTGCATAAGAGAATTCTTAAACTGACGATGTTGGTAATAGTTGCAATTTTAATTTTCTTGGTGCTGTTACATGTCGGAAGAAATCAATTGCGAAAGCTCTGGTTTCTCGATAACGGGTCGGTATCTTTGCAGATGCAGGAGAAGATCTTGATCGAAAGGCTCGGCGAACCAGATAAAACGACTCAGCCAATAGAAAAACAGCGCCAGCGCATTCTGACATACACAGATGCTTTTGTTTCTTTCGGGAGCGGCGCGCCCCGGGTGGATTATCTGGTGAACATTCACACCGATCGCGTGGAATGTGTTATGACCGAAATCCCGGCGGATTCTCAGGAGGATGCGGAAAAGCTCAGGGATACCATCATCGGCATGATCCGCGAGCACTATCATGCTGTCCGTTTTTTACTTACAGAATCGGAAATTCCGGATGGCTGCTGTATTTGCCTAAAGGGCGTTGGCACGTTTTATGTGTCGATCAGGCAGAATGCCCAAGCCGGTGCGTGGAGTGTCGGGATCGAGGTTGCAAGCCAGTCCTAAGAAACAGCATTATCTCTGATTTGGGTCAGCATGAACGTGTGACATCCTTTGAGTATTTCGTTTTCGGACTATAATTTCATGATTCCTGTGCCGGGTGTGGAGGTGAGGCAGTGCGGCGGATCGCGGCATTTCCGCCGCACCCCCTCCGCACCCGGTTTTCCCAAAGAAGAGGCTAAGTGCTAGCGTCAGCGAACCCCTATTCCGTGCTAGACTGCCCCATGATGCTGCGCCATTACGCTAAATCGATAAAGCACTAAAGCGCAGCAGGTCGCGGCGTTTCCCTTAACACGCAAATAGGAATATCAATTGATACGCAAGGAAACATAGCAGTTCAGAGCGGATTTGCCGGTGGCTTTACAGGTGGTACTCCCGGCATGTCAGTCATTGCATATCAGACAGTTACAAATGCACAAACTATTCATGATCTGAACGGATCCGGATACCAGATAGTTGGTTCTGTTGGAGTTCCGGTATATGGAATTCCGCTCGTTGTTGGAGGTGACTTTAACATTCTACCAAATTCCAAGAATACCAATTATTATGGAGTTACTACGAATGTTGGATTTGGTACACCCGGCGCAGAATTTCATGTAGAATGGGGAGAAACCCAAACATGTACAACCCAATTTAATATTTTTGATTGGATGAAGACGGTATATACGGAGATTATGGGATGGTAAAAAATGCGCAGAAATAAGTGGATAACATACGGATTGCCGATTACGTGCTTTGTTTTCGTGCTGTTATTTGGCGCAGCGCGTGTGTACGCCGCATCGGCTTATGGCTTTGAAACGGACAATTTGTCCGCGGAGGAAAAGCAAACGATCTGGCAGAATATAAACGTGCACCGGATTTCGGAGTTCCAAAATCTGACGGATTTTTCCGTGCCTATTGAAAGCTTTGACGTTTCGGAGCAAGGGATCATTCTTTTAAAACTGAAGGGGAACATCATTGTTGTCTCAAACGAGCAGGGGCAGATTCTGAGCTGCTTGGAATTTCAAGACGAAGGTGCGTCATATGTGAAGTGGAACGGGACACATATTCTTCTATTGATGGAACGGGGCAATCTGATTGCTGAACTGACGCAAAACGGCCAAATGATCGATATGGTTCAGGAAGATGCTTCCAGCATCGAAAATAATGCCAAATGGAATCAGATTTCTCAAACCAAATCGATTCACATCAGGGATGCCGATTATGTGCTTCAAAATCGCATGGGCTTTCTGAACTTTTTCGCGTCCGGCTTTTCGCAGCTCCTGAAAAAAGAGCAAAATGGCAATACAATCATGCTATACGACAGTAGCAAGCAGCAGCTTGCAAGAACGATTGGAATTTTTGCGTTGGTGTTTTTCTTTGTGATCCTTGTCATAGCGGGTGTAATTCGTGCCGTTATCAATTCCCGTAAAGGCACGCCGCCTTGGAAAACGCAATAGAAATACCGGGTGCGGCGGATCGCGGCATTTCCGCCGCACCCGCGATTTTTAAGGAGCCGCCACCGTGCTGCCGCGACCATAGCCACCGCTCCCGCAATAGACTATCCATGCCCGTTCGGTATTACGCTAAATCGCTAAATCTGTAAAGCGATAAATCACTTTACAGATACAAAAGACACCGGTCATGGTCGGCGGCACGTCGATCTTACCTTTTTCTTCTCTATTCTATCTCTTTTTGATGAGTTTAACGACCAGACTTTAATGATAATATTGCAATACGACAATTATTGAGATACAGATCGAAATGGTAAACTATGGGCAGGAAGCAAAAATGGGAAAATTTGTAAAGAAACGGTCTACTTTTTTAGGGAGTTGAGCAGCATATGGACAAAGTGGAAGCGGAGTGCGTGCCCGATTGGTACGGAGCGGTTGTGCTATATTTTCCGGGTTCTGTGCCGATCGAATGTTTAGAGGCAGCGTTGTCCCGCTCTCTAACAGTAAATACATATCATGATATCGCGGATACTGTGGAAATTATCTATCAGGAAGTGGAATCCTTGCGCAGTTGGGATGTTTCGGATATACTGGCCGCTCTTTTTGCAAAATGCGATTTGAAGAACATTTCGGCTGCGACGGCAAGATTTAACGGCAGTGTACTAATCGATCTATCATTCCATCACTACGAAAAATACCCATCTCTTTTGTTTAACGGGGAGCATATGAAAACGATTCATATGTTTGGCGCCGATTTGTCAATTGATCCGTATTAAATGTGTAATACTGACGAATGCGGAAGTTATGTGCAAATAAGCAATCATGCAAAATTGTGCAAATAGCCAAGTAAGAGGCCAAAGAAATGAGAATTTCAGGACTTGTAAATGCTTCACAGCAGCGTCATTTCATCAACACGCAGTGGGACGCGATAAAAAGAGGATACGTTTGTCCATTGAAGCCAAAAAAGATTACGCAATCCGGCTGGTTGAAAGATGTTGGAGGCGTTCGAGAATGTCTGAACGGCAATGCAGCAGCGCTTGTTCCGTTGGCTGAAGCATCTGTTGTCGTCAGCTGCGCGGGACTGGCTTCGCTCATTTCCTGCCTGCGGAACGCTCTGGCAAGCGGCTCTGAGAATTCTTTGAGCAGATGCATTTCTATCACCTCTGATGAATGCTCTAATGCAGCGGAGAAAAGCGACGGTGTTTTGGGAAGTGCAGATATGCTTGGCGGGTATGTGCAATATCGAAAGCGACACAGTCACGTTGATAGACGATATGTTGCGCTGCAAAGAATCGATATCTGTTTGAAAGACTATGAATTGGAATCGGTGCTTTCATTTTTGCAACACATTGCTGAAAAAGTAGCAGGTTATGAGTTCCCCTACGGTGCATGTACGTTTGAGTATATTGACTGGCCGCGGGCATTGGAGGAATGCCGTTTTCCGGCGTTCATTGTAGTCGTAACAGAACCAAATAAATAAGCAAAGCAATGTGCCTCCTATCGTGCTTTTAGCTCCAGCGGCCAGAAGCAGACCTACCAGTCCGGCGTTGCGGCGATCGGCTACACCTATTCCGGCGGGCGTCTGTCGCAGCTTGACCGCAAGACCTACCGCAGCGGCGCGGCGCAGCACCAGTATTATAAACAGGAGAATAGCGATGCACTAGGTGGATTTCAGAGATGCGCGCGGGCGACATTCTCGTCCTTGTCAACGGTGAGTATGTCGTCGTAGAACAGGTTCAGCACGAACTGCTGGAAAGCCCGGTCAAGGTTTTCAATTTTCAGGTTGCAGATTATCACACCTACTATGTGGCCAGTGGTGTGCTGGTGCATAACAGGTGTTCTTACAATCCCCCGAAGGGCGGCGGTGGAAAAACTGCTACTGTAAATGTGGATGGAACGGATGTGACGTTTGGGCATGGCGGAAGGTATTTGAACGGTACAGGGTTGGATGTTTCAAGTGTCAATAGTGCGATTGCTAAGGATGCTGTAGACCGCAATCTCCCACTTACAAACAATGTAACGTATTATGATTTGCGCTATGCAGATAAAATCATTCATTACGGGGCGAAAAGAATAGGAGAATCGATAATAAATGTTGGAACTTACTACATCAAATAATACATCAGAACAGAAACAGATACTCGAATTGATTCTGAAAGCATTCATTGATTTGCAGCTTACATGGAACGAGCAGGTCATCACGCAAATCAAGTCTGCCGAGATCACATTTGAGGACTGCCGCAGCAGTTACTTCTTTGATTTTTCCTATCATGCAGATGTCCCAAAACTGCAAGTAACCCAACGTGTCCCGGTTTTGATCGATTTTTGCTCGAAGTTCTGGGTCGAAAATGAAACGACTCATAAGCTAAAAAATCACCCCAATTTCTATTGGGCAAAAGAAATGAAAAATGTCACTCCGGCTTTTCGAGCAAGTGACAAGGCAAATTCTTATATCAGCGCGTATCTGCACATTTTAGACGGGAAAGTTTCAGAATTGGAGGTCGTAAACTGGAATGGGCAAGCGATCGATCCCTGCGAGTTGCATGATCTTGCTCTCTGCGGCGAGCGTCTCTACCGCGTCAATGAGAATTGGATCGCATCGGAACTAAGCGCCCAAAGATTTTTAGACCAATTTGGAGGGAAACATGCAAATAATTGAACAAATGCTGACAGGACAACTGCCTATGTCAGAGTTTACACAGGCATTACAGACAGACCGGGCACTGCAGGACACGATCCGTCATTTCGTCCCGCAGGAAGCAAAGAAGGACCCGCACCATCCGTTCTGGAATCGAATTACATACTCTGTATTGGAGCAATACAATTTTGATTACTTAGCGTTTGTGCTTGCACTAACTCGCTTCGATGGAACAATCGGCGATGCTCTCAATATTTTCTCCTTGTTTGAAGATACATATAAGTATTACCATCCTGAAATTGTGTGCACAACGGAATACTATGAAGCACACGGCCTATACCTTGATGCAGTTGGATCGTTTTATGAAGGGCCTGAGGTAACACAGTTTTTGAATCAAATTGTAATGGAAGAATTGCCGGTTAAATCGAAAAGCAAACAGATAAAGTCACTGCGCGGAAAGCTGAAAGAGGCGTTCCATGTCGTTGATAACAAGAGACCGTACTGGATTCAAGGAGGCGAATGGCCAATGGGGAAGAATTCGCCAATGCAGTACATTGGACGCAAAAAGATCCCGGACGGGATACAATATGTGTTCCGTGATGTCGATACAGATACGATTCGTATGATTGAACAGTATTATTGATTCCTTCTTTAATCACTTACCCACGCGCCGGGTGTGGAGGTGAGGAAGTGTGGCAGATTGCGGCATTTCCGCCGCACCCCCTCCGCACCCGGGTTTCCAATGAACAGTCAAAAGGCTAAGAACTAGCGCCAGCGAACACCCATTCCGTGCGAGACTGACCCATGATGCTGCGCCATTACGCTAAATCGTTAGCGCGCGAAAGCACCAGCCTCTTTGACGATTGTTGCAGTCTCCAACAATCGACACGCTAAAGCGTTAGCGTGTTGAAGTTCCGACGGCTTTTGTGCGGACAGCTTGCGGCTTCCCCAAGCGGCGCAGAGCCGTCCCCCGACAGCCCAACACTAGGCTGCTTATGTCAACAAATCAACGCGCTAAATCGCTAAATCATTAAAGATTTGGAGCGGCATTACTGTTCCGACAAGGCCGTCCGGCGAGATCATGTCCGTGGACGAGGTCGAACCGATTGAGGAAGAGAACGCCGTTGCGCCGCAGGGCACGCACTTGGCCTCGACGCAAACGGTCACGCACGAGTACCTGACGCAGAGCGGCAAGGTCATGCGCGAGACGGTCACAACCAATCAGACCGTCACTGCCGTGATGGATTTTGTCTATGACGAATCGGGCAAGCCGTTCGCCATGATCGATCAACTGAGCGCCCAGCCGAACACGTATTACTACGTCCTGAATCTCCAAGGCGATGTGGTCAAGCTTGTGACGGAATCCGGAGCAGTAGCGGCCTCGTATGAGTATGACGCTTGGGGCAATATCTTAGCAAGCTCTGGTAGTATGGCTGAGAAGAACCCCCTCCGCTACCGTGGCTACTACTACGATTCCGAAACCGGTTTCTATTACCTCCAATCCCGTTACTATGACCCCGCAACTCGACGGTTTATCAATGTGGATGTCTATACGAGCACAGGACAAGGTTTTGTAGGCACAAATATGTTTGCATATTGTCGAAATCGCCCAGTGAATAGCCTCGATATTAACGGTTCTAGAGATTATATATATACACCAGATGGCAACTACACAATTGAAAATGATTGGGGCTTCTTTGAATTCTTACATGTTGACTCGTACTATGTTGAAGTTGATGGGAAACGGTATCCGGCCAATAGTAGCGAAACGGCATCACTTCATCCATGGAATTCGGTGGATGAGGATTTTATGAGCACAACATTTAAAACGCTCGTGAACAAAGCAAATGAAAAACTGTGTACCCCTTATAGAATACTGACAGAATCAGTTAAGGGGGAACTCGATTTTAAGCTCCAGCTTCCGGAAAATCAGCTATTTTATGTAGACGGAGTTGTATATAATAGAAATGAGTGTGGAAATTTTATCTGGGCGTACTATTTGGAAACAAAAGGATACACTTCACTGACGTCTAGTGTGCTGGCTCAAGGTGGCTCGCTATTGCCCGGAATTGCAAGAATGGATGGAACAGCGCGTTTTGATGAACCTTGGGATGTTCGTGCAAGACACCATGGCGTTATGTACGCAATTTTAGAACCACTCCGTGAGCTAATAAGTTGATGAGAAAGGATGGAGGTAGCACGGTATGCGCAAGAGAGTTTTTTTGAGTATTCTGTTGTGTTTTGTGGTGATGCTAATCGTCGGTTGCTCCAGTGCGTGGTATCACCGAGATCAGGATGTCGTGGATTATTGCAGCAAAATTAACACCCTCATCAAGGATCAGAATTTCCGCTTCGCCGAGCTTGCGGACGGCAAGGTAATCCTTCAAGACGAAAATCGAGCCACACTTTCAGAGGTGGCCTTTGATGAGTATGACAGCTCGATCCGTTTTCTGTCAATTTGGCAGGAGGCACCCGTGATCTATTTCGTGGTGCAGGGCGCCGTGGACGACGAACGTGGCTATCTGTTTGTAAACGGAGACGAAAACAAAATCCTTGATGGCCTTTGGGAAGTCGAACGTGTCGGCAGGAACGGTTATGCGTATTCTACAAGCCCTTGATTATTTAAAGAGATGGAGCACGGCATAGATTGATGAAAAAATGCGCCGGGTGTGGAGGCGAGGAAGTGCGGCGGTTCGCGGCATTTCCGCCGCGCCCCCTCCGCACCCGGTTTTCCCAAAGAAGCGGCTAAGGGCTAGCGTCAGCGAACCCACATTCCGTGTGAGACTGCCCCACGATGCTGCACCATTGCGCTAAATCGCTAAATAGTTAGCGCGTGAAAGTACCTCCAGTTTGGCGGATTGGTCAGGAAGTCGTATAATAGTGGCAGCTACGTTGCCTATACTTATAACGC
>URCY01000003.1 GCA_900546415.1 uncultured Eubacteriales bacterium
AGGTCGTGCCCGACGGCGCCGTGAACTTCGCCTTCATCGGCCAGTTCGCCGAGACTCCGCGCGACACAATCTTCACCACCGAATATTCCATGCGCACCGGTATGGAATCGGTCTATACGCTGCTGAACGTTGACCGCGGTGTGCCGGAGGTCTGGGGCAGCAAGTATGACGTGCGTGAGCTGCTGCGCGCCTGCTACTACGCGATTGACAAGAAGCCGCTCAGCGAGGCCAGCCTCCCGTTCAAGGAAAAGGAGCTGCTCAAGCTCGTCGTGAAAAAGGCCAAGGGCACGGATCTGGAGCTGCTGCTGCGGGAAAGCGGCCTGATCGAATAAGTCCGCTGCGGCGCAGCAAGACGGCAGGCTTTGCAAAAAGCCTGCCGTTATATTGATCCTGTTGAAGTTGTCCCGGAGAAGCGCCGCGGATCGAAAAAAGGCTTTTGACGCGACCTTCACCGTGAGGCCTCTCCCGCGCCCGATTTCCCCAAAAACGCCCGCAGGCGCGCCGTCTGCGGCGCGGAAAAGAGCGCCCTTGCCGCGCCCTGCTCGGCGATTTTTCCCTGATCCATAAAGAGCACGCGGTCGGCGACGTCGCGCGCGAAGCCCATCTCATGCGTGACGACGAGCATCGTCGTGCGCTGCTCGGCCAGCGAGTGCAGCACGCGCAGCACCTCGCCCGTCAGCTCCGGGTCGAGGGCGCTCGTCGGCTCGTCGAAGCAGAGAATGTCCGGCCGCATCGCCAGTGCCCGCGCAATGGCCACGCGCTGCTGCTGCCCGCCGGAGAGCTGGTGCGGATAGAGTCCGGCCTTCTCGCGCAGGCCGACGCGCTCCAGAAGCGCCAGTCCCTCGTCCTCGAGCGTGCGCAGGCGCTCGGCGTCGCCGCGCTGCCTTGCCAGCAGCTCCGCCGCAAGGGTCACGTTGCGCAGCGCGGTATACTGCGGAAACAGATTAAAATTCTGAAAAACCAGTCCGAAATGCAGCCGGTTTTCGCGCAGCTCGCGCTCGCGCTGCTTTCTCGGCGCGGCGGCGTCGAACACGACCCGGCCGTTGACGCGGATCGTCCCGCCGTCCGGTGTCTCCAGAAAATTGATGCAGCGCAGCAGCGTCGTCTTGCCGCTGCCGGACGAGCCGATCACGGCGACCGTCTCGCCCTGCTCGAGCGTGAAGCTGACGCCGCGCAGCACCTCCGAGCCGCGCCCGAAGGATTTGGTCAGGTCCTGAACCGCTAATGTCGCCATGGTGTCCCCCTAAACCCGGAAATAATCCAGCTTTTTCTCGAGCCGGCCGAGCAGCAGCGTCAGCACGCCGCTGAAGATCAGATAATACACGCCCGTGAAGAACAGCGGCCAGACCAGTCCGTCGGACTTGGCGAAGGCCTGCCCCGCCCAGATGATCTCCTGCAGCGCGATGATGCGCGAGAGCGAGGTATCCTTGACGAGGGTGATGATCTCGTTGGACATGGGCGGCACGATGCGCTTGATGACCTGCAAAAGCGTCACGCGGAAGAAGATCTGCGCCCGCGTCATGCCCAGCACAGCCCCGGCCTCCTGCTGGCCGACCGGAATGGAGCGGATGCCGCCGCGGTAAATTTCGGAAAAATAGCAGGCATAGTTGAACACGAACGCCACGACCGTCGCCAGAAACCGGCCGCCCTCACCGCCGCCCCAGATGTTGCTGCCGAGCAGACCGGGCAGATAATAGAGAATGAGGAGCTGGAGCATCAGCGGCGTGCCGCGCACGACCCAGACCACGACGCGCACCAGCCCCTGCAGCGGCCTGAAGCGGCTCATGGAGCCGAGGGCGATCACCATTCCCAGCGGGATCGCCCCGGCAAGCGTCAGCGCAAACAGCTCCAGCGTGGTCAGAAAGCCGGAGTTCAGCGCCCGAATGACCGTGAAAAACATCTTACTTTGCCAGAGACAGGCCGTATTTGTCGGCCAGCGCCTGCAAGCTGCCGTCGGCGCGGTATTTCTCGAGCAGCTCGTTGACCATCGCCGTCAGATCCGAACCGGGGCGGAAGCCGATGCCGTATTCCTCGTCGCACAGGACAAAGGCGACCGCCATCGACGAATAGCTCGTGAATTCGCCGGTCATGGCCTCGGCCATGGTCTTGTCGATGATGCACGCGTCAGACGTTCCCGCCGCGACCTCCATGAGCGCGGTGGCCTGCTTGTCGACCTCAACGAGGTTGGTAAGGCCGTTGTCCGCCGCCGCGCTCGCCGCCGCCGACCCGGCCTCGACCGCCAGATTCAGCCCGGCGATGCTCTGCACGTCGGGATACTGCGCGGCCTTGTCCTTCGGCATGACCACGACCTGCGAATTGAGCACATACGGTTCAGTGCAGGACATGGACTTTTTGACCTCGTCGATCAGCGTCATGCCGTTCCAGACGCAGTCGATGTTGCCGGAGGTCAGCTCCATGATCTTGTTATCCCAATCGATCTCCATAAATTCGACCGAAAGCCCCAAATCGGCCGCGACCTTGCGCGCAAGCTCGGCGTCGAAGCCCGTCCAGTCGCCGTTTTCGTCCGGATAGTCCATCGGGGCAAAGTTCGTGATGCCGATCTTGAGCGTACCGTTCGCCTTGACCGTCTCATAATCGCTTTTCGCTTCCTTCGTGCCGCACCCGGCCAGCATACTCAAAAGCAGCAGGAGCGCCAATACCATTGCAGTCCATTTTTTCATTTCCGATCATCCCTTCTGTTGCATTTTGGGCGGCGCAGCCTTGCGGTATCACTCCGCGCCGTGTTTACTTTCATATATTATCACATTAATGCGTTAATGTATAGAAGTTTATCGACAGAATTTCCGGCATTTTTCCCGGCCGCGATTCGTTCAATTTGCACAAATGAATTTTTTCTGTTCCCATTAACAAATTTTTTCATTATTTATGGAGAACAGCATCCCGCGCACCGTCTTTTGTCCGATACAGATCCGATTCTCCATTTTTGGCGGTATGTCCGCGCGTCAAGGAAGAAAAAGCAGTCCTTGTGCATAAAAGCCACCTTACTTGATTTTAATTCATGCCGCATTTTGAAAAAAATTCATTGCTTTTCCCGAGAAAATCGTTTATAATTAAACCAAATTGCGAGATGGGCCGGGGGCTGCCGGGATTTCGCCAACACTTCGTCGAATTGGAGGGATCGTGCTTGCCAAAGCGGATATTCCGCGTGCTTTATGCCGCGCATTTTATCTCGCAGACAGCCTTCTCCATGCTGACGCCGGCCGCGCTGTTCATCGGTCTGGGCTGGTTTCTGACGCGGCGCTGCGGCTGGGGCAAGTGGGCGATGGTCACGTCGATCATACTGGGTGTCCTGACCGGGCTTTACAGCATGATCTATTTTCTCGTCAAATATTCCGGCTCGATCGACCCCACATCTCATCATGAGGAGGATGCCAATGGAAAGTCAGCTCCCCGTAAATGACTCCCCGCAGCCGGAGGAGACCGTTGGCGCGGTGCTGCTCAGGACCCTGCGCGAGCTTCTGCCGATCTTTCTGGCGGAGATCGTTCTCACGGGCGTGATGCTCGGCATTTATGCCCTCTGCGGCAGCTGCAAAAAGCCGATTCTGCTCGGTGCGGCGTTGGGCGGCGGCGTTTCGCTGCTGAATTTCTTTTTCCTGATCGTTGGCGTGCTCCGCGCGGCAAGGAACGAGAATCCGCTGACCGCGCAGCTGAAGGTCCGCGTGTTTTACATTCTGCGCACCGTCGCGGTGCTGATCGCGCTGGTCATCGCGCTGAAAAGCGCCCGCTTTGACCCCGTGGCCACGCTGCTGCCGCTGTGCTTTATGCGCATTGCCCTGTTCGCCGCAGAGCTGATGCGAAAAAAGAAATTCCGAAAGGAGCAAGCTTAAAAATGGAAGGAATCGGAAACGGCCCGAGGATTCTGCTCGAGTTTTCGTTTTTCGGTCTGTTTGACGTCTCGATCACGCAGACCGTGCTCTCCTCGTTTCTGGTCATGATCGCGCTCATCATTGCCAGCTCCGTGCTCGGCAAGAACCTGCAAAAGCGCCCGACGCGCCGTCAGGTTCTTGTGGAAAAGGGCGTGACGGTGCTGCGCGACCTCGTCGTCGGCACGATGGGCGAGCACAACGCGCATTTCACGCCCTATATCGGCGCGCTGTTCTGCTCGTCCGTCTTCGGCACGCTCATCAGTATGCTCGGCGGCGTGTTCCGCAGCGCCACGGCCGACCTGAGCACCACAATCACATGGGCGCTCGTCACGACCGGCATGGTCTGGTACCACAACATTAAAAACAACGGCTTCCTCGGCTGGCTCAAGGGCTTCACCGAGCCTGTGGTCGTCATGACCCCGATGAATGTCATCAGCGAGATCGCGCAGCCGATCTCCATGTCGTTCCGTCACTTCGGCAACATTGCCGGCGGCGGCGTACTAACCTCGCTGATCTACGGCGCGCTGGGTGCGCTCAGCTCCTTCGTGCTGCGATGGATTCCCAATGAGATCATCCGTCAGATCCCCCTTTTCCAGGTGGGCATTCCGGCGTTTCTTTCGATTTATTTCGATCTATTCTCCGGCTTCATTCAGGCGCTCGTGTTCTGTATGCTGACGATGGTCTATGTCGGAGCAGCCTGCCCGCCCCCGGTGGAGCAGACCGCAAAGCAATAAAACCGCAAAAATATAATTTTTCAGGAGGATTTTCAAAATGGAACAACTGGTTAAAGGTTTGATCGCGATCGGCGCCGGTCTTTGCATGGGTCTGGGCGCAATCGGCCCGGCAATCGGTGAAGGCAACGCCGTCGGCAAGGCGCTCGAGGGCATGGCTCGCCAGCCGGAGGCCACCAACAACCTGCGTACCAACATGATTCTCGGCTGCGCCATCACCGAATCGACCGGTATCTATTCGCTGGTCATCGCGCTGCTGCTGCTCTTCGTATTCTGATCCGCATGAGGAAGACTCTTGCCAGAAAGGAGAGATCGGCTTGAAGTTTTTAACCGGCTTTGAGAGCTTTGTGGGCGTGAACTTCTGGACGTGCCTGTTCACGCTCGTCAACCTGTTCATCCTCTATAAATTCATGAAGAAGCTCCTGTTCAAGCCCGTTCAGAACATGATCGACAGCCGCCAGAAGGAGATCGACGATCTCTACGCCGACGCCGGCCGCTCCAAGGCGGAGGCCGAGGCGCTCAAGACCCAGTATGAGGGGCAGCTTTCCGAGGCGAACGCCGAGCGGGAGCGCATCCTCAAGGCGGCGCACCAGCGCGCCCTGCAGCAGCAGGAAACCATGCTGCGCGAGGCGCAGGAGCAGGCCGCCCGCACGCTCAAGCGTGCCGACGAGCAGATCGAGCTGGAGAAGAAGCAGGCGCGCAACGAGCTGAAGAACGAGGTCTCGGACATGGCGGTGCAGATCGCCGGCGCGGTGCTGGCGCGCGATGTGAAGCCCGCCGAGCACGAGGCGCTCATCGACTCCTTCATCGACGGACTGGGAGACAGCCATGATTGACGCAGTGAGCTACGGCAAGGCGCTGTACCAGCTTGCCGAGGAAGACGGCGCGCCCGACGCGTTGCTGTCCGAGCTGGAGACAGTCGCGCAGGCGCTCACGGAGCAGCGCGCATACGCCACCCTGCTCGACACACCGGCGCTTCCCTCCAAGGAGCGGCGCGCGCTGCTGTGCAAGGCCTTTGCGGGCTGCTCGCAGACGGTGCGGAATTTTCTCTGCCTGCTGTGCGACAAGCGCGAGATCTATCGCGTGCCGGACTGCGTGAAGGCCTACCGTGCCTGCTATGACGAGGCGCACAATCTGCTCCGCGCCACGGCGCTCACGGCCGTGGAAATGACGCCGCGGCAGCGCAGCGCCCTGACGGCCAAGCTCGAGGCCATCACCGGGAAGACCGTCCTGCTGACGGCGGAGGTGCAGCCCTCGCTGCTCGGCGGCGTGACCCTGCGCTACGGCAGCGAGCAGCTCGACGGCAGCATCCGCAGCAAGCTCGACCGTCTGCGTCGATCCCTGAGCGAAGCAATCGTATAATATAAAGGTTGGTGAAACCG
The DNA here is from genome assembly GCA_900546415.1 of uncultured Eubacteriales bacterium. Classification (GTDB taxonomy): domain Bacteria; phylum Bacillota; class Clostridia; order Oscillospirales; family Oscillospiraceae; genus JAZOXB01. The sequence goes on from URCY01000003.1 coordinate 6,001, forward strand.
TGAATCTGAAAATAGACGACATCAGCAAGGTCATAAAGGACCAGATCAAGACCTATTCCGACAAGCTCCAGCAGGACGAGGTCGGATACGTCATTCAGGTCGGCGACGGCATTGCCAAGGTGCACGGTCTGGAAAAATGCAAGGCCAATGAGCTGCTGCTTTTTGAAAACGACACCTACGGCATGGCGCTGAACCTCGAGGAGCGCTTTGTCAGCGTCGTCCTGCTCGGGACGGACGTCGGCATCAGCGAGGGCGGCCTCGTCAAGCGCACGGGCAGGGTCGTTTCCGTCCCGGTCGGCGAATGCATGATCGGCCGCGTGGTCGACGCCCTCGGCCGCCCCATCGACGGCAAGGGCCCCATCAAATCCAGGGAAACGCGCCCGATCGAGCGCGTCGCCTCCGGCATCATCGAGCGCAAATCCGTCTCCGTGCCGCTGCAAACCGGCATCAAGGCGATCGACTCCATGATCCCGATCGGCCGCGGCCAGCGTGAGCTTATCATCGGCGACCGCCAGACGGGCAAGACCGTCATCGCCACCGACACCATTATCAACCAGAAGGGCAAGGGCGTCACGTGCATCTATGTCGCCATCGGCCAGAAGCGCTCGACCGTCGCGCAGCTTGTCGACACGCTGACCAAGGCCGGCGCAATGGATTATACCATCGTCGTCTCGGCGACGGCCTCCGAGCCTGCGCCCCTGCAATACATCGCGCCGTATTCCGGCTGCACCATGGGCGAATACTTCATGGACAAGGGGCAAGATGCCCTGATCGTCTATGACGACCTGTCCAAGCACGCCGTGGCCTACCGCGCCCTCTCTCTGCTGATCCGCAGACCGCCCGGACGCGAGGCCTACCCCGGCGACGTGTTCTATCTGCATTCCCGTCTGCTCGAGCGCGCGGCACGCCTTGCGCCCAAGTACGGCGGCGGCAGCCTGACCGCCCTGCCCATCATCGAGACGCAGGCCGGCGACGTCTCGGCCTATATCCCGACGAACGTCATCTCCATCACCGACGGCCAGATCTATCTGGAAAGCGAGCTGTTCCACAGCGGCGTCCGTCCGGCCATCAACCCCGGCATCTCCGTCTCGCGTGTCGGCGGCAGCGCGCAGATCAAGGCGATGAAAAAGGTCGCCTCCTCGCTGAAGCTGATGTACTCGCAGTACCGCGAGCTGCAATCCTTCGCCCAGTTCGGCTCCGATCTCGACGCCGACACCAAGGCGCGTCTGGCGCAGGGCGAGCGCATCGTTGAGGTGCTGAAGCAGAACCGCAACAGCCCGATCGACATTGCGCTTCAGGTCTGCATCATCTATGCCGTCGTCCATGACCTGCTGGCCAAGGTGCCCGTCAACAGGATCGCCGATTTCGAGCGCGACCTGTTCGAGTACCTGACCGTCCAGCGTCCGGCCATTGCCGAGAGCATCCGCGCCACGGGCGACCTGACGCAGGAGACCGAGCAGCTCCTGCGCGAGGCGATCGCCGCCTGCGCCGCTCCCTACGAGCAATAAGGGGGGCGCGCCATGGCGTCCATGAAAGCGATCAAGACCCGCATCAAGAGCGTCGAGAGCACGCGCCAGATCACCAAGGCCATGGAGCTGGTCGCGACCTCGAAGCTGCGGCGGGCAAAGGAGCGGGCGGAACGCACCCGTCCCTATCACGAGGTTCTGGCGCAGGCCATCAGTGGCCTGCAGGCCGCCCTCCCCGACAAGCCGTCGCCCTTCACGCAGCAGCGTCCGGTTCAAAAGACCTGCTATGTCGTCATCGGCGGCGACCGCGGTCTGGCCGGCGGCTATAACGCCAACCTGTTCCGTATGGCCGCCGAGGCCATGCAGGAGGGCGCGTGCTGCGTGCTTCCCGTCGGCAAAAAGACGCTGGAGCACTTCGCGCGCCGCAAGTATGAGATCGTCAGCACCTATTTCGGCGTGACCGGCTCGCTCGGCATCGGCGACTGCGCGCAGATCGCCAAGCTGCTCTGCGAGGGCTACGCCGACGGGCGCTTTGACCGCGTCACGGTGCTCTACACCGAGTTCCGCTCGATGCTCTCGCAGGTGCCGACGGCCGAGCAGCTGCTGCCCATCACGATCGATGTCGGCGGCAGGCAGGTCGGCGGCGCGCTGCTCGAGGGCGACCCGGCGGAGCTTGTGGGGCGGATCGTCCCGCTCTATGTCTCCGGTATGCTGTATTCGGCGGTCTGCGAGGCCTCTGCCTCTGAGCAGGGCGCGCGCCGCACGGCTATGAACGCGGCAAACAAAAATGCCGACGAGATCATCGACACCCTGACGCTGCACTATAACCGTGCCCGTCAGGCGGTCATTACCCGCGAGATCACCGAGATCGTTTCCGGCGCGGAAGCGCTCTGATCGAGCGGAGGAAAGGAGTTTCCCTATGCAAGAGAAGCATTACGGCGTCGTTGTGCAGATCATCGGCCCGGTTCTGGACATCCGGTTTTCGGACGGCCACCTGCCCGACCTGCTCAACGCCATAGAGATCGAGCGCGAGGGCGGCGAGAAGCTCGTCTGCGAGGTCGCGCAGCAGCTCGGCGACGACACGGTGCGCTGCATCGCCATGAGCACGACCGACGGCATGGTGCGCGGCGTCAAGGCGCTCGACACCGGCGCGGGCATCAAGGTTCCCGTCGGTCCGGAGACGCTCGGCCGCGTGTTCAACCTGCTCGGCCGCGCGATCGACGACAAGCCGCAGCCCGTCACCTGCGAAAAATGGAGCATCCACCGCGACCCGCCGTCCTACGACGAGCAGGCCAGCACCACTGAGATGCTCGAGACCGGCATCAAGGTCGTCGACCTGATCGCCCCCTACGTCAAGGGCGGCAAGATCGGCCTGTTCGGCGGCGCGGGCGTCGGCAAGACCGTGCTCATCATGGAGCTGATCAACAACATCGCCAAGCAGCACGGCGGCATCTCCGTCTTTGCCGGCGTCGGCGAGCGTACCCGCGAGGGCAACGATCTTTATAACGAAATGATGCAGTCCGGCGTCATCAAGAAGACCGCCCTGGTCTACGGCCAGATGAACGAGCCGCCCGGAGCCAGAATGCGCGTGGCGCTGTCCGGTCTGACGATGGCCGAGTACTTCCGCGACCGCGAGGGGCAGGACGTGCTGCTGTTCATCGACAACATCTTCCGTTTCACGCAGGCAGGCTCCGAGGTCTCGGCGCTGCTGGGCAGAATGCCCTCGGCCGTCGGCTATCAGCCCACGCTTGCAACCGAGATGGGCGCCCTTCAGGAGCGCATCACCTCCACCAAAAAGGGCTCGATCACGTCCGTTCAGGCGGTCTATGTCCCGGCCGACGACCTGACCGACCCGGCTCCCGCGACGACCTTCGCCCACCTCGACGCCACGACCGTTCTCGACCGCGGCATCGCCTCGCTGGGCATCTTCCCGGCGGTCGACCCGCTCGAGTCCACCTCCAACATCCTGACGCCCGACATCGTCGGGCAGGAGCACTACCGCGTCGCGCGCGAGGTGCAGCAGGTTCTGCAGCGCTATAAGGACCTTCAGGACATCATCGCCATCATGGGCATGGACGAGCTGTCCGAGGAGGACAAGCTGGTCGTCTCCCGCGCAAGAAAGATCCAGCGCTTCCTGTCTCAGCCGTTCACGGTCGCCGAGCAGTTCACGGGCTATCAGGGCAAGTACGTCCCCGTAGCCGAGACCGTGCGCGGCTTCCGCGAGATCCTCGAGGGCAAGCATGACGACCTGCCCGAGTCGGCCTTCCTCTTTGTCGGCACGATCGACGAGGCGGTCGAAAAAGCAAAGGGCGGCGCAAAATGAAGCAGTTTGCCTTACAGATCGTCACGCCGGACGGCCTGCAATTTGACGGCAGGGCCGAGATCCTTTATCTGCGCACGACCGAGGGCTATATCAGCATCCGCGCCGACCATGCCGACCTGCTCGCCGTGCTCGACACCGGCGAGGTACACGTCACGATGGACGGCAGGCTGCGCCGCGCGGCCTGCGGCGGCGGCTTCCTGAGCGTGGAGCAGGGCGCGGTGCGCCTTGTCGCCACGACGCTGGAATACGCCGACGAGATCGACCTCGACCGCGCCAGACGCGCCGAGGAGAAGGCGCGCGAGCGTCTCGCCGCCGCGAAGGAGGAGCAGGACATCCGCCTCGCGAAGGCCAAGCTGGCGCGCGCGCTGATCCGTCAGCAGGTCGCCGAGGAAAAATAGACATGCAGCACAGGCCGGAAAAGGATTTTTCCGGCCTGTGCTGTAAAAAGCGAACAGAAAGGGCATCGTATGAGCAGAGCAGACCGACTTTATATCGAAACCTGTCGAAGGATTCTGACCGACGGCGTCTCGGACGAGGGGCTGCCCGTGCGCCCGCGCTGGCAGGACGGCACGCCCGCGCACACAAAGCGCCTGTTCGGCGTGGTCAACCGTTACGATCTGCGCGAGGAATTCCCGATCATGACCCTGCGGCGCACCTATTTCCGCTCCTGCGTGGACGAGCTGCTCTGGATCTGGCAGAAAAAGTCGAACAATGTCCATGATCTGAAAAGCCGCATCTGGGACAGCTGGGCGGACGAGACCGGCTCGATCGGCAAGGCCTACGGCTATCAGCTTGGTAAAAAATACCGCTTCCCCGAGGGGGAGAACGATCAGGTCGACCACGTGCTCTACGCCCTGCGGCATGACCCGGCCAGCCGCCGCATTCTGACGAATCTCTATAACTTCGAGGAGCTTTCCGAAATGGCGCTGGCGCCCTGCGCCTATTCCATGACCTTTCAGGTCAGCGGCAGCACCCTCAACGCGATCCTGAACCAGCGCTCGCAGGATATGCTCACGGCGAACAACTGGAACGTCGTGCAGTACGCCGTGCTCGTACACATGCTCGCGCAGGTCAGCGGCCTCGTCGCGGGCGAGCTGGTGCATGTCATCGCCGACTGCCACATCTACGACCGCCATATCCCCATGGTCGAGCGGCTGCTCGAGCGCGAGCCTCTGCCCGCGCCGGAATTTTATGTTAACCCAAAAATCGACGATTTCTACGCTTTTACGCCGGAGGATTTTTCGCTGAAAGACTACCGTTATCACGATTTTTCCGAAAAAATTCCCGTTGCTATTTGATTTTTTTGAGAGGAGGCGGAGCGCCGATGCAGGCAATTGTAAACGTTACAAGTAATTTTGGCATTGGCCTGCGCGACCGGCTGCTCGTCTCGATCCCGGAGGATCTCAGGCGCTTCCGCACGCTGACGACCGGCCGGACCGTAATCTGCGGCCGCCGGACGCTTGAAACCTTTCCGGGCAAAAAACCGCTGAAAAACCGAAGAAACCTGATTTTATCGCATGATCCGACGCTTTTTATTCCGAATGCCGAGGTCGTACACAGCCTGCCGGAGCTGTTTGCCGCGCTGCGCCCGGACGAGGACGCCTTCGTCATCGGCGGCGCGTCGGTCTACGAGGCGCTGCTGCCCTATTGCAGCCGCATTTTGCTCACCGAAACGCTCGCCGAGCTTCCGGCCGATCGCTTTTTTCCCGATCCTTCGACCCTTTCCGGCTGGAAAATCGCAAAAACCACCGCGGCGATGCAGAGCGGCGGCGTTTTCTTTCGATACATAGATTATGTAAACCTTGCTCCTCTCACCTACCCGCAAACCGCCGCGCATTCCGAGCCGCGATCCCCGGATGCCGATTAAGGGAATCCGATGCTCCTGTGCGCACGAAAACTGCCCGGATCGGTGCTTTTTTGAAAAAAGCCGGAGAGAATTGCGAAAAGGGCTTGACAAATCGGGGGTTTCGCGGTAAAATAGTCAAGCAAATTGGATATGCGAGTGTGCTGGAATAGGTAGACAGGCACGTTTGAGGGGCGTGTGGCTTATGTCGTGTGCGTTCAAGTCGCATCACTCGCACCACGGGATAAGCGATTGCTCAGGCAATCGCTTATCGTGTATCTAAGAGACCTCTAAACGCATTTCTCTCTGTTTTTCTTGCTTTTCTGTCATTTTTTCAGTTTTTCCTGCGGAGCGTGGCAATGATGACGACAAATGTTCTTTCCTATCTGAAGCGTGCGGCGCAAACCGCGCCGGAGCACTGTGCCCTTGCCGATGCCTCGCGGGAATATACCTATGCGCAGACGTGGCGCATCGCCTGCGCCCTCGGCGCAGAGCTGAGCCGTCTGCTCGGCGGCGCGCGCCGCCGCCCGGTTCTGGTCGCGATCGACCGGAGCGCAAGAATTCCCGCTGCTTTTTACGGCGTAGTATGCAGCGGGAATTTTTATGTTCCGCTGGACTGCTCGCTGCCGGAGAAGCGTCTGCGCGATATTTATGAAACCATGCAGCCTGCGGCAATCGTTTTGGCGGCCGAGGGGGCGCAGCGCCCCGCGTTCATGACCTGTCCGGCCGTGGAGCTGCCCGAAAACGCCGAGACCGCCGACGAGACAGTCGCCGACCGCGCCATTGCCGAGGGGCTGGACACCGATCCGCTCTACTGCATCTTCACCTCCGGCTCGACGGGCGTACCCAAGGGCGTGCTCGTCTCGCACCGCAGCGTGATCGACATGGCCGAGCAGTTCACGGCCGCCTTCGGCTTTGACGGGCAGACCGTCTTCGGCAATCAGGCGCCGTTCGACTTCGACGTCTCGGTGAAGGATCTTTACCTCGCGCTGCGCAGCGCCGCAACGGTGCAGATCCTCGAAAAACAGCTCTTCCTGATGCCCAAGCGGCTCGTCGCGCGGCTCAACGAGCGCCGCGTGGACACGCTGATCTGGGCGGCGGCAGCCATGAAGATCCTCTCGTCGCTGCGCACGTTCGACTCCGTCGTGCCGGAGCATCTGCGGCGCGTGATGTTTTCCGGGGAGCTGCTGCCCTGCAAGGTGCTCAACGACTGGCGGCGGCACATGCCGCAGGCAGATTATGTCAACCTCTACGGCCCGACCGAGATCACCTGCAACTGCACCTATTACCGCGTCGACCGCGCCTATGCAGACGACGAGGTGCTGCCCATCGGGCGTCCCTTCGGCAACTCCGGCGTGTTTCTCTGCCGCGACGGCGCGGCCGTCACGGAGCCGGGCGAGGTCGGCGAGCTTTGCGTGCGCGGCACCTGCCTTGCGCTGGGCTACTATGCCAACCCCGAAAAGACCGCCGAGGCCTTCTGCCAAAGCCCGCTGCAAGCCCAATGGCCGGAGCGCATCTACCGCACGGGCGACCTTGCAAAATACCTGCCCGACGGCAATCTGCTCTTTGTCGGCCGCGCGGACTCCCAGATCAAGCACATGGGGCACCGCATCGAGCTCGGCGAGATCGAGGTCGCGGCCAACGCCCTGCCCGAGGTGCAGTACGCCTGCTGCCTGCATGACGCGGCGCACGAGCGCATCGTGCTCTTCTGTCAGGCGCAGGAGGACGACCCGAAGCGGCTGCTGCGCCGCCTGAGGGAGCGCCTGCCGGAGTATATGCTGCCGAACCGCGTCGTATTTTTGGAGACTATGCCCGCCAACCGCACGGGGAAGATCGACCGTGCGCTGCTGCGCGCGCAATATATCAAGGAGTGACCGCTATGAAGGAGCTTTTGGAAATTCTGGAAACCTGCTGCCCGGACGTCGATTTTGAGCACGAGACTGCGCTCATCGACGACGGCATTCTGACCTCTCTGGACATCGTGATGATCGTCGGCGAGCTGAACGACGCCTACGACATCTCCATCACGGTCGACGAGCTGGAGCCGGAGAACTTCAACTCCGCCGAGGCCATTTTGGCGCTGGTCGAGCGTCTGCGCTGCGACTGATATGGCGCTGAGCAGCCTCACCTTTCTGATCTTTCTGGCGGGCGCGCTGCTGGTCTATTATCTCGTCCCGCTGCGCCTCCGCCGGTATGTGCTGCTGGCAGCGAGCGCGGTGTTTTACCTGTCGTACAGTCCGTCGGCCGGGCTGTCGCTTCTGGCCACGGTCGGCATGACCTACGGCGCGGGGCGCTGGCTCGGGGCGCTGCACCAAAAAGAACAAGCGCTGCTGGCCGGGACGCCGCGCGAAAACCGCCCGGCCGTGAAAAAGCGCGGCGTGCGCGTGCGGCGGCGCGTGCTGACGGCGGCGCTGTGCCTGAATTTCCTGACGCTGGCCGTCTATAAATACCTCAACTGGCTGCTCGGCGCGACGGGGCTTCCCTTCCGGCCGCTGGAGCTGCTTGTGCCGCTGGGGCTTTCGTTCTATATTTTCCAGACCGCCGGGTATCTGATCGACGTCTACCGCGGCAAGCTGGCCGCCGAGCGCAATTTCCTGCGCTATCTGCTCTTTGCGTCCTATTTCCCGCAGATGGTGCAGGGGCCGATCCACCGCTACGGTGAGCTTGCGCCGCAGCTCTTCGCCGAGCATCGCCTTCAGGCCGAAAACCTGCGCGACGGCATCGAGCTGATGCTCTGGGGTATGCTGAAAAAGGTGCTCATCGCCGACACGCTGGCCGCGCCGGTCGCCGAGCTTTACGGCAACTATGCCGCCTATCCCGGTCTGATCGTCTTTCTGGGCGCTGCGCTCTACTGCTTGCAGCTCTACTGCGATTTTTCCGGCGGCATCGACATCGTGCGCGGCGTCTCGGAGCTGTTCGGCATCCGCCTCGGCGAGAATTTCCGCCGCCCGTATTTTGCGCAGAGCATCGACGACTTCTGGCGCCGGTGGCACATCTCCCTCGGCGAATGGATGAAGGACTACCTGTTCTATCCGCTGGCGCTTTCCAAGTGGCTCCCACGGCTCTGCAAGCCGCTGCGCAAGCATCTGGGCAAGCGCGTCGGCAAGCTGCTCGTGCCGAGCGTCGCGACGGTCGTCGTCTTTCTGGCCGTCGGCGTCTGGCAGGGGCCGGGGCTGCAAAACATCGCCTACGGCCTTTGGAACGGGCTGCTGATGTCGGCCGCCATGCTCTGCGCGCCGTTCTTCAAAAAGCGCGAGGGGCGCGCGATGCAGGTCTTCCGCATCCTGCGCACCTGCTTCCTTGTGACGATCGGGCGCTTTTTCTCGCGCGCCGAAAGCCTCTCGGCCGCATGGGGGATGCTGCGCCACTGCGCAACACACCTGCTTCAGGCGCTGCCGCGCGGCGTCTGGACGTCCTTCGGTCTGAGCGCAGGCGGATATGTTACGGTACTGCTCGCCGGACTTGTGCTCTTCTGCGTCAGCTTGCAGCAGGAGCGCGGCGTGCGCGTGCGCACGGCGCTGGCCGCGAAAAGGCCGGTCGTGCAGTTCCTTGTGCTGGTCGCGGCGCTCTTTCTTCTGCTGGCGACGGTCTATCTCAACACCGGCTACACCGCCATTGCCTATGTCTATGAAAATGTGTAAGGGGGCGCTGCAATGTCCGCAAAAAAATGGCTGAGGATGCTCCCGTTCGCGCTGGCGGCGGCGCTGCTGCTGTGCGTGCTGATCAATCTGCTGGTCGACCCCTTCGGCGTGTTCGGCGACCGGCTGCTCCGCTGGGATTCCTATGACCAGACGAACAATCCCCGCGTGGCCAAGCTCGAATATCTCGAGCGCCACCACGAGGAATACGACTCCTATATCATCGGCTCGTCCTCGGCCGCGTCCTATGACACCGAGCGGCTCAACGCCTACACCGGCGCGTCGTTCTATAATCTCTTTGTCTACGGCTGCAACACGAAGGACTACAGCGATTTTGCCGCCTACCTGATCGAGCACTATGAGGTCAAAAACCTCATTCTGAACCTCGGCATCAACGAGGCCGCCACGCCGACCGAGGACGGCACGGGTCTGACCGACCGGCCGCACTACAAGGTCAACGGCGGCAGTCCGCTGGCGTTTTACCTCAAATATGCCCTCGCAGGCCCGCGCTATTCGCTGGAAAAGCTGCGCTCCCGCGCCTCCGACACGCTGCTGCCGCAGGTCTTCGACGTTTTTGACGTGCAAAGCGGCTGTTACGACAAGCGCGTGCGCGACGTGGAGAACGTCGGCGACCTCGCCTGGTACGAGGCAAGCTACGGCGCGGACTTCTCCTGCGACGATCAGTCGACGTATCTCGGGCAGATCGACGCCTGCGTGCAGGCCGTCGAGCAGATCCGCGACCTCTGCGCCGAGCGCGGCGTCCGGCTGACGGTGATCTTCTCGCCGGTCTACAGCGGGCAGTGGGAGAAGGTCGACGCGCAGGAGCTGCGGCGCTACCGGCAGGCGCTGGCCGAGGTCACGGACTACTGGGACTTCGCGCAGAGCGCCATTTCGGACGACGCGCGGTATTTTTACGACGCCACGCATTTCCGCAACGCCGTGGGTGACATGGTGCTGGCGAAAATTTTCGGCGACGACTCCGTCTGGATGCCGGAGGATTTCGGCCGCCGGATCGCACGCGCCGAGCAGCTTGAGGAGCAGGCCCCGGCGCAGAGCGCGCACAGCGTGACCGTGCCGATCCTGATGTATCACCATCTTGCCGCCGAGGGCGACGACGCGACCGTCATCACGCCCGAGCGCTTCCGCGCCCAGCTCGAGGCCGTCAAGGCCGCCGGGTGGCACGCCGTGTCGATGCAGGAGCTTTATGACTATGTCTATCACGGCGCGGAGCTGCCCGAAAAGCCCTTCTGCATCACGCTCGACGACGGCTACGCCAGCAACTACGAGCTGGCCTACCCGATCCTGAAGGAGCTGAACCTGAAGGCGACGATCTTCTCGATCGGCTTCTCCTTCGGCTGCACGGAATACAAGGACACCGGCAACGCCATCACGCCGCACTTCACGTTCGAGCAGGCGCGCGAAATGACGGCCTCCGGCCTCATCAGCATCCAGAGCCACACCTTTGACATGCACCAGTGGCCGCCGTTTGAAACGGCCGCAGACGTGCGCGCGACGATGAGCCCGCTGCCGGGCGAGAGCGAGGCCGATTTTCAGGCCGCGATTCTCGCGGACGTCAAGGCCTATCGCACGATGTACGAGGCCGCCTTCGGCGCGGCGCCCATCGCGCTGGCCTATCCCGAGGGCGTCTATTCCACGCTGACGGAGGTCACGCTGCACGAAAACGGCTTCGCCATCACGCTCTGCACCGACCCCGCGCGCCGCAACACCCTCGTCAAGGGGCTGCCGCAGACGCTCTGCGCGCTGGGGCGGCTGAACGTCGCCGAGGCGCAGACGCCGCAGGATATATTGGACTATTTAGAGTCAAAAATCGTGAAATAGTCCGAACTTTACCAATAAAATCAAATTACAGGAGGATTTTTTACATGGAGATCATTCACACCGAGCACGCCCCGGCCGCCATCGGCCCGTATTCTCAGGCCATTGCGCACTGCGCGCTGGTCTTCACGTCCGGTCAGCTCCCCATCGACCCGGCCACCGGCAGCTTCCCCGAGGGCGGCATTGAGGCGCAGGCCGAGCAGTCCATCGCCAACCTCAAGGCCATTCTGGAGGCCGCAGGCAGCGACCTTGCCCACGTGGCAAAGACGACCTGCTATTTGCAGCATATGTCCGATTTCGCCGCGTTCAACGCCGTCTATGCCAAGCACTTCCCGAACAACCCCGCAAGAAGCTGCTTCGAGGTCGCGGCTCTGCCGAAAAACGCCCTCGTCGAAATTGAGGCCGTCGCCGTCCGCGCGGACAAGTAAAACCGTTGCAATCCGTCCTGACTTCTGCTATAATACTGGCAGAAGTCAGGACTTTTTTGTTCAAAGGAGTTAGAAAACCATGATCGTTGAAGTTGGAATGACCGGCAGCGCCGAGACGCTGGTCGAGCGCGCGGACACGGCGCAGGAGGTCGGCAGCGGCTCGCTGCTGGTCTACGCGACGCCCTGCATGGTCGCGCTGATGGAGGGCGCGGCCTGCAACGCCCTTGAGGGCAAGCTCGCCGAGGGCGAGACGTCCGTCGGCACGCGCATGGACGTGCAGCATCTGGCCGCGACGCCGGTCGGCATGGAGGTGCGCGCCGAGAGCCGCCTCACCGCCGTCGACGGCCGCAGGCTGACCTTTGAGATCACGGCCTTTGACGAGGCCGGGGAGATCGGAAAAGCCACGCACGAGCGCGTGATCGTCAAGACCGAGCGCTTTTTGGAGAAGGCCTACGCCAAGCTGTGAGGTGCGAGGATGAAACAGTTTCTTGAAGCCGGGCAGATCGTCAGCACGCACGGCGTGCAGGGTGAGGTCAAGATCCTCCCGTGGGCGGACGGCCCGGAATTCCTGCTGAAATTCAAAACGTTCTATCTCGGCGGCAAGCCCGTCGCCGTGCAGAGCGCCCGCATCCACAAGGGCTGCGTGCTGGCCAAGCTCGAGGGCGTCGAGACGCCCGAGCAGGCCACGCTCCTGCGCGGCAAGACCGTCTGCGTCGACCGCACGGACGTGCGGCTGCCCGCGGGCACGGTGTTCATCGCCGACCTGATCGGCTGCCGCGTGCTCAACGACGACACCGGTGAGGAGCTCGGCACGCTCCGCGACGTGCTGACCCTGCCGTCGAGCGACGTCTATGTCATCGGCGGCGCGGGCAAGCAGTATATGATCCCCGCCGTCAAGGAATTCATCCGCCTGATCGACGTCGACGCGGGCGTCGTGCGGGTGCATCTGATTGAGGGCTTTGCGACCGATGAGAATTGACATTCTGACCCTTTTCCCCGACACCGTCGGCGACGTGCTGGGCGAGTCCATTCTCGGGCGCGCACAGGAGCGCGGCTATCTGCGCATCGAGACGCATCAGATTCGCGATTACACGACCAATAAGCAAAATCAGGTCGACGACTATCCCTATGGCGGCGGGCGCGGCGCGATTTTGCAGGCCGACCCGCTCTATCGCTGCTGGTGCCACGCCTGCGACGAGGCCGGTGGCCCCGTGCACACGATCTTCCTGTCGCCCTGCGGCCACGTGTTCACGCAGGCCGACGCCAAGCGGCTGGCCGGGCTGGACAACCTCGTGCTCGTCTGCGGGCACTACGAGGGCATCGACCAGCGCTTCATCGACGAATGCGTCGACGAGGAGCTGTCCATCGGCGATTTCGTTCTGACAGGCGGCGAGATTCCGGCAATGGCCGTGGCCGACGCCGTCAGCCGACTCTTGCCGGGCGTTTTGCCCGACCGCGAGTGCTTTGAGGACGAGAGCCACTGGGACGGGCTGCTGGAATATCCCCAGTACAGCCGCCCGGCCGTCTGGCACGAGCGCCCCGTCCCCGAGATCCTGCGCTCCGGCGACCACGGCCGCGTGGCGCGCTGGCGGCGCAAGCAGTCCATCCTGCGCACGCTTCACCGGCGGCCGGATATGTTCGCCAAGCTCCGGCTGCCCGACAAGACGCGCGCCGAGAAAAAATTCTTGGCCGAACTGGAGGAGGAAGACGATGCCTTCAAAAATCGAAACGCTGAAAAGCTGGATTGAGCAGGCGCACCGCGCCGTCTTTTTCGGCGGCGCAGGCGTCTCCACCGAGAGCGGGATCCCGGATTTCCGCAGCGTGGACGGCCTGTATCATCAGAAATTCGACTATCCCCCCGAGACGATCATCAGCCGCAGCTTTTTTGACCGGCGGCCGGAGGAATTTTTCAAATTTTACCGCGAAAAAATGCTCCCGCTCGGCTTCGAGCCGAACGTTACGCATCGCGTGCTGGCGCGGCTCGAGCAGGAGGGGCATCTGGCCGCCGTCGTGACGCAGAACATCGACGGGCTGCACCAAAAGGCGGGCAGTCGGCGCGTGTTCGAGCTGCACGGTAGCGTCCTGCGCAACCACTGTATGCGCTGCGGCAGGGCCTATCCCGCGACGTTCATCCGCGACTGTCCCGGCGTGCCGCGCTGCGACTGCGGCGGCATCGTCAAGCCCGACGTCGTGCTCTATGAGGAGCCGCTCGACGAAAAGACCCTGACCGGCGCGGTCACGATGATCTCGCGCGCCGACCTGCTCATCGTCGGCGGCACGAGCCTGACGGTCTACCCGGCGGCGGGGCTGCTGCGCTATTACGGCGGCGACCGCCTCGTGCTCATCAACCGCGACGAAACGCCCTATGATAGCGAGGCGAGCCTCGTCCTGCATGAGTCGCTGGGCGAGGTCTTCTCCCGGCTCTGAGGTGGACGCCATGGCACTGGAGCTGAAGCAGATCGCGCACATTTGCAGCCCGTTTCCGACGAAATTCGGCATCCCGCGACAGAGCGGCCTCGTCGACGCCCTGCGCGCAACGGTCGTCTTTGAGCCGGAGTTCCGAAACGCCGACGCCCTGCGCGGGCTGGAGGGCTTCTCGCATCTGTGGCTGATCTGGGAATTTTCCGAGGCGCGCCGCGACGGCTGGTCGCCGACCGTGCGTCCGCCGCGTCTGGGCGGCAACGCCCGCATGGGCGTCTTTGCCACGCGCTCGCCCTTCCGGCCGAACCCGCTGGGGCTTTCGTGCGTGCGGCTCGAGGGAATTCGGCACGACGCCGCGCTCGGCGCGGTGCTCGACGTCTCCGGCGCCGACCTGATGGACGGCACGCCGATCTACGACGTCAAGCCCTATCTCCCCTATGCCGACTGCAAGCCCGAGGCCGTCGGCGGCTTCGCCGCGTCCGGCGAGGGGCGGCTTTTGACCGTGCAGGCGGACGAGACGCTGCTGGCCGGTCTTCCGGCGCGCACGCGCGAGGCGCTGCTCGGCGTTCTGGCGCACGATCCGCGCCCGTCCTATCAGAACGACCCCGACCGCGTCTACGGCATGGCCTTCGGCGGCTGCGAGGTGCGCTTCTCCGTCGACGGCGAGACGCTGACCGTCCGCTCGGTCGCGCCGAGCCGGTAGCCGATCCCCCGGATACGCAATGCGCGTCCGGGGGATATTTGCGTCCGGCTGCGAAACGCAGGCACGCGCCGCTTGACATTTCTGCTTGTTTCTTGTATGATAATAGAAGAAACGCTCGTTACTTATCGAAATTTGAGAGGGACCTGTCATGGGCTTCAGCAGCATCAGCTTTTTGTTTTATTTTTTGCCTCCGTTTTTTCTGGTCTATTACCTCGTGCCGCGCCGTCTGAAAAATATCGCGGCGCTTCTGGGCAGTCTGGCGTTTTACGCATGGGGCGAGCCGACCTGCTTTCTGCTCATTGCGGCAGCAACGCTTGCCAATTACGGTCTCGGGCTGTGGATGCGGCGGGCGCGGCGGCTTGCCCTCGCGTTCGGGCTGACGCTCGATCTGGGGCTGCTGTTCCTGTTCAAATACCTCGGCTTTTTCGCCGGGATCTTCGGCGCGGACATCACCGCCCTGCCGCTCCCGCTGGGGCTGTCGTTCTTCGTGTTTCAGGCGCTGAGCTATCAGTTCGACGTCTTTCGCGGGACGGTCGAGCCGGAGCGCCGCGTCGACCGCTTCGCGCTGTATCTGCTGCTCTTCCCCCGCGTGATGCAGGGACCGTTGACGCGTTATGAGCAATTTCGCAGTCAGCTCGACGATCGGTCGATCACCGCCGACGGAGTCGGAGACGGCTGCCTCCGCTTTGCGGTCGGTCTTGCCAAAAAGCTTTTGCTCGCCAATTCGCTCGGGACGCTGGCCGACCGCATCTGGGGCACGCCCGACGCTGCCGCCGCGACGGCGTGGCTCGGTCTGCTGGCCTACACGATGCAGATCTATTTTGACTTCGGCGGCTACACGGACATGGCGATCGGCCTCGGGCGCATGATGGGCTTTCAGCTCCCCGAAAATTTCAACTATCCCTATCTCTGCCGCTCTGTCTCGGAATTCTGGCGGCGCTGGCACATCACACTCGGGCAGTGGTTCCGCGACTACGTCTATTTTCCGCTGGGCGGCAGCCGTGTCGGCCGTCTGCGGCTCGTCTGCAACCTGCTTGTCGTCTGGACGCTGACCGGCTTCTGGCACGGCGCAAACTGGACGTTCCTGCTCTGGGGGCTGTATTTTGGGCTGCTGCTCTGCGCGGAAAAGCTGCTGCGCCTTGAAAAGCGGCGCATTCCGGCCATCCTGCGGCACGGCTTCTGTCTGTTGGCCGTGATGCTCGGTTGGGTGCTCTTCCGCAGTGCCTCGATTGGGGAGGCCGCCGCATTCCTCGGACGCCTCTTCGGGCGCGGCGGCGCGATTGACCCGGACACACTGCTCTATCTGCACGACAACGCGCTTCTGCTGTTCGTCGGCGCGGTCGGCTGCACGCCGCTGCTCCGATCCGGCTGCGCACGGCTGAGCCGACGCTTTCCGGCCGTTTCCGCCGCGCTGCGCGCCGTCGCCGTTCTGGCGCTGCTGGCCGTGAGCACGGTCTGCCTTGCCAATTCCAACTATCAGCCCTTCCTGTATCTGAGGTTCTGACGCTATGAAACGAAAAATTCTGCCGCTTCTTACACCGATCCTGTTCTTCGGATTTCTCTCCGTGCTGCTCGTCTGGGCGCTCGTCAAGCCTGCCGGGGTCTCCAGCGGCGCGGAGGGGCGCGCGCTGGCGCAGAAGCCGGTCAAGGATCTGACCGACCTTCCGGCCCTGATCGAGCGGTGCAACGACTATGTCGCCGACCAGTTTCCGATGCGCGAGACGCTGCTCAAGCTCGATTCCGCCGCGCAGATCTACACCGGGAAGCGGCTCATCCGCGGGATCACAGTCGACGCCGAGGGCTATCTGCTGCCGCAGCTCTATCGCGCCGACCCGGCTCAGCGCGAGGCCATGGTCTTCGCCCTGGACGATCAGGTGCAGGCTCTGCCACAGGTCGACTTTGTCTATGCCGTCCTGCCGCAGAAGAACACCATGCTCGATTCCCCGCTGCTCGACGGACGAATCAGCAAGGCGAACCATCAGGCGCTCTGCGAGGCGCTGCGCCGCGTGAACGGTCTGCATGTGCTCGACCTCGAGACCACGCTCACTGCACGTTATTTGCTGAGCGAGCGGAGGGACTTTTATTACCGCACGGATTTTCACTGGAACGACCGCGGCGCCTTCCGCGCGGCCGAGGCTCTTGCCGCAGGAATGCAGGAGCAGGGGCTGCTTGAGGGCGTGACGCTTCCGACCGAGGCGGATTTTTCCTGGGACGAGCTGGGCGGTACGCACCGCTATCTCGGCGACCTGAACCGCCGCTTCTCCTATCTGTTCCCCACGCAGGAGGGCATCCCGCACTACACGCTCACGGAGCTGCACGGCGTGCAGTATTTTGCAGGCGGCGACACGCCGGTCGCGCGCGAAACGCTGATCGGCTCGGGCTTGGCCGACCCGGAGCTGGATTACAACAAGATCAGCACGTACAACCTCGGCTTTTACCGCGTCTGCAACCCGAACGCACGCAGCGCGCGCCGCGTGCTGATCCTGAAGGACTCGCTGCAAAACCCGACCACGGATTATTTTACGGAGCTGTTTTCGGAGGTTGTCGTGGTTGATCTGCGCTCCTATGAAGAGCCTTATGACCTGAACGGTCTGATCGCGCAATATGACCTCGACACCGTGCTGCTGATGTTCCACCAGAACAACATCAGCGCGGAGTTGACGAGCTTCCTGCTCCAATAACGAAGACCCGGAGGGCGCCGCATGATTTTGCGGCGCCCTCCGGGCATATTCTGTGAAAATTCGGCCGGTTATGCGCGGCGGCTCTTGCTCAGAGACGCGCCGTTGAGCCAGCGCAGCAGCTCGGCCGGGCTGGACGGGCTGGGCACGGTGTAAAAATAGGTTCTCGACGGGATCATTTTCGTCGCGTCGTCGCTCTCCGCCCACGTCACCCGTTGCAGGATCGGAGCCTCGATCGATTGCGGCGCCCCCTCCGGGAGCTGCTCGACTTGCAGCAAAATCGTCGCGTGCAGATTATCCGAGCTCCAGCGGCCGAAATTCGTCGTCGGCTTGCGCCAGATCCAGCGCAGCTGCTGGCGGCCGTCGGCCTTGCCCGAACGGCGCAGATAGCCGTTGTGAACGTCCTGAATGCAGCGCATGAGCCAGATCACATGATAGCCCGCGCGCTGGAAAAATTCGCAGACGTCAAAAAACGCGCTTTCCATCAGCAGCCCGTCCTGAAGCATCATCACAAATTGGTTGACCTGCACGAAGGCAACGACGGTTTGACCGTCGAGCGTGATCGGGACGTCGCGGTTCTCCGGCGGCACGAGCGACTGCCACCGCTGCTTCCATTCCTCGGGGCTGCTCTGCACGAGCGGATGCCGCGCACGTCTGAAGAGCCAATTCATCGGGGATCCTCCTCCGTTTTTTCCTCCGGCTCGGCCGGGCGCACCTCGATGCGGTAAGAGACGCTGCCCGCCTCTTCCTCCTCAATGACGATCTGATAGCGCACCTCGAGCGTGCCGCCGTCCGCGCCGAGGTTCGATTTGATCTCGACGCCGCGCACGCGGATCATCAGCGCGCCGAAGCCCATGTCATAGAGCGAGCAATCCTCGCGCCCCGGCTCAAAGACCATCCTTGACTCCAGCGTGCCGTGCCGCTCGAGCACCGTGCGCTTCGGCTCGACGCGGAAGCTCGTCGTCGTGCCCTCCAGCCCGGTCAGGGCGCTCTCCTCATAGGTCAGCACAATGGCCTCGCCGTCCAGCTCGAGCGTGCCGCCCGTGGTCAGGCGGGTGCGCTCCGGCTCCTCGTTGAGCGCCTGCTGGCAGCTGTCGATGCGCAGAACGACCGGCCGCGTCATGCTTCCATGGCCAGCTCGATCAGACGGTCGAGCAGCTCCGGATACGGAATGCCGCTGGCCTCAAAGAGCTTCGGGTACATCGAGATCGACGTGAAGCCGGGGATCGTGTTGATCTCGTTGAACACGACCTCGCGATCCTTGCGCGTCACGAAAAAGTCCACGCGGGAAAGCCCGCGGCAGCCCAGCGCGCGGTAGGCACGGATGGCCGTGTCGCGCACGCGCTCGGAGACTGCCTCGTCCAGTCGCGCCGGGATGACGAGCTTCGCGCAATCGGAGATATATTTCGCCTCGTAATCATAAAAATCAGCGCCCGCGACGATCTCGCCGCAGACCGACGCCGCCGGGGCGTCGTTGCCGAGCACGGCGACCTCGACCTCCTGCCCGTCGATGAATTCCTCGACGAGCACCTTTTTGTCGAATTTCGCCGCGTCGCGCAGCGCGCGCTCGAGCGCGGCACGGTCAAGCGCCTTGGAAACACCGACGGACGAGCCGGTCCCGGCGGGCTTGACGAACATCGGATAGGCAAAGCGCGCCTCGAGCCGCTCGAGCAGCCTTGTGCAGTCGCCGCGCAGGGCGGAGGCGTTCACCAGCTCCCAAGCCGCCTGCCGGATGCCGGCATGATCGGCGACGAGCTTCGTCAGCGTCTTATCCATGCAGACGGCGCTCGCGGCCACGTCCGGGCCGACAAAGGGCAGTCCGGCCAGACGCAGAAGGCCCTGCACCGTGCCGTCCTCGCCGTGCTCGCCGTGCAGCACGGGGAACACGACGTCGATGTGCTCGCGCACCACGCAGTCGCCCTCAAAGCTGAGCAGCCCCTGACCGCGCACGGGCGAGATCGCCGCGCGGCGATTTTCCGGGCAGGTCTCCCAGACGCCGCCGGGCAGCGCGGAATAGTCCTCGCCGCCGTAGAGGATCCAGTCCCCGCGCTTCGTGATGCCGACCGGGAACAGATTATATTTTTGTTTATCCAATTGATTCAGCACGGACTCGGCCGAGCGCAGAGAAACCTCGTGCTCCGGCGACATCCCGCCGAACAAAACACAAACGCTGAGCTTTTTCACAAAAAGCCTCCCAAATCTGGGCGAATTCCGAAAATTTCCGAAGCCCGCCGGAATTGATACTAATATATATGATTTACCCCGTAAATACAAGTAGTATTTTTGTTTTTGCAGTGGAAAATTCCCGTCCGGACTGCTATAATAAACAGAAAAGCACACTGCGCCCGGCAGGATCGGCAAAACGGTGCGGCGTTCGCCGCGCACGCTCTGCGCGCCGGACGGAAAGGATGTGGAATTGTGACATTTGAGCTTTCAAACGGGGAGTTCCGGTCGCTGCTCGATCTGGTATACATCGGCAACTGGGTGCTCAACGCGACGCGCGGGGACGACCGGATCGAGGAATACGACCGGCTGGAGAGCAAGCTGTTCGGCCTTTGCAGGGGAACGCCGCTGTCGGCTCTGGTCGAGACGCGGCTGGGCATCAGCTTTCCCTCCCGCGCCTTCGAGGAGGGCGGCATTCAGGACGCAATCGCCTATTACGAGGACGGCGTCTTTTATGACATTCTGGCCGAGGAGCTGGCGCGGCGCGACCTCGAGGAGGCCGGAGAGACCGGCGACCCGGCCGCGCTCAACGAGCGCATGGATCGCTATATCGAGGAATTCAACGAAAACGGCGTCGACCGGATCCAGATCGAGGGCATGGAGGAATGAACGGGCGGCCGCGAAGAAGTGAAATTTGCTCTTCGAGCAAGTGAAATATGCTTCGCATGTGAAATGCGGACTTTCGTCCGCGTGAAATGGCGCTTCCGGAGAAGCGCCGTGTCGGTGTCCCTGCGGGACGGATTAAAATTTTGGAGTTTTGTCGTTTCGTGCTCCCGTATCCCGTTCCGGGATGCCGTGCCTTCGGCTTAAAGATTGCCGCGTCGCTGCGCTCCTCGCAATGACACAAAAAAATGGTAGGTTTCTGAGAAAACCTACCATTTTTGTTTCTGAAAGGCTTGGGAATCTCTGAATCAATCGGCTGCGGCGTCAATCGAACAGATCCAAGACGTCGTCATAATAATCGATAATATCCCCATAGCCGTCGTTCGTCCAGCAATCGTCGCAAATGTCATAGCCATATAGGCTGTGCGATTTGCCAAAGAAGGTTTCCCCGCAATTTGCGCACGTTTTTCGCAGCGAAAACACGACCGCCGCGGCAATCGCAAGCGTCAGAACGATCGCAAGCGGCACCGCCCACCGGGCTGCCGACGGCTTCTTCTTCGGCGGCTGCATGGCAGGAGCGCCCGGCTGCTGCGCATAGGCATCCGGCTGCGGGGCATAAGCGCCCGGCTGCGTTGAGTCTGCTCCGCTTCCTCCGAGCCGCGCTCCGCAATACACGCAGAACGCCGCGTTGTCGACATTTTTCTGCCCGCAATTCGTACAAAACATAGAATCTTCCCCTTTCTGTCTGTCGCTCCGTGCGTCCGTCGCGCGAAATGCGGCACGGACAGGAGGTGATCGTCGTCGCGGGAATGCGTTTCCCGCCCTCTCCGGAGGGTGCTTGTCTCTCTGCGGCGCAGTCGTGCGCCGTCAATTTGATTATACCGTATGGCGGAATATTTTGCAAGGCAGGAGGCGCAAACAACGCAGGTTTTTTTGCGCGGAAAATGCGCTCGCCCCGCATCGTCTCTGCGCGAGGCGCTCGGGCTTTCAGATCATTCCGCGTTCAGCAGGCGTTCGGCGAGGGGGAGGACGGACGGGTCGCTGTCGGTCAGGTCGACGGCGCCGGTGCCGACGGTACGGAGCAGGCCGGCCTCCTTCAGGCGGCGCTGCGTCTCGCGCGCCGTGCCGTCCGCGCCGTCGAGCAGCTCACAGGACGCGCCGACCGTCCGCGCGATGGCTGCACGCAGGAAGGGATAGTGCGTGCAGCCGAGCACGACGGCGTCCGGCGGCGGCGTCAGATGCCGCCCCAGCTCCGCGCGCAGGCAGGCGTGCAGCGCCGGAGAATCCAGCTCTCCGCGCTCGACGAATTCCACGAGTCCGGGGCAGGGACACTTGCAGATCGTGCAGGCGCCGGAATGGCGCTCCATCAGCGCGGCGAATTTCCGCTCGCGCAGGGTCGCCTCGGTCGCCATGACGAGAATTTTCCCGCCCGGATGCCGCTCCACGGCGAGCTTGAGCGCCGGCTCGATGCCGACGATGATGCGCTCGGGGTAGCGCGCGCGCAGCTCCTCGATCGCCGCCGAGGTGGCCGTGTTGCAGGCGACGACGAGCGCCTTCGCACCGGCCCGAAAGAGCCGCTCGGCGCTGCGCAGGGTCAGGGCGCGGATCTCCTCGGTCGGGCGCGAGCCGTAGGGCGCGTTGGCCGAATCGCCGAAATAGAGAAACCGCTCCTGCGGCATCTGCCGACGCAGCGCGCGCAGGACGCTCAGGCCGCCGAGGCCGGAATCAAAAACCGCGATCGGTCGATCCATGGCGCGTCCCTCAGTCCACCGGGTAGGCATAGACCGCGAAGGACTCCAAGTCGCTATAACGCACGGTGTCGGGCAGGCGGTACGGCTCAAGCGTGAAGCTCTGCGACGCGCCCGGCTGAAGCTTTTCGAGCAGGTAGTAATACAGCACGCCGAGCGGCTTTTTTTCGGCGTCATAGAGCACGGCCGCCACGCAGACCAGCTCGCCGGGACGGCTCGTCCCGTTCTGCACCGTGCCGGTCAGGCTGCGGATGCCGCTGCCGGAGGCCGAGCGGCGCAGCTCGGTGTCCGAGACCGTGTAGCGCGCGGCCTCGTCGACCGGCTCGGAGGAGCAGTCGAGGCGGAGCGTCAGGTCGCCCTCATACTGCGTGTCGATCGCCTTTTCTTCATAATAAACCGCGCGTTCGCCCGGCTTGAGCGTCTGCGGATAGGGCGCGACATGGTCGAGCACCGTCAGCTCCTGCTCGCCGTTTCCGTAGAGGCGGACCGTGCCGTCGCCGAGCGCGACCGGCGTCCTGCCGCTGTTCTGCACCTCGGCGATCACCTGCACCCAGAGCGTGCCGAACTCGTCGTGATAGAGCCGGGCGGCGCTGTAGGTCTGGCTCAGGGCCGCCTTGGGCGCCTCGGTCGTCTCGGCGGTCGTGGTCTCCGGCTCGGTGGAGGCGGTCGCCGTCGTCTCGGTCCCGGTCGTGCCCGACGGGGCGGCCGCCGTGCTCTCGGTCGTCGGCTCGACGGGCATCCCGGCGCAGGCGCACAGGCCGGTCAGAATCGCCGCAAGCAGCAGCGCAGTCAGAATTTTCTTCATCCGAAATCCCTTCTTCTTTGTCGTTTGCTCCTATCATAACACATTTTCTTCTGTTTGAAAAGAAAAAGTTGCGAAAAATGCTTGACAACGTGCGGCAGCAATGCTATACTATTCAGGCAAAACAAAGAAGGTCGGCAGCCCCGTCCTCACCTCCAGCGAAGCGAAGAGGTTGAATATCGAGCCTGTTTTTGCAGGGATTCGGTGCGGGTGCTGTTGCTCCCGTGCTTTTTTTCCGGAAAAAATGGAGGTGCGTTCCCATCGGCAAGTTAGATCATCAGCTCAACGAAGAAATTCAGGACAAAGAGGTTCGTCTGATTAACGCAGACGGCAGCATGGTCGGCATCGTTTCGTCGGCAGAGGCGCTTCGCCTTGCCGAGGAGCAGGAGCTTGATCTCGTGAAGATCTCCCCCGTTGCCGTCCCCCCGGTCTGCAAGATCATGGATTACGGCAAATTCCGCTTTGACCAGCTCAAAAAGGAAAAAGAGGCCAAGAAAAATCAGCGCGTTGTCGAGATCAAGGAGATCCGCATGTCCCCGAGCATCGACACCAACGACCTCAACACCAAAATGCGCAGCGCGATGAAATTCCTTGCCGACGGCAACCGCGTGAAGGTCACTGTTCGCTTCCGCGGCCGCGAAATGGCACATACCGACATCGGCGAGCAGCTGCTGCTCCGCTTCGCGGACGGCTGCTCCGAAAACGCGAATCTGGATAAAAAGCCCAAGCTTGACGGCAGACATATGTCCATCTTCCTGTCGTCCAAGGCTGCAAAATAATTACAAAGGAGAACCTACCATGCCGAAACTCAAGACCCATAGCGGTGCAAAAAAGAGATTCAATCTCACCAAGACCGGTAAAGTCAAGAGAGCGCACGCTTTCAAGAGCCACATCCTCACCAAGAAGGACACCAAGCGCGGCCGCCGTCTGAGAAGCACGACCTACGCGGATGTCACCAATACGGACGCCATCAAAAAGATGATCCCGTACAAATAATCGGATAGGAGGATATAGAAATGGCACGAGTAAAAGGCGCGATGATGACGCGCAAGAGAAGAAATAAGACCCTGAAGCTGGCAAAGTCCTACTGGGGTTCCAAGTCCACCCACTTCAAAATGGCCAAGCAGGCCGTCAAGAAGTCCGGCGTTTATGCATATATCGGCCGCAAGCAGAAGAAGCGCGACTTCCGCCGCCTGTGGATCGCCCGTATCTCCGCCGCCGTCAAGCCCTACGACATGAACTATTCCCGCTTCATGAACGGTCTGAAGAAGGCGAACGTCGAGATGAACCGCAAGAGCCTGTCCGAGCTGGCAATCAGCGACGCCGACGCCTTTAAGGCGCTGGTCGACACCGCGAAAAAGGCTCTGTAATTTTTTCAGAATATCAAAATCCGATGCTGCATACCTGCGGCATCGGATTTTTTTTGCAGAAAGAAGAACCGCCGATATGGCAGGCGGTTATGATTCACAGACGAGCTGGAGCACGGCGTGGTCGCCGGAGACCCTGACGGCGGGGTGACGGTCGCTCCCGAGCAGGGTGTCGGCCAGCGGCGCCTCGACCTCGTTCTGGATCAGGCGGCGCAGCTCCCGCGCCCCGCCGCGCCCGCCCGCGCAGCGTGCGGCCAGCGTTCGCGCGGCCGATTCCGACGCCGTGACATGCAGACCGCGCTTCTCCGCGCGGGTGCGCAGCGCCTCGAGCTGCTGGCGCGCGATCTGCTCGAGCGCGGCCTCGTCGAGCGGCGCGAAGGCCGCGACGCAGTCGAGCCGACCGAGAAATTCCGGCGAAAAATGCTCCCGCAGCGCCCGCAGACTGCTCTCCTGCACGCGCTCCCCGAAGCCCGCCGCAGGGCATTGCGCCCCGAGGTTGGAGGTCATGACGAGCAGGGTGTTGCGGAAATCGACGCGGCGGCCGTTGGCGTCGGTCAGCGCGCCGTCCTCCATGACCTGCAAAAGCAGGCCGCAGAGGTCGGGGTGCGCCTTCTCGATCTCGTCGAGCAGGACGAGCGAATAGGGCTGCCGCCGCACGCGCTCGGTCAGCTCCCCGCCCTCGCCGTGGCCGACGTAGCCGGGAGGCGCGCCAAGCAGGCGCGAGACGCTGTGCTTTTCCATATATTCCGACATATCCAGCCGCACCATGGCGCGCTCGCTGCCATAGAGCGCCCGCGCAAGCGCCTTGCACAGCGCGGTCTTGCCGACTCCGGTCGGCCCGGTGAAGAGCATGGAGGCGATCGGGCGCTTGCCCTCTGCAAGCCCGCTCCTGCCCCGGCGCACGGCCTGCGCCACAGCGCGGACGGCCGCCCCCTGCCCGACGATCTCGGCCGAGAGCGTCTGCTCGAGCGTCAGCATCCGCCGCCGCTCCCCGCCGGAAAGCTCGCCGAGCGGAATCCCCGTGCGGTTCGAGATGGCCGCGGCGATGTCCGCGTCGGTCACGCAGCGCGAGGCCGGGTGCGCGCCGCGCAGACGCCGCAGCAGGGAGCGGTCGTCGGCCGCCTGCGACAGCCGCGCAAGCGCCGCGCCCTCGTCGAGCAGGTCGACGGCCTTATCCGGCAGGAATTTATCGGCCAGATAGCGGCACGACAGCTCCACGGCGGCGCGCAGCGCGCCGTCCGTGATCGGCAGGCGGTGATGCGTCTCGAGCGCCGGGCGGATGCCCTGCAAAATTTGCAGCGTCTCCTCCTGCGTCGGCTCGCGCACCTGTACCGGGCGGAAGCGGCGCTCGAGCGCGGCGTCCTTCTCGATCGACTTGCGGTATTCGTCGAGCGTGGTCGCGCCGATGAGCTGGATGCGGCCGCGCCCCAGCGCGGGCTTGAACAGGTTCGCCGCGTCGATCGCACCCTCGGCCGCGCCCGCGCCGACGAGCGTGTGCATCTCGTCGATGAACAGGATCACGTTCTGCGCCCGCTGCACCTCGGCCAGCAGGTCGCGCACGCGCTCCTCAAACTCGCCGCGGTATTTCGTCCCGGCCAGCAGGCTGGCCATATCGAGCGCAAACAGGCGCTTGCCGCGCAGATTCTCCGGCACGCGCCCCTCTGCAAGATACTGCGCGACGCCCTCGACGATCGCGGTCTTGCCGACGCCCGGCTCTCCGATGAGCGCCGGGTTGTTTTTCTGCCTGCGCGAGAGGATCTGCAGCACGGTCTCGATCTCCTGCGTGCGGCCGATGATGCGCTCGCTGCGGTCGGCACGCTCGACCAGATCGACGCCGAATTGCTCCAGCATACGGGTATTTTGCATATTGACACTTCCTTTTCGGCGGCAATGCCCGCCTGGTTTCCTTTGAAATTTTCGCCATATCGAATTTTTCTTATACCGTCACGAAAAAAATATATTTTCTTGTGATTCCCATTGCATTTTCCGAAAAACATGATAGAATGTACCTATACCAAAATCGGACGCTTCGGTGCGTAGGAGCGTCCGGCAAGAACAGAGGAGGTTCTATACCATGGCATACTACATCAACGATAACTGCGCCAAGTGCGGCACCTGCGCCGACACCTGCCCGCTCGGCATCATCACCGAGGGCGACGACAAATACGTCATCGACGCCGACCAGTGCGTGGAATGCGGCTCCTGCGCCGCTGCCTGCCCCTGCGACGCCATCGAGCAGCAGTAAAATGAAACAGCCGGCTGTTGCAGCTTTTGCAGCAGCCGGTTTTTTATGGACGGAAGTATGATCGAACGACTGGACAACGGCATGACCCTGCGGCACGGCGCGTTCCCGCTCGGGACGGACACGATGCTGCTGGCGCAGTTCGCGGCACTGCCCGCGCGGGCGCGCGTGGCCGACCTCGGCGCGGGCTGCGGGACGCTGGGCGTGCTGCTCTGCAAAAACGCGCCGGACTGCGCCGTGACCGGCGTGGAGCTGGATGCGGCGGCGCACGCGCTGGCGCTGGAGAACATCCGCGAAAACGGGCTGGAGGGGCGTCTGACCGCGCTGCACGGCGACGTGCGGCAGATTCGCGCGCTGCTGCCGGCGGCGGAATTCGACTGCGTCGTGTCCAACCCGCCCTATTTCCCGGTCGGGAGCGGCAGACCCGCCGCGCGCGTCCCGGCGGCGCGGGACGAACGGACGCTCCCGCTCGAGGCGCTCTGCGCGGCGGCGGCATGGCTGCTGCGGCAGGGCGGACGGTTTTTCCTCGTTCATCGCGCCGAGCGCCTTTGCGACCTGCTCTGCACGCTGCGCGCAAGCGGCCTCGAGCCGAAACGGCTGCGCCTCGTGCGCAGTACATCCGGAAAAACCCGCCTGGTGCTGCTCGAGGCGCGGCGCGGCGGCAGACCCGGACTGACCGTTGAGCCGGATCAATTGGTTTAAGGAGAACACACGATTTATGAGCACGCTTTGTCTGGTGCCGACACCCATCGGCAACCTTTCCGATATTTCCCCACGCGCACGGCAGGCACTGGCCGACGCCGATTTCATCGCCGCCGAGGACACCCGCGTCGCGCTGCGGCTGCTGAACCATCTGGAGCTGAAGAAGCCGCTGGTCAGCTACTACGAGCACAACAAGGAGGGCAGCGGCCCGAAGATCGTCGCGCGCATCCTCACCGGGCAGCGCTGCGCGCTCGTTTCGGACGCCGGTTCGCCCGCGATCTCCGACCCCGGCGAGGATCTCGTGCGCCTGTGCGCCGAGGCGGGCATCCCCGTCACGGCCATCCCCGGCCCGTGCGCCGCGATCACGGCGCTGAGCATCTCCGGCCTGCCGACCGGACGGTTCTGCTTCGAGGGCTTCCTCTCCACGAACAAAAAGAGCCGTCAGACCCACCTGGACGGCCTGCGCAGCGAGACGCGCACGATGATCTTCTATGAAGCGCCGCACAAGCTGGCGGCCACGCTGGCAGACCTTTCCGCCGTCTTCGGCGCGGAGCGGCGCATCTCGCTGTGCCGCGAGCTGACGAAGCTGCACGAGGAGGTGCTGCGCATGACGCTCGGCGAGGCTATGGACTACTACGCCGAAAACGCGCCGCGCGGCGAATTCGTTCTGATCGTCGAGGGCGCCGCGCCGAGTGCGCCGGAGGCCGTCTCCGAGGCCGACGCGCTCGAGGCCGTGCGCGCGCTCATCGGGCAGGGTCTTTCGCGCAAGGACGCCGTGCGCCGCGTCAGCGAGCAGACCGGCATCCCGAAAAACGAGCTTTACAACGCGGCCGTCCGGGAATGAAGCTCCGGACGCTTGGCCATGCTTGGGAACCTCTGAAAAAATCAGCTGCGGCGCTCAGCGGGTCTTTTGTCCCAGCTTATCGGTTTGAAAATCTTGAAATACGTAAAGGATTCCTGCGATTTCCAAACCTCAATTTGGAAACAAAATCCCTCACTGACCGCTCTTGCGCTTGAATCAGAGCTTCCCTTGTTCTGTTTTTTCCGGGAGGTTCGGCGCTTTCCAAAAAATAACTTGACAGAGTCGACGCAAAACGGTAAAATAAAATGTGGATTCGTATTGTCTGAGCCGCGTTTTGGGGTAAACGCAGAACGGACGTTGCTTTCTATTTGGCAGCTTTGCCATTTTTCATTACAAATTTACAAAAGGAGGTGCATTCGTAGAGGATGGCATGGTATATTTGGGCGGCGATCGCCGTCGCAGTTGCCGTATTATTCTTCTTCATCGGCGTGATCTACCGCAAGAAGGTCGCCGAACGCGAGATCTCCAGCGCAGAGGACGAAGCCCGTCGCATCATCAACGAGGCGATCAAGGGCGGCGAGAACAAAAAGCGCGAGATGCTGGTGGAAGCCAAGGAAGAAATTCATAAAAACCGTACCGAATACGAACGCGAAGTCAGGGAGCGCCGCGCAGACCTGCAGAAGCAGGAGCGCCGCTTGCAGCAGAAGGAGGAGTCCCTCGACAAAAAGACGGACGCCTTTGAACGCAAGGAGGAGGAGCTGCGGAAGCGTCAGGCGTCCGTGCTCGCCACGCAGGAGGAGGTCTCCCTCATCAAAAAGAGCCAGCTGGAAATGCTGGAAAAGATCTCCGGCCTGACGCAGGACGAGGCCAAGCACCAGATCCTCAGCAGTCTGGAAAACGAGTGCCGCCACGACGCCGCGCTCAAGATCAAGGAGATCGAAGCCGAGACGAAGGAAAACGCCGACCGCATGGCACGCGAGGTCATCTCCATCGCGATCCAGCGCTGCGCCGCAGACCACGCCGCAGAGACGACGGTCTCCGTCGTGCCGCTGCCCAACGACGAGATGAAGGGCCGCATCATCGGCCGCGAGGGTCGCAACATCCGCACCCTCGAATCCATCACCGGCGTCGATCTCATCATCGACGACACGCCCGAGGCGATCACCGTCTCCTCGTTTGACCCGGTGCGCCGCGAGGTCGCCCGTCTGGCGCTGGAGAAGCTCATTGCCGACGGCCGCATCCACCCCACCCGCATCGAGGATCTGGTCGAAAAGGCCCGCAAGGAGGTCGACCGCGTCATCAAGCAGGAGGGCGAGCGCGCCGCGTTCGAGACCGGCGTGAACAACCTGCACCCCGAGCTCATCAAGCTGCTCGGCCGTCAGAAATACCGCACGTCCTACGGTCAGAACGTGCTCAACCACTCCATCGAGGTCGCGCACATCGCCGGTCTGCTGGCCAGCGAGCTGGGCGTCGACATTCCGCTTGCCAAGCGCGCGGGTCTGCTGCACGATCTGGGCAAGTCCGTCGACCACGAGATGGAGGGCAGCCACGTCCAGCTCGGCGTTGAGCTGGCGCGGAAATACAACGAGTCTCCCGACGTGATCCACGCCATCGAGGCGCACCACAACGATGTCGAGCCGCGCACGGTCATCGCCTGTCTGGTTCAGGCCGCCGACGCGATTTCGGCCGCCCGTCCCGGCGCGCGCCGCGAGAATGTGGAAAACTACATCCGCCGTCTGGAAAAGCTTGAGGAGCTGACCGGCACTTACCCCGGTGTTGAGAAGTCCTATGCCATTCAGGCCGGTCGCGAGGTTCGCATTATGGTCAAGCCCGAGGAGGTTTCCGAGGACAACATGATCCTGCTTGCGCGCGATCTTGCAAAAAAGATCGAAAACGAGCTGGAATACCCCGGCCAGATCAAGCTGAACGTCATTCGCGAGACGAAGGCCGTGGAATACGCAAAATGAGAGCAACCCGTCCGGAGGCGCAGAGGCTCCGGGCGGGCTTTTGCTTCTGCCCGCGCGCCGGCCGAGCCGGAGCCATTCATTAAAAGCGAGGTTTTTATGCTGTATTTTCACCCCATCACCCTGTCCGACCGGCCGATGCTTGAGCCGTGGTGCGAGCGCGCGGCCGGGCACGGCAGCGAGTATTCCTTCGCCAACCTGTATTTCTGGGGACGGCAGGCCGTCTGCTACACCGACGGCGGCGTTCCGCTGATCCTCAGCCACTTCCCGCCGCACACGTCCTATCTCTTCCCCTATTCCGCGCCGGAGCTGCTTCCCCTGCTGCGGCAGGACGCCGCCGAGCGCGGCATCGCCCTACGCGTGTTCGGCCTGCTGCCGGACGAGGCCGCAGAGGTCGAGCGCCGCTGGCCGGGGCAGTACCGCTTCCATTCCGTGCGCGACAGCGCCGACTATGTCTACACGGTCGAGTGTCTGGCGGAGCTGCACGGCAAGCATTTGCAGGCCAAGCGCAACCACTGCAATCGCTTTGAGGAGGAATTCCCGGGCTATCGCGTCGAGCCGCTGACGCCGGAGCTGCTGCCCGCCTGCCGCGCCTTTACGGAGCAATGGTACGCCGCCCACACGGAGGACGGAACCGATTTTTCCGGGGAGCGCACGGCCATTGCGCGCGCATTCGACAGCTTCGACGCGCTCGGCATGGAGGGCGCGGCGCTCTTTACGCCCGACCGGCTCGTTGCCTTCACCATGGGCAACCGCATCCGCCCGACCGTTTTCGACGTCAACTTTGAAAAGGCCGACGCCACGGTCAACGGCGCTTACGCCATCATCAACCGGGACTTTGCGCGGATGCTGCGCGCACGCTATCCCGAGCTGGAGCTGCTCAACCGCGAGGACGACATGGGCCTCGAGGGGCTGCGCCGCGCCAAGGAGAGCTATGTGCCGGATCTGCTCCTGGACAAGCTGCTGCTGGAGGCCGCGCAGTGACGGCCTATGCGCCCGCCGCCGCGCGGGACGTTCCGGCGCTGGCCGCGCTCTGGCAGACCTGCTTCGGCGACCCGGCGTCCGATTCCGAGCCGGTCCTGACGCATCCGCAGATCCGCACCTTCGCGGCCTATGTTGACGGAAAGCCCGTCTCCATGCTCTGCGCGCTCCCGGCGACGCTGGTCGACGAGGCGGGCGGCGAGGCGCCCTGCGCCTATCTTTACGCCGTCTGCACCGACCCGGCGTTCCGGCGGCGCGGCCTGAGCAGCGGCCTGCTGGCCTTCGCCGAGGAGGCGCTGCGCTGCGTCGGCTTCTCCTGCGCGGCGCTCGTTCCCGCGAACGAAAGTCTGTTCGGATTTTATCAAAAAAACGGGTATCAGACCGTTTTTTATCAAAAAAAATATGAAGCTGTGCCCGGCGGGGCGGCCGACATCCGGCCGGTCGGCGCCGCCGACTATCGCGCGCTGCGCGAATTGCAGCTCTACGGCTGCTTCGTCTCCTTCCCCGAGGCGATGCTCGGGCTGCTGCCGCAGCGCTGGCGCATCGAGACGGACACGGCGGTCTGCTGCGCGGCAGGCGCGGTGCAGGACGGCATTCTGCGTTTGCAGGAGCTGCTGCCGGACGTCCCGGAGGCGGCCGCCGCACTGGCGGCACGGCTCGGCTGCGCCCGCGCGGAGGTCTGCACGACCGGCGGCGACCGGCCGTTCGCCATGGCCAAGGCACTCGGCGCAGCTGCCCTGCCCGAGCGGGCGTATCTGGGCGTTTCCTTTGCATAATTTGCATTTTTCTGTGGAAAATCGGAAAAAATTGCGTTATAATAGAAACCGAATTTGCAAAAGGTAGGGCGGAGTATGAATTTCGGCGATTTTCTGGGCAACGACGGCATCAAGCAGCGCCTGAACGAGGCGGAGCGCGCCGGACGGCTGTCGCACGCGTGGCTGCTGATCGGGCCGGAGGGCTCGGGGCGGCACACGCTGGCGCGGCAGCTCATCGCCGCCATGCAGTGCACCGCCGACGGCGAACGCCCCTGTATGCGCTGCACAGCCTGCAAAAAGGTCCTCTCGGACATGCATCCCGACGTCATCACAGTCGACGCGCCGGACAAGAAGACCATCCCGGTCAAGCTCGTCCGCGACGCCTGCGCCGATCTGTTCGTCCGCCCGAACGAGGGCGCGCGCAAGATCTACCTCTTCCCGCGCGCGCACGACCTGAACGCGCAGGGGCAGAACGCCCTGCTCAAATGCATCGAGGAGCCGCCCCCCTACGGCACGTTTTTCCTGCTCTCCGAGCAGCCGCTGCTGCCGACCGTGCAGAGCCGCTGTGTGGAGCTGCGGCTCTGTCCCCTGCCTGAGGCGACGCTGCTGCGCGCGCTCGGGCAGCGCGCGCCGTCATCCACCGACGCCCAGCGCCGCACGGCCGCCGCGCAGAGCGAGGGCTATCTCGGCCGGGCGCTGAGGCTGCTGGAGGCCGGCGGCGGTCTGCTGCCGCAGACCGAGGCGCTGGTCGGCGCGCTCGGCTCAAAGGTACAGCTGCTGTCCGTTCTGATCCCGATGGAGCGCATGACGCGCGAGGCGCTCCGCGCCGTGCTGCTGCAATGGCGTGAGCTGGTCGCGCAGGCGCTGCTCTGCCGCGCCGGGGCTACCAGCGGCTACCCGCAGGCGCAGACGCTCGCCGCGCGCTGCACCGCCGCGTCGCTTCTGGCCGACGCCGACGCGCTGGCCGAGGCACTTTCCATGCTCGACGGGAATGTCGGCCCCGCGCATCTGTGCGGCTGGCTCGCCGTCAAGCTTTCCGCCTGAGAGGCGACCGACCGCGATCGGCCCCGGGCGTATCCGTAATCATAAGGAGTTCCTATGAAAGAAGAAACCACTGCCCCCGTGACGGTCTGCGACGTGCAGTTCCGCTCCGCCACGAAGTTTTATTATTTTGACCCAAACGGTCTGGACGTCCGGACCGGCGACACCGTGATCGTCGACACGGCCTACGGCCTCGAGATCGGCCAGTGCGTGCACGGCAACCACGACGTCGAGCCGAAGGACGTGGTCGCGCCGCTGCGCCGCGTGCGCCGTCTGGCGACCGAAAACGACAAAAAGATCGACGCCGCCAACCGCACCCGCGAGAAAAACGCGTTCGCGACCTGTCAGAAGCAGATCGAGGAGCTGCATATGGACATGCAGCTCGTCTCGGCCGAGTACGCCTTTGACGGCAGCAAGGTGCTGTTTTTCTTCACGGCCGACGGCCGCGTCGACTTCCGCGAGCTGGTCAAGCACCTCGCCAGCACCCTGCGCACGCGCATCGAGCTGCGACAGATCGGCGTCCGCGACAAGGCGAAAATGGTCGGCGGCCTCGGCATCTGCGGCCGTCCCTTCTGCTGCCGCCAGTTCCTCGACGATTTCCAGCCGGTCTCGATCAAAATGGCCAAGACGCAGAATCTCAGTCTGAATCCCACCAAGATCTCCGGCACCTGCGGCCGCCTGATGTGCTGCCTGAACTACGAGCAGGCCGCCTATGAGGATCTGCTGCGCACCAGCCCGCGCCCGGAATCCTTCGTCGACACGCCCGACGGGCGCGGCACCGTCACCGACGTCAATCTGCTGCGCCAGAGCGTGCGCGTCCGGCTGGAAAAGGAGCCGGAGACCGTCGTCTGCCACAAGAACTGCGACATCTGCGTCCTGCGCAACGGCAAGGCGCGCAAGGGCGACGAGCCGATCCCGCCCGATCTCGCTCCGATCTCCGGCGGCAAGCCCCGCAAGAAGAAGGAGGAGGAGCCGGAATTTGCGACCTATCTCGAACCGGTCGTGATCCGCAGAAGCGCCGAGACGCTGGAGCCGGCCGTGGTCAGCAAGCCCGCCAAGGACGAGCCGGAGACGCGTTCGCGCCGTCGCCGCCGCAAATCCGGCGCGAAGGCGAGCGAGGCGGCAGAGGGCGCGCAGACCGAGCCGACCGCAAGGCCGGTCGGGCAGAAGCCCGCCGAGCAGCGCAGCGGAGAACCGCGCAACGGTGAGCAAAAGCCGCGCCGCGACCGTTCGCGCCGCAAGGCACGTCCGCCGCGCGATCCGAACACGCCGAAGTCTGCCGAGGCCGCGGGCGAACGACCGGCAAGAGCCGCGAAGCCCGGCCAGAAGCCCCGTGCGGAGGACGCCGGGCAAAGGCCGCGCGCGGAGAGCGCCGCGCAGAAGCGCGCCGATGCTCCCGCCGGTGAGCGCGCCGCCGCAAGGCCCTCCGCTGCAAGCGCCCCCGACGCGAATTCGCCCGCCGTTGACGGCACGTCCAAGCCGCACCGCAGACGCCCGCAGAGCCGCCGCCGCAAGCCCGGCGCAAAGCCGAACGAGAGCACGGCGGAATGACCGCGATCGTTTGACTTTCGCAAAATAAACAAAATAGAACCGTGCAACACTCTCCTGTAAAAAGCGGGCCGCCCTGCTTTTGCAGGGGAGTGTTTATTTGACTTCATGAAATGCGGGCAATTTCAATGTGCCTGGTTATAGGGCTTGACCGGTGTCATAAAAAGTAATATACTGTATATATAACATGAAGGCAGGACGACGTTTACAAGAGAGGGAAAATACTATGAAAGCAGATCACGCAAAGCATCCCACGGAGCGCATGGAGTTACCCGGTATCCTTTCAGAGTTCCGACAGGCGCTTAACGACGAGATAGACGAGATTGAGAAAAGCGGTCAATCCTCCACATTGTTGTTTGGCGGCCAACGACTAGAGGGACATGCGCCGGAGTATTGGTATCGGTTTCAGGTGGAGTATGCGCCTTCGATCCCTGCCGATACCCCGTGTAAGCTTATCATTGGAAATAACCAATTTGAAGTCACAACAGTCAGCTTTGAAGAAAATTATATTATCATCTCTTCTAAATCCCCACTACCCGAGTCGATCGGAAAGGCACGGTTGGAAAACGGCGCAACCGTATTAATAGAGCGGCTGATAAAATGCATAGAGGACAACGCAGCGACGGTCAATCCAGCCGGATTGCATATGATTCAGGCAGACGGAGGCCTTTACAATGCGCAACGAGTTTTTAATTATCATGATATTCAACACGAAGACAAGAATACCCAAGGTCAAAACGATGCCATAGACGCCGCGCTCTCCTATGATATTACTTATATTTGGGGGCCACCCGGAACCGGAAAAACAACGGTGATCGGGCAAATCATCAAAGAGCTTTACCGACACAATCATTCTGTGCTTGCCGTTTCGCATACAAACACCGCCGTGGACGGCGCAATTGCAAAGGTCGCCGATTATATAAAGCCTTCAAAGGGGAGCGAGGAATCTTATCCTGTATTAAGACTCGGTTCTCCGGTGCGTCCGTTGCCGGACAGAGTTCTGTTGACAAGCCACGTTAATGCGGCCGGAAAAAAGCTGTACGAAAGGAAACGATATCTTGAGCAGCAAAAGGCCGCACTTATAAAAAAAGAAAATGATCTGCAGCTTCTCCTTGCCAAAGCCGCGTGGGCGGAGCACAACCATCTGGATGAAATTCAGCCGTATTTCGACATGATCGCTGAGCTTCAAGAGAAGATCTCCGCCAATTCAAGAGAAATACAAAACCTGACTGCGGTCGTCGACCGGTATAATGCCGCAAATCCTGAGTACGCAAAGTTCTCTGTTCTTACAGAAAACTATCAGGCTGTACTTGCAGAATATAAGCAAGCCTGTGCGCAGGTTTCCCAAAATGAAGTGCAAATCAAAGAACTGCAGTCCAGATGTCAGGAAGCAGAAATAGAACTCAGAAAATTCAATGTTTATGATGAATTAAACGCCCGCGCGGAAAAATTAATGCCTGCTGCGTTTCTTGAGCGCGAGATTTCAAAGATAAAGAACCGAATTTCTGCTGAAAATGAAGAATATGCAAGTCTTAAACAAAAGCGAAGCGCGGCTTTTAACACGTTGGTGGATTATGAAGCCAAGGGGAAGGTCGGAAAATTTTTCTTCAATAAATCCGCTCTTGCAACCGCCAAAAATGACATGCGAGAAATCGATGATCGGCTGTCAAGGTTGGAAGACGCGGTAAATCACGACCGTACGCTCGAACAAGAATATCAGCGGCAGCTCAAGGATGTTCAGCTATTACAGCATCAGATTCAAGATGTCTCTCCGTCGCATACCTACAGCTACTGGCAAAGAGCGTACTCGGCAGCAAAGTCGAAGCTGGACAACTGCCGACAAACGCACCCCAAGCTGTGCGGGAAGCGAAACACGATTCAAAAACAGCTTCGCAGCATTGAGCCGGAGCTGAATCGCGCAAAAAAGGCGCGCGAGTCCATCGAGCGTGAGCTGCAGCAGTTAGCCTCGGCAAAAGAGTATCATCAGCAAGCCTATGCAATTATGGAGCAGCGTAAACGCTTCTGTGCCGAGCAGCTTGAAAAAGAATGCCAAGGCTGTGCATCATTTTATTCGCCATCCGGCGAGTCCGACCGTTCCCTATTGGACGAGCTGAAAGGTTTGCTCAAAAAAGTCAGGGCTGAGCTTGCCTCTAAAGATACCAAAAGCATTCCGCGCGAAAAAGCGCGTATTGAAAAACAGCTTATTGAGATAAACACGGAGCTCATTCGCCTTGAGCAGCAAATGCAGGAGCTCCAGACGCAAGTCATTATGCGTGCAGATATCATCGGCACTACGCTTACCAAAACATACCTTAATGATGTTCTGCGCAGTCGACAATTCGATGCCGTCATACTGGATGAAGCGTCAATGGCCTCGATCCCCGCACTGTGGTGCGCCGCTTGGCTTGCAAAAAAGAGCATCATAATCGTAGGCGATTTTCTTCAGCTACCGCCCATCGTTCTTGCGCAGACGGAAGCGGCAAAGAAATGGTTGGGGCGCGACGTATTCTACCACAGCGGCGTACAGGCTCAGGCCAAAAGCGGCAAGCACTTAAAGAACTTTATTATGCTCCGGGAACAATTCCGTATGGAGCGTGATATTGCCGACATTGCCAACATCTACTACGGCGATTATGGTGGGCTGCGCTCTCATGACTCAAAATCATACAGAAAAGCAGAATTGGAAGCGTTTTATTCTTGGTATCCGGACGGCAACTCC
The DNA here is from genome assembly GCA_900546415.1 of uncultured Eubacteriales bacterium. Lineage (GTDB taxonomy): Bacteria > Bacillota > Clostridia > Oscillospirales > Oscillospiraceae > JAZOXB01. The sequence continues at coordinate 42,834 of URCY01000003.1, forward strand.
CAACAGAATATTCATCTGATCGATACGGAAAGCTTGCACGCCTGGGCAACCGGTGTGCCGCAGGGGAAAAGCCATAGTCGAGTTAACTGTTTTTCTGCGGCAATTGATGTTGATTTGGCGTTTCACCTCCTGGAGAAAAAAATATCAGAAATCCATCCCAAAGCAAAGCCGGCCGAAAACGCTTCCATCCTGATTGTTGCGCCCTATCGGCCACATGTTGCCCGCATCAATCAGCTGATTGGTTACGAGTATTCGCGTCGTGGATACAAGGACGATCTCAATCTCATTCGAGCCGGAACGATCCACAGTTTTCAGGGCAGCGAGGCAGACATCGTCATTTTTGATCTTGTGGTAGACGAACCGCATTGGAAAGCAAATCTGTTTATGCCGGACGAAACAATTAACGAAGGACTGCGGAAAATGTTCAATGTGGCCGTTACAAGGGCTCGTTTCAAGCTGTACATAGTCGGAAACCTCTCTTTTTGTCAGAAGCGCGCAAAAAACAACGCATTGGGAGAATTACTGGACGTTTTACTGAGCCAAAAGGCGCTTCCGAAAGAAGACGCAAAAGCGCTTTTCCCAAATCTTACCGTTTCCAAAACGGCCAGCACGACTTTTTCGTATCGCTCGGACACCGTTATCTGTCGTGAACAAGCCTTTAACGAATGCTTCATGAGGGACATTCAGTCCTTTCAACATCGGCTCATTATATATTCCCCTTTCATGACAGAAGCCCGTTTAGGCGCCCTTCTGCCCGTATTTTCTGACGCGACAAGAGCCGGTAAACAAATTATTATTGTAACAAAGTCGCTGAAAGACCGAAATAAAAAAGAGCTTTTTCAATACGAAAAATGCGAAAAGGCCCTCAGGAATCTCGGCGTAAGTGTTATACACAAAAGCGGTATGCATGAGAAGCTCATCTTCATAGACAGCGACGCCCTTTGGATTGGTTCTTTAAATGCGCTCAGTTTTACGGGTCTGACCGGTGAAGTCATGCAGCGTCTCACCGGCAAGGAAATAACTGCGGAATATGAAAAAATCTTTGATATCGCGCACATCTGCCATGCTGTTGAAAATGCATGTGAGCAAAAATGTCCGATTTGCGGAGGCGAACTGCAATTAAAGGAAGGCAATCAGGGCGGCGTATACTGGGAATGCATCAATCAGGACTACACAAGAAATCCAAACCAGCAATATCCCACAGACGGCATTTTGAGATGCCAAAAATGTGGCGCTCCATTCCTTTTTTCAATGAATCATGAACCGCGCTGGGTTTGCAGCTCTAATCCAAGGCATTTCCAGAAAATGAAGGAAGGAGACCTGAAATTAGAAAAAATGGCGGCATTGATTCAAAGAGCAGCCGATAGGAAACGGGTCGCGGCATATTTTGCGCAAAAGAAAACGAACAAGGACACATAAGCAAGCCCCTACGCCCGCGGCTATTCGGTTATGCCATGCGGCTGCTTGAGTAGCCTGCAATTGCAAAGGCCTATTTGGTATTTCTCCACTTGCAAAATCGGCTTGGAGTTGCTAAAATAATATTTTATGAACACTTCATGCCATACGGCAAATTTCGGGGGGTAGAGGAAGATCAAGAAACAGAGACAAAAAAACCAGAAGCAAAAGACGCTCCGGCACATGGGCAAATGTCTGGCCGGCTATCGCGGCTGGACGGCTGCGGCGGCGCTGTTCGGCGGGCTTGAGGTCGTGCTGGAGGTCTTCATCCCGATGCTGATGTCCGTCATCGTCGATGGCGGGCTTTATCGCGAGGAGGATTTCATGCTGCGCGGGCTGTTCCCCGACGCGCTCGTCGCGCAACGCGACCGCTTCGTGCTGACGGTCGGGGGCATCATGGTGCTCATTGCGTGCCTGTCGATGGTCTGCGGTCTGCTCAGCGCGCGCTGCTCGGCCATTGCCAGCCAAGGCTTCGCGAAAAACCTGCGGACGATGCTGCTCGACCGCATCCAGAGCTTTTCCTTCTCGAACATCGACCGCTTTTCCACGCCGAGCCTCATCACGCGCGCCACAACGGATGTCAACACCGTGCGCACGACGATGCACCTCATCATCCGCAGCCTGACCCGCAGCCCGATCATGCTTGTGCTGGCGACGGTCATGGCCTTCACGATCTCGCCGCATCTTTCGCTGTTTTTCCTTGCGTCGCTGCCGGTGCTGGCGGTCACGCTGGCGATCATGATGCACATCGGCCAGCCGCGCTTCCGCAGAATGCTCGTCAAAATGGACGACATGAACCGCGCGGTGCAGGAAAATCTCGTCAACAGTCGCGTGGTCAAGGCCTTTGTGCGCGGCGATTATGAATCCGAGCGCTTTGCCGGAACGGCGGAGGAGCTGCGGCACGCGCAGCTCGCCTCCTCGCGCCTGTTCACGCTGACCGGGCCGATCCAGATGGGCATCATGTGGACGTGCACGGTGCTGCTGCTCCTGTTCGGCGGACGCGAGATCATTTTCCGCACGACCGGCCTGCTCACGGGCGAGCTTGTGAGCATCGTTTCCTACAGCACGCAGGCCGTCTCGTCGCTGACGATGCTCTCATGGCTCATCATGTCGCTGGCGCGGGCGCAGGCGTCGATGCGCCGCATCAACGAGGTCTTCGACGAGCGGCCGGACATCGCCGACGGCCCGTCGGACAAGCTCGTGGCCGACGGCAGCGTCGACTTTGACGACGTCTGCTTCAGCTACACCCGCGACCCGCAGAAGCGGAATCTGCGCCATATCACGGTGCATATCAAGAGCGGCGAGACGATCGGCGTGATCGGCGGCACGGGCGAGGGCAAATCCACGCTCGTGAGCCTGATCCCGCGCTTTTACGACACGCTGAGCGGCACGGTGCGCGTCGGCGGCGTCGACGTGCGGGACTACACGCTCGAGCATCTGCGCGACGGCGTGTCGATGGTTTTGCAGAACGGCACGCTCTTCTCCGGGACGATCGCCGAAAACCTGCGCTGGGGCAAGCCCGACGCGACCCTAGCGGAGATGAAGGCCGCCTGCGCGATCGCCTGCGCCGACGAATACATCGACCGTTTTCCGGACGGCTATGAGACGCTGCTCGAGCAGAACGCCGCGAATCTCTCCGGCGGACAGCGGCAGCGCCTGCGCATTGCCCGCGCGATCATCAAGCAGCCGAAAATTCTGATCCTTGACGACTCGACCAGCGCGGTCGACATGGCCACGGACGAGCACATCCGCCGCGGTCTGCGCGAGGCTCTGCCCGGCACGACGAAGATCATCATTGCCCAGCGCATTGCGTCGATCCTGAGCTGCGACCGCATCCTCGTCCTCGACGAGGGGCGTCTGTCCGACATCGGCACGCATGACGAGCTGATGGCGCGCAGCCAGATCTATCGAGACGTTTATGACAGTCAGATGAAGCAGGAGGAAACCGAGGATGGCTAGGATCGATCTGCGCAGCTATCGCAAGGCGCGCTCGCCCTTCGGCAGCCTGATGCGCCTGTTCCGTTATTTCAAGCACTGCCGCCTGCTGCTGATCTGCGCCGTGGCGTCGATTCTGGCCTATGCGGCGGCGACCATCGCGGCATCCTACTGCATGAAGCCGCTGGTCAATCTGCTCAAGACGACCGGCCTCGCGCCGGACGCGGTCTACGCCAAATATCTGGCGCTGCTGCTCGGCCTCGCAGGGCTGTATGTGCTCAGTGTCGTGACAAATTATCTGCTCAACCGGCTGATGCTCGAGTGCAGCACGGTCATCATGCGCGCCCTGCGCACGGAGCTGTTCGACAAGATGCAGCGCCTGCCCATCCGCTATTTCGACGAGAACACGAACGGCAGCCTGATGAGCTATTTCACGAACGACATTGAGGCGACGAACGAGCTTTTGCAGCATTCCATCACGCAGATGATGATCTCGGTGATGTCGCTGCTCGGCACGGTCGGCATGATGCTGGCGCTGTCGATGCGGCTGTTTTCGCTGATGGTCGTGCTGGCGGCGATCGTGATCCTCGTCGTGCGCTTCATCACGAAAAAGAGCAGCCGCAGCTACCGGCAGCAGCAGCAGGACGCCGCGAACGTCAACGGCTTCGTTGAGGAAATAATCGCCGGACAGCGCGACGTCAAGGTCTTCACGCACGAGCAGCAGGTCATGCGCGATTTTGAGCCGATCAACGAGCGCTTTCGCGTCTCGTCGACCGAGGCGACGACCGTGACCTCGATCGTCGGGCCGATCCTGAACAATCTGTCGCATTTCTTCTATGCGCTCACCTGCGCCGTGGGCGTGCTCTGGCTCAAGGGTGAGAACGCCGGCGGCGTGCTCATCACGTTCCTGGGCTATATCCGCACCTTTGCCGAGCGCGTCAGCCAGATCTCCGAGCAGTTCAACGCGATCATGCTCGCGCTTGCGGGCGCGGAGCGCATCTTCGACGTGCTCGATCTGCCGCCCGAGACGGACGAGGGCGAAACGACGCTCTCAAACGTCGGGCGCGACTATTTCTGGGTCAGGCCGGACGGGCAGCGCGTGCCGCTGCGCGGCGACGTGCGCTTCTACGGCGTGGATTTCGCCTATACGCCGGAAAAGCCCGTGCTGCGCGACCTGTCGCTCTATGCCAAGCCCGGTCAGAAGATTGCCTTTGTCGGCTCGACCGGCGCGGGCAAAACGACGATCACGAATCTCATCAACCGATTTTACGACATTCAGGGCGGGCAGATCACTTATGACGGCATCGACGTGCGCCGCATCCGCAAGGACGACCTGCGCCGCTCGCTCGGCACGGTTTTGCAGGACACGCATCTGTTCACCGGCACGGTGATGGAAAACATCCGCTACGGGCGGCTCGACGCGACGGACGAGGACTGCATCCGCGCCGCGAAGATCGCCAACGCGCATTATTTCATCTCGCACCTGCCCAAGGGCTATGACACGATGCTCTATTCCGACGGGGCGAACCTCTCTCAGGGGCAGCGGCAGCTCGTGGCAATTGCACGCGCGGCCGTCTCCGAGGCGCCGGTGCTGATCCTCGACGAGGCGACCTCGTCCGTCGACACCCGCACGGAGAAGCTCATCGAGCGCGGCCTCGACGGGCTGATGCGCGGCCGCACGGTCTTTGTCATCGCGCACCGGCTCTCCACCGTGCGCAACGCCGACGCGATTCTCGTGCTCGAGAACGGCCGCGTCGTCGAGCGCGGCAGCCACGACGATCTGCTCGGGCTGCGCGGCCGGTATTATCAGCTCTACACAAACATGATCGAGCTGGCATAAAAAATGCGGGATTCTTCCAAAAACGGAAGAATCCCGCATTTTTTGTTTAAAAAAGATCCAGCATATTGTCGAGGTAAAGCGCCTCGCGGACGTGGATGTGATAGTCCGGTTTGGTCAGATAGAACAGCAAAAATTCCAAGATCAGCGCGCTGCCGAGGCCGCGTCCCTCGAGCTTGAACTGCGAAAAGCCAAGCGGAAGATAGCGGTCGCGGATGGCCTCGACGCCGAGAAAGCCCGGATTTTTCATCGCCTTGGAGAAGCGATAGCCCCCGGCGGCGTCCGGCGCGGTGCAGCGGTGCTCCGGGGCGGCCTCGCCGAGGTTCTTGCGGCTGACAGCCTCGTAGCACGCCCGCCGATCCGGGCAGTCAAAGCGGCAGCACTCGTTGCAGAGCAGCTCCGCCCTGCCGCGCAGGCGCTCCGGAAGCGCGCCGGGCGTGCCGAGCGTCGGATTCAGCCGGAAATCCGGCACGACGCAGGCAAACTCCGGCCGCTCCAGCTCCCGACGGAGGTCGGTGAGCGAGGTCAGAACCTTCGTGGTCGAGGAGACGAGATACAGCTCCGGGTAGGTCTGCCGCAGGTAGGCCGTCAGCAGCTCGGAATGGACGATCGCGCCGTTCCGCGGGCCGTCGCTCCGCGCGAACAGGCGGCACAGCGCGTTGCAGCGCGCATCGGCAAGATGCTCCGGCCGCAGCAGCGAATTGCTGAGGGTCAGGCGCGCGGAGATGCCGAACTCGCGCAGCAGCGCCAGCACCTCGCGCGGGTCGCGCTCGCCGCATTCCACGCGGCCGCCGCCCCAGATGCAGTCCGTCGGCGCGCCATAGATCGAGCCGATGGCACACCAGTCGTAAAAATACTCCCGATGCGCCCGAAAAAGCGGCAGAAATGCGGCATATAGGTCATAAAATTCGAATAATCCGGGCAGATGGTAATAGGCCTTCCGGTTCATACTGCGCCTCTCTTGCCGGGAAACGGGCGGCCGCGCCGCCGCATTTCAGTTTGAGCCTGCAAGGGTGATTCAATCGCAAGCGTGCTCAGCGAGGGATTTTGTTCCAGAATTTTCAAACCGAAAAGTTGGGGCGAAAGACCCGCTGAGCGCTGCTGCCGATTTGTTCAGAGATTCCCAAGCTCAGCTCTTAAAGACGTCCTTGTTTTTGACAAAATATTCGATGCCGGAATAGAGCGTCGTGACGGTGATGAGCGCGACGACGACCCATTCCAGAATGACGCTGAAGCTTGCGCAGATATAGGTCTCGGCAAGCGTGAGGAAGAATTCGCCGCGGAAGAACAGCATCGTGCAGATACCAGCCATGGTGACGGCGGTCTTGATCTTGCCGGATTTTGCCGCCGCGATCACGCGCCCGCTGCTCGCCGCGACCATGCGCAGGCCGCTGACTGCAAACTCACGCGTCAGGACGATCATAAGCGCCCACGCTGGGAAGCTGCCCCATTCGCAGAACATGGCCATAGCGGCAATGACGAGCACCTTGTCGGCCAGCGGGTCGAGAAATTTGCCGAGGTCGCTGACCTGATGATAGGCGCGGGCGATCTTGCCGTCGACGAGGTCGGTCAGGCTGGCGATGACGAACACGGCGAAGGCCGCGTAGCACATGGCCTCGGAGCGGACGCTCCAATACATCAGGATCAGGAAGACCGGAATCAGAAAAATGCGCACAAGGGTGATTTTTGTTGCGGTGGTCATGCCTCCACCTCCCCGTAAAGGTCGCCGTCGCGGGCGCCCTCGATGCGCACCGTGACGAAATCGCCGACGCGGACGGGCGTCCGGCTCGTGAAGCTCACGCGGCCGTCGATGTCGGGCGAATCGGCGTAGCTTCTGCCGTACCAGCAGGCGTTTTCCTCGTCATAGCCGTCGCAGAGCACCTCGAGCGCCGTTCCGACGCGTGCGGCGTTGTATTCGTCCATGATGCGCGATTGCAACTCGTTGATGTACTCGGCGCGGCGCGCCGCGACCTCCTGCTCGGGATAGTCCATCCTGGCCGCCGCCGTGCCCTCCTCCGGGGAGAACACGAACGCGCCGACGCGCTCGAGCTTATGCTCCCTGAGCCAGTTGCACAGCTCCTCGAACTCGGCCTCGCCCTCGCCGGGCAGGCCGCTGATGAGGCTCGTGCGGAACACGGCGTCGGGGATGCGCGCGCGGATCTTTGCAAACAGGGCGTCCAGCTCCTGCCGCGTGCCGCGGCGGTTCATCTTTTTGAGGATGTTCGCGTTGACGTGCTGAATCGGAATGTCGAAATAGTGGACGAGCTTCGGCTCGGAGGCGATCGTCTCGATCAGCTCGTCGGTCATCTCGTCGGGGTAGAGGTAATGCACGCGGATCCAGTGCAGGCCGTCGATTTTGCAAAGCTCGCGCAGCAGCTCCGGGAGCTTGCGCTCGCCGTAGCGGTCGATGCCGTAACGGCTGGTGTCCTGCGCGACGACGATCAGCTCCCTGACGCCGCCGTCGGCCAGCAGGCGCGCCTCATAGAGGCAGTCCTCCATGCTCCGGCTGCGGAAGCGGCCGCGCAGCTTCGGGATCACGCAGTAGGAGCAGCGGTTGTCGCAGCCCTCGGCGATCTTGAGGTAGGCATAGTGCTCCGGCGTGGTCAGGACGCGCCCCAGCTCGTCGCCGGGCAGGTCGATGTCGCCGAATTCGACGAATTTCCGCTCGTCGAGCAGCGCGCGCACCGCCGTGACGACGCTGCCGTAGCTGCCCGTGCCCAGAACGCCGTCGACCTCGGGCAGCTCGCCGAGGATCTCGTTCTGATAGCGCTGAGACAGGCAGCCCGTGACCAGGATTTTGCCGATGATGCCCTGCTCCTTGAGCTGCCCCATGGCGAGAATGTTGTCGATGGCCTCGCTCTTGGCAGAGTCGATGAAGCCGCAGGTGTTGATAATGACCACGTCCGCGCCCTCGACCGAGGGCAGCAGCTCGTAGCCCGCCTCCCTCAGCAGATAGAGCATGTGCTCCGCGTTGACCTGATTTTTTGCGCAGCCGAGGGAGATCATCCCAATGCGCTTGCCCATAAGCGTATCCCTTCCTTGTTTTGTCTCGATTTATTCCGGGAAGTCCCCGTCCGGCACATAGCGCTCGAGCGCCCGCCGGATGTCCTCCCACCGATGCCCCCGGCGCAGCAGCGCGTCGGCGGCCTTTTTTTGTTCCTTACGATCCGGCGTCGTCCCGCGAAAGCGCTTTTGCAGGAAGGCGTCGATCGCCTCGTCGCAGGAGTCGAGCGTCTCAAGCGCCTCGTCCCACAGCTCGCGCGGCACGTGCTTCTGATAAAGCGCCTGCCGGATGCGCGCCGCGCCGTAGCCCTTGGCCGCGCCGCTGCGCACGATCTGCGCGGCGACGGCCGCGTCGTTGAGCAGGTTCAGCTCCCGCAGCCACTGCACGGCCAGCGCCGCGTGCTCCGGGCTTTCGCCCTTCTGCACAAGGCGGCTTTGCAGCTCGTCGCCGGTGACGGGCGCGGCGGCCAGAATGCGCACGGCGCGCTCCTTGGCCGAGGCCAGAGCCGCGTCGTCGCGCAGGACGTCGAGCGCGGCCTCCGGCAGGCTCATGCCGGGGATCAGGCCGTGCTCCGCCACGACCGACGGCAGGACGAGCAGCGTCCGCCCGCCCTCAAAGCGCAGGCGCAGCTTGCCCGCGGGCGACTGCGTCTGCTCGATCGCCTCAAGCCTCATCAAAATCCTCTGCCGAGACGTCCACGGCCTTTCCGGCGGGCTTCGCGGCCGCGCGGCGGCTGTTCTGGAGCTGGCTCAAATGCTCGCGCACCTTGGCCTCGAGATCGGCCGCAAGCTCCGGGTGATCGGCGATGTACTGCTTGGCGTTGTCGCGACCCTGCCCGATGCGCTCGTCTCCGACGGAGAACCAGCTTCCGCTCTTGTTGACCAGCTCCATCTCGACGGCAATGTCGAGCAGCTCGCCGTATTTCGAGATGCCCTCGCCGTACATGATGTCGAAAATCGCCTCGCGGAACGGGGGCGCGACCTTGTTCTTGATGACCTTGACGCGCGTGCGGTTGCCGATGAGGGTCGTGCCGTTCTTGATCGCCTCGATCTTGCGCACGTCGAGGCGCACGGAGGCGTAAAATTTCAGAGCGTTGCCGCCGGTGGTCGTCTCGGGGTTGCCGTACATGACGCCGATCTTCATGCGAAGCTGGTTGATGAAGATGACGATGCAGTTCGTCTTGGCGACGGCACCGGCCAGCTTGCGCAGCGCCTGAGACATCATGCGCGCCTGAAGGCCGACGAAGGAATCGCCCATCTCGCCCTCGATCTCGGCGCGGGGCGTCAGCGCGGCGACGGAGTCGACGACGATCACGTCCAGCGCACCGGAACGGACGAGCGACTCGGTGATGTCGAGCGCCTGCTCGCCGGTGTCCGGCTGGGAGACGAGCATGGAGTCGATATCCACGCCGATGGCCTCGGCATAGACCGGATCGAGCGCGTGCTCCGCGTCGACGAAGGCGACCTCGCCGCCGCGCTTCTGCGCCTCGGCCAGCACATGCAGCGCCAGCGTGGTCTTGCCGGAGGACTCCGGGCCGTAGATCTCGACAATTCTGCCGCGCGGCAGACCGCCGATGCCGAGCGCCGCGTCGAGCGCCAGCGAGCCGGTCGGGATGGCGTCGACGTTCAGCTCCGGGCGGTCGCCCAGACGCATGACCGCGCCCTTGCCGTAGCTTTTTTCAATCTGTCCGAGCGCCGTTGCAAGCGCCTTTTTCTTATCCTCCGCGGGAGACGGGGCTTCATATGCGGGTTTTTTCTGTGCCATGGATTACGCTTCCTCTCTTTTGCGGGCGAGCACCGCCCGCGTGATCTCCGCCGTGTCCTTTTTCAGCTCGGCCACCTCGTAGCCGTGCCGCTCGAGCAGAGAGCAGACGGCGTCCTCCTGCCCCATGCCGAATTCCAAGCAGATCCAGCCGCCCGGCTTGAGGGCGGAGGAATAATTTTTCAAGATCGCACGATAAAGCTCCAGCCCGTCGCGGCCGCCGTCGAGCGCAAGGCGCGGCTCGTAATCGCGCACGGACGGCTCGAGCGTCTCCAGCTCGGCGGTCGGGATATAGGGCGGGTTGGAGACAATGAGGTCAAAGGTGCCGAGGAACTCCGTTGCGGGCTTGCGCACGTCGAGCGGAATGCAGGTCACGCGGCCGTTGAGCCGCTGCTGCTGCACATTTTTCCGCGCCACGCGCAGCGCCGCCGGAGAAAGATCGGCCAGCGTGACGTGCGCGTCGCGCACGCGCTTGGCGACCGCGAGGCCGATGCAGCCCGAGCCGGTGCAGAGGTCAAGAATGCGCGGATCATGCTCCAGAAACAGCGCCTTCTTGACCGCGAGATCCGTCACGACCATTGTGTCGTCGCGCGGGATGAGCACATCCGGCGTGACGGTCAGGGTCATGTCGTAAAAATCCCACTGCCCAAGGATATAGGGCATGGGCTCGCCCGCGAGGCAGCGCTCCAGATAAGCCTCGACGCAGGCGCAGATCTCCTGAGAGGCATAGAGCTCACGATCGGAGATCATCTGCTCCGGCGTTTTGCCGGAGGCCGCGCAAACCAGCTCCCGGGCAACGTTCCCGGCGTTCTCGCCCTCGGTCGGGCGCAGACGCCGCCGCGCCTCGAGATACAGCTCGGCGTATTTTTTTACCATCGGTCGGCGCCCTCCTGCTCCGGGAGCACCTGCCTGAGCGCTTCAATGCCGACCTCGATCATGGAATCGTCCGGCTCGTTGGTCGTCAGATATTGCAGCCACATGCCGGGCGCGGACAGCGCGCGCGTGAGCCAATTGTCATGGCGGCCGACCAGACGGTTGAATTCATAGCTGATGCCCACCACGATCGGCAGGAGCAGCAGCCGCAGCGCCACGCGGAACAGCGCCTCGAGAACGCGGTTATGAAATTCCGGCGTGACCGGCGCAAGGAGCTGCGTCGCGACGGAGAAGACGAGAATGGAGATGATGATGACCACGAACAGGAAGCTCGTGCCGCAGCGCGGGTGCAGGCGGGTCTGCCTGCGGACGTTCTCGACCGTCAGGGGCAGACGCGCCTCGTAGCAGCGGATGGTCTTATGCTCCGCGCCGTGATAGGAAAAGACGCGCTTCATGTCCTTCATGCGCGAGACAAGGAACATATACGACAGGAAAATGACGATGCGCACCAAGCCCTCAAGCAGGTTGCGCACCAGCTCGTTGGTCGTGAGGAAGCGGTTGATGACGCTGCCGATCAGCGACGGCAGGACGAAGAACAGCGCCACGGAGAAGGCGATGCCGACGACGACTGCCAGCGTGGTCATGACGCTCTGCGCCTTCTCGGAGGACAGGTGCTTTTCCAGCCACGCGTCGAACCTGGACTGCGGCTCCTGCGCGGCCTCCTCGTCGTCCTCGGCGTAAACGTCGGCGGAATAGAGCAGCGCCGTCACGCCCATTTTCATCGACGCGCAGAAGTTGAACACGCCGCGGATAAACGGCAGCTTTTTCAGAGAGAAGCCCTCGCTGACCTTGCGCGGCTCGGTCTTGATGCGAAGGCCATCCTTTTTGCGCACGACCACGGAGGATTTGTCCGGGCCAAGCATCATGATGCCCTCGATCAGCGCCTGACCGCCGATCATGGTCTTGAATTTTTCGGTGAATTCGACTTTTTTTGCCATAGCAGCTCCTTATGCGATCGGCAGACGGATGGTGACGAGCGTTCCGCCGCCGGGGGCGTTCTCCAGGGTGAGCGTGCCGTTGTGCATCGAGACGATCTCCTCGCAGACCGCAAGGCCGATGCCGCTTCCGCGCGCCTTGGACGAGCCCTTATAGAATTTTTTCTTGACGAGCGGCAGCTCCTCCGCCGGGATGCCGCAGCCGAAATCGCGGATGCGGATGACGACCTCGTCGTCCTCGCGGCGCATCTCGGCCGTGATCTTGCCGCCCTCGCCGCCGTGCTTGACGGCGTTATCCAGAATGTTCAGGAACACCTGCCGCATACGCTCCTTGTCGCAGGGGATCTCGGGGATGTCCTCGTCGTTTTCGAGGTATTCCAGCTCGATGCCCTCGCGCTGCAAACGCGAGCCGTACATGAACACCGTGTCCTCAAACTCCGCCCGCAGGTCGGCCGGGGCGACGTTGAGCGTGAAGCGGCCGTCCTGCATCCGGGTGAACTCGAGCAGATCCTCGACCATGCCCGTCAGGCGGCGCGTCTCGCGCAGGATGATGCTCAGGCCGCGCTGCGCCTCGGCCGTGTCGACACTGCCGCCGCCGGACAGGAGCGTCTCGCTCCAGCCGCCGATGGCCGTCAGCGGCGTGCGCAGCTCATGCGACACGCGCGACATGAATTCCGACTGCATTTTCTCGTTCTGGCTGATCTTGTTCGACATATCGTTGATCGTGTCGGCCAGCTCGCCGATCTCGTCGTCATAGCGGCGCGAAATCTGCACGCCGTAGCTCCCGGCGGCAATGCGCTTGGCCGTCGTGGTGATCTCGGTGATCGGCACGAAGACCGAGCGCAGATAAAAGCGCTGGATGATGTACAGAATGACCATCAGACCCGCTGCGACGAGCACGATCGCCCCGGTCAGCAGCAGGACGGCGTGATCCGTCTCGTTCAGACGCACAACGCCGCGCAGAATGCCCAGCACGGTGCCGCTCTCGTCCATCACGGGCGCAGCCATGGCCATCACGCGGCCGTGCGCCGCGGCGTTATGACCCATTGTCCACTTGATCTCGCCGGTCTTGATCGCATTGCGGACGTCGCTCTGCGCCTCGGGGACGCCGTTTTCCGCCCCGACGGTCAGGATCGGCTCGCCGTGCAGGTCGAACAGCTGCATCCAGTGGCTTTCCATCACGTTGTAGCTCCGAAGCGCCTCCTCAGGCGTGAGGCTGCCGCTCTTGCAGAGCTGCTGGAGCGCGTAAAGCTCCGTGCGCAGCTCCTGCCGCTGCGCGCTGTAGCACAGCATCGCCGTGCTCGCCGTGAGCACCACGACGCAGACCAGCGCCAGCGCCACGACGATGCTCAGAGAGCTGCGCACCCATCGGCGCAGCAGACCGCTGTTATTCTCCTTCACTCAGACGCCCCACTTATAGCCGAAGCCCCACACCGTGGTGATATAGGTCGGGTTGGCGGTGTTATCCTCGATCTTGATGCGCAGACGGCGGATGTTCACGTCGACGATCTTCAGCTCGCCGTCGTAATCCCGCCCCCAGACCGCGTTGAGGATGTCCTCGCGGGACAGCGCGCGTCCGGGGTTCTGCATGAACAGCTGCACAATGGCATATTCCACCTGCGTCAGGCGGATGGGGCGGCCGTCCTTCTCGAGTGTGCGGTTGCGCGTGTTGAGCGTGAACGGCTCGTGGACGATGACCTCGGGGTCGGACTCGACACCGCCGCCCACGCGGCGGTAGAGCGCGTCGATGCGCGCGGTCAGCTCGGCCGGAGAAAAGGGCTTGGTGACGTAATCGTCCGCGCCGGTCATCAGGCCGGTGACCTTGTCCATTTCCTGCGTGCGCGCCGTCAGCATGATGATGCCGATGGTCTTGTTCGTCGTGCGGATCGTGCGGCAGACCTCAAAGCCGTCGATGTCCGGCAGCATGATGTCGAGGATCGCAACGCCGATGTCCGGGTTTTCCTTCAGGCGCTGAAGGGCCTCGGCGCCCGTCCCCGCCTCGACGGGCTCATAGCCCGCGCGCTTCAGGTTGATGACCACAAAGCTGCGGATGTTGACCTCATCCTCAAGGATCAGAACTTTTTTCATTCACGGTTCCTCCCGCCGGAGCCGCGCGGAAGCCTGCTGCGCGGTCGGCGTCTTTCTTTTCTGCATATTCGGAAGTATTATACCACAGCTTGCTGCAATTGTGTAGTCCGTTCGTCGGAAAAAACCGATTTTTCACACTATTTTAACACAACGGCGTCCTGCCCGAGCAGCGTCCGCAGCTCGTCGAGCATATCACCGCGCAGGGAGCAGCCCGTGCCGCGCTTGCGGCCGCAATCGGCGTAATAGAGCACCGCCTGCACCGCGCCGGGGAACATATTCAGGATCGCGCGGGTCTTGCGGTCGGCCTCGCCGCCCTCGCAGGGCAGCTTGAGATAGAGCCGCTGCGCCTGCGGCACAGCCTCGGCGGTCTGCCGCCTTGCGGCCTGCTCCAGCGGGAGCAGACGGTTGACGACCATCTGCGGCGCCTTTTCGTCGCGCACCGACAGCCGCCCCTCGACCACGACGGGCGTGTTTTCCTTCAAAAGGTCGCCGCTGCGGCCAATGACGTTGGAGAACACGAGCAGCTCCATGTCGCCGGTGTCATCCTCCAGCGTGATATAGGCCATGACGGAGTTGCTGCGCGTGGTCTTCATCTTGACCTGCTCGATGATGCCCGCAAGCTGGACGGTCTGCTCGTCGTGATAGCGGCCGTCGTCCTGCTCGAACGAGAGCAGCACGCTGCCGATCGGAACGACCTTCGTGCCGCGGAGCTGCTTGCGGTATTCGTCCATCGGGTGGCCGGAGAGGTAAAGGCCGATCGTCTCCTTCTCCATCTGCATCAGCTCCTGCTTGTCCAGCTCGGGCATCGGCGGCACGCGGAAGCCCGTGTGCGCCTCCTTCTGCTCGCCCAAAAGGTCGAAGAGCTGCATCTGCCCGCTCAGGTTGCGCTTATGGCGCTCGGCCACGGAATCCAGCACGCGGGCGTAGATCGCCAGAAGCTGCGCGCGGTTCAGCCCGAGGCTGTCCATCGCGCCGCATTTGATGAGGTTCTCGACGGCGCGCTTGTTGAGGTCGGCCTCGCTCATGCGCTCGGCCAAGTCCTCCAGAGACTTGAACGGGCCGTTTTTCTCGCGCTCGGCGACCATCTGCCGCAGCAGGCCGCGTCCGATGTTCTTCACCGCGCCGAGCCCGAAGCGGATGCCCTCCGGCTCGACCGTGAATTTATCCTCTGAGGTGTTGACGTCCGGGTGCAGCAGGGCGATGCCCATCTCGCGGCACTCGGCGATGTAGCCGACGGCCTTGGTCGTGTTATCGAGCACGCTCGTCAGCAGCGCGGCCATATATTCCTTGGGATAATGACATTTTAAATAGGCCGTCTCATAGGTGATCTTCGCGTAGCAGACGGCGTGCGCCTTGTTGAAGGCATAGTTCGCGAAGTCCAGAATGTCCTTATAGATCGCCTGCGCGGCGGCCTCGCTGACGCCGTTGGCGATCGCGCCGGGAATGCCGCGCTCCGCGTCGCCATAGACGAACGCCTTCTGCTCGGCAAGGATGATCTTTTCCTTCTTTTTGGAAATGGCGCGGCGCATATTGTCCGCCTGCCCGAGGCTGTAGCCGCCGAGCTTGCGGAAGATCTCGATGACCTGCTCCTGATAGACGATGCAGCCGTAGGTCACGGAGAGGATCGGCTCAAGCTGGGGACAGAGATAGGTGATCTTCTCCGGGTGGTGCTTGCTCTCGATGAAGCGCGGGATGGAGTCCATCGGGCCGGGGCGATAGAGCGCGACGATAGCCGTCAGATCCTCGATCGACTGCGGCCGCATGTTCACGCAGACGCCCGTGATGCCCGCCGACTCGAGCTGGAAGACGCCGGCCGTCCGCCCCTCGGAGAGCATTTGAAAGCTCGCGGGATCGTCCTCGCGCACGGCTTGCAGGTTGAACTCCGGCTCGCGCTTGCGGATCTGCTGCACGGCGTCCTCGATGATCGTGAGGTTGCGCAGACCCAAAAAGTCCATCTTGAGCAGACCCAACTCCTCGATCGTGGTCATGGTGAACTGGGTCACGACGGTGTCGTCGTTGCGCGCCAGGGGGACATAGTCCGACACGGGGCGCTTCGTGATGACCACGCCGGCGGCGTGGGTGGACGTGTTGCGCGGCATCCCCTCGAGCGCGCGCGCCGTGTCGACGAGCTTTTTCACGCGCTCGTCGGCGTCATACTGCTCCTTGAGCTGGGGCGAGACGCGCAGCGCCTCGTCGAGCGTCATGTGCAGCGTGGTGGGGATAAGCTTGGCCACGGCGTCCGTCTCGGCATAGGAGAAGTCGAGCACGCGGCCGACGTCCCGGATCGCCGCGCGCGCGGCCATCGTGCCGAAGGTGACGATCTGCGCGACGTGATCCTTGCCGTATTTTTCCATGACGTAGTCAATGACCTCGCCGCGCCGCGCCTGACAGAAATCCGTGTCGAAATCGGGCATACTGACGCGCTCCGGGTTCAGGAAGCGCTCGAAGATCAGGCTGTATTTCATCGGATCCATCTCGGTGATGTGCATACAGTAGGCCGCAATGGAGCCGGCGCCCGAGCCTCTGCCCGGCCCGACGGGAATACCGGTGCGCTTCGCCCAGAGGATGAAGTCCGCCACGATCAGATAATAATCGACGTAGCCCATCTTCTCGACGACGCTCATCTCGTAATCCAGACGGCGGCGGTACTCCGGCGGCGCGTCGGGATAGCGCTCGCGGAAGCCCTCCTCGCAGAGGCGGCGGAAATAGCTCAGCGAATCCGAGCCGTCCGGCGCCTTATACTCCGGCAGGTGATAGTGGTTGAACTCAAACTCGACCTGACAGCGGTCGGCGATTTTCTGCGTGTTTTCCAGCGCCTCGGGCTGGTTGGGGAAGAGGCAGCGCATCTCCTCCTCGCTCTTGATATAAAATTCCTGCGTCTCGAAGCGCATCCGGTTCGGGTCGTCGACGGTCTTGCCCATCTGGATGCACATCAGCACATCCTGAATGTAGCTGTCCTCGCGCGTGAGATAGTGCGCGTCGTTCGTCGCGACCAGCGGCAGCCCCGTCTCCCCGGACAGGCGCAAAATGCCGCGGTTGACCTCCTGCTGCTCCGGCAGGCCGTGATCCTGCAGCTCCAGATAAAAATGCTCCGGCCCGAAAATATCGGCCAGCTCGAGCGCGGCCGCCTTCGCGCCGTCGTAGTCGTGCGCGCGCAGGCAGCGCGGGATCGCCCCGGCCAGACAGGCAGAGAGCGCGATTAGCCCCTCGGAATGCTCGCGCAGCAGCGCAAGATCGACGCGGGGCTTGATATAAAAGCCGTCCAAAAACGCCTTGGAGACGAGGTAGCTCAGATTCTGATAGCCCGTCTCGTTCTCACACAGCAGCACGAGGTGGCGCGCCTCGTTGTCCACGCCGTGGACGCGGTCCTGCATCCCGCGCGGGGCGACATAGACCTCGCAGCCGATCACGGGGTGCAGCCCGGCGGCCTTGCAGGCGCGGTAAAAATCGATCACGCCGTACATCACGCCGTGATCGGTGATGGCGACGGCCGTCTGCCCGAGCGCCTTGGCGCGCTCGACGAGCTTCCCGATGCGGCAGGCGCCGTCAAGCAGGCTGTATTCGGTGTGGACGTGCAAATGGGCAAAGGCCATGCGTGCTCGCTCCTTTCGGCAGGCTTATGCTTCGTTTCCCAGCGCAAGCAGCTTGCGCAGGCGGTGGTTGACCGCCGATTTCGTCAGCGGCGGCTCATGCAGCTCGGCAAGCTCCTGAAGCGTGACCTCCGGATGCGCGCGGCGCAGCTCCGCCGTCTGCCGCAGCTTCTCCGGAAGGGTGTCGAATTGCCCGCGCTCCTCGAGCCGCCGCAATGCGGCAAGCTGCTCCTGCGCCGCCGCGACGGCCTTATCGACATTGGCCGCGTCGCAATTCGTCTTGCGGTTGGCGTCGTTGCGCCAATCCTTCTCGATCTTGGCGGACATGACCGCCATCGCGCTGACCGGCGCGCCGATCAGCGTCAAAAAATCCTCAATGGCCTCGCTCTGCTTGAAATAGAGCACGCTGCTGCCCTTGCGCTCGGTGGCCTTGGGCTTGAGCGCCAGCTCATCGAGCAGCAGCTCCGTCTCGCGGCTGACCTTCAGATGCGTCGTGGACAGCTCCAGATGATAGCGCTTTTCCGGGTCGGTCACGGAGCCGCCCGCCAGAAACGCCCCGCGCAGGAAGGCGCGGCGGCAGCAGTCGTTCTCGAGCAGCCCCAGATTCACATGCAGGCTGACGCTCGTCTCGGCGGAAAAGCCGCAGCGCGCGAAAATATGCGCGATCTTCGCCGGATCGGTCACGCAGAGCGTCAGCTTCCCGGCCACGCCCGCCTCGGGCAGGACGTCGAATTTTGTCGCGGCGGCCTTGCGCAGCAGATAGGGCAGACGCCGCGCAAACTCGGCGCTCTCGGTCACGATGCGGATGCAGTCGGCCGTGAAGGTGTTGGCGTAGAGCAGCGTGCCCATCAGCTCGGCCATGGCGCAGCAGCTCCTGCTGATCTCGGGTCTGCAAAGCTCTTTTTTCACTTCTCCCGCAAAGGACATGCCCTCACCCCCGCAAAATATCCCGGTGCTGCACCAGCACGGCGCAGCCCTCCTGCCGCAGCTCCCCGGCGAGCGCCTCGGCCACGGCGACGGAACGGTGCCGCCCGCCGGTGCAGCCGACGGCGACCGTCAGCTCCGCCGCGCCGTGACGCTCGGAGAGCCGCAGCTGACAGCGCAGAAACGCCGCCGCCCGCTCCAAAAGCTCTCGGCTCTCGGGATGCGCAAAAACAAACTCGCACACCGGCGCGTCCAGGCCGCTCAGCGGCCGCAGCTCCGGCACCCAGTAGGGATTTTCGAGACAACGCGCGTCGAAGACGACGTCGGCCTCGGGCATCCCGTATTTATGCCCGAAGGAAAGGATCGTTACGTTCATTTATTCCCACAGACGCACCTCCGGCTCCAATCGGACGCCGGTCGCGTCAAGCACCTTTTTTTGAATCTCGCGGATGAGCGTCAGCACATCCTGCGCCGTCGCGCCGCCGTTGTTCACGATGAACCCGGCGTGCTTTTCCGAAACCGACGCGCCGCCAACCGTCAGCCCCTTGAGGCCGGTCTGCTCGATGAGCGCGGCGGCATAGCCGGTCTGCGGACGGCGGAACGCGCTGCCCGCAGAGGGCATGGAGAGCGGCTGGGAGGCGCGGCGTTTTTCGGCCAGCTCGGAAATTTTCGCGCGGATCGCGTCCGGCTCGCCCGGACGCAGACGGAAAACCGCCCGCACGATCACACCGGGCAGGGTCTGGAACACGCTCGTGCGGTAGCCGAAGGCGCAGTCCGCAGCGGCAAAGCGCTCCATGCGCCCGTCCGGGTGCAGAAAGTCGACCGACTCGACCACGTCCTTCATTTCGCCGCCGTAGGCGCCCGCGTTCATAAAGACCGCGCCGCCGACCGTGCCGGGAATGCCGTGCAGCGTCTCCATGCCGCTCAGGCCGTCGGCTGCGGCAAAGAGCGCCGTTTTCGCCAGCGAAACACCGGCCATGGCGGAAATATGCGTCCCGTCGAGCAACTCCAGCCCGATCAGGCAGTCGCGCAGGCAGATCGTCAGCCCGCGCAGCCCGGCGTCGGGTGCAAGCACGTTCGTCCCCGCGCCCAGAATATGCGGCGCGACGCCCGCCTCATGCGCAAGGCGCAGCAGCGCTTGCAGCTGCGCCGACTCGGTCGGAAAGGCCATCAGCTCCGCCGGGCCGCCGATGCGGAACGAGGTGTGCCGCGCCAGCGGCTCCTCCTCACGGAAGATCCGACGCGGCAGCGCGTCATAGAGCGTCTGCCGCAAAGCTTCGATCGTTTTCATAAGCGCCTCCTGCCTCTCCGCGCCGCTCGGCGGCGCGTCGCGTTTCAACCTATACCATTTCATGCTATAGTATACCACAATTTGCGCCCGGCTGCAACCAAAAAACGCACCCGCAGGCTTGCCCTGCGGGTGCGCGGTCGGATCTCAGTTGTTTTCGGACTCGTTGTCGATGTGGCGCTGGATGCGGTCGATGATCATCTCAAGGGCGACCAGATTCTGCCCGCCCTCAAGGACGACCAGATCGGCGTTTTTCTTGCTCGGCTCGACAAATTGCTCGTGCATGGGCTTGACCGTGGAAAGATACTGCGTCAGAACGGAGTCGAGGCTTCTGCCGCGCTTGGCCACGTCCCGGCGGATGCGGCGGATCAGGCGGACGTCAGCGTCCGTGTCGACAAAAATTTTGATATCCATCAGACTGCACAGCTGCTTGTTCTCGAAGATCAGAATGCCCTCGACCAGAATGACCTTCGTCGGCTCAAGGTGCGTCGTCTCGGTGCAGCGGGCGTAGTTCGTGTAGTCGTAATTCGGGCATTCGATCGCGTGGCCTGCCTTCAGCTCGCGCAGATGCTCGATCATCATCTCGGTGTCGAAGGCGTCCGGGTGATCCCAGTTGATCGCCTTGCGCTGCTCGATGCTCAGGTCATCGTACGGACGATAGTAATTGTCGTGGCTCAGGACGGTCACATCGTCGCCGAAGCGGGCGATCAGGTTCTTCATCAGGGTCGTTTTTCCGCTGCCGCTGCCGCCGGCAATTCCTATGACAATGATATTGGACATGTTCTCTCTCCTCCGGGGTTCAGCCCCTGTCGTTCGCAAATCTCATACCCAACCTATTATACACGCTTTGCGTCCAAATGGCAAACCCAAATTCGACAATTCCGGCCTGCCGCCCGCTTTTTGTACAGGATGAACAAAAGCAGGCGCAGAAAATCTGCACCTGCTCTTGGGATTCTATTCCATGTCCAGAATTCCGTCGAAGCAGACGCGGAATTCCTCTGCGGCAAAGGCGCGAACCCTCCCGCAATAGTCGTTATAGGCAGCCAAAAGCTTTTCCGCCTCGGGAGAAACCGTCGCACCTCCTCCATGCTTGCCGCCCGTCGTCGAGATCAGGAGCTTATAGCCGAGGCAGCCCTCGGCAGCGCGAATGACCGTCCATGCCTTGGAATACGCCATCGCCATCGAGGAGGCGGCGGCGCGCAGGGAATGCAGCTCCTTCACCCGGCGCAGAAGCTCCGCCACGCCCGGCCCGAAGCACTTATCCTCTGCGAAGATCCGCACGGACAGCACCGGTCTGAATGTTCGTTCCATGGTAGTATCATACCACAGATGCGCGGTTTTCGTCAAGCTTTTTCGTCCGATCGGAGCGGTTTTGCAAAAACGCGCCGGATGTCACTCCGCCGCATCTCGTTTTTTCATATTTGGGGATTCCGTTTCGTTCCGGCTCTCTGTATTTCGTTCCGGGATTCCGTTTCGTTCCGTTTCAGATTGCCGCGTCGGGCGCAAAGGATTGCGCCCTCCTCGCAATGACAAAACTGGCAAAAAGGATCGTTGACTCGTGCAAAAAAGGGCGCTGCCGAAGCAGCGCCCTGATTCCTATGCAGGGGCCGAAGCCCCTGCGCAGGTGCGGGGATCCTTGCGAAAAAGCGAGCTTGCTCAGCGCGCGAGCTTGGCGCAGTCGTAGCTGCCGCCAAGGAAGCGCATCACGATGCAGGCAAATTCCGCACGGGTCGCGGTGTCAGCCGGACGGAGCGTGCTGTCCTCAAAGCCCTTGAGGATGCCCTGCTCGACCGCCCAGGCGACCGCGTTCTTCGCGTATGTGCTGACGCTGGCAGCATCGCTGAACTTGGCCTCATCGGCGGATGCAGCGGGCTTGCCGGAATAGCGCCACAGGATGGTAGCAAGCTGTTCACGGGTGACCGGTTCCTCCGGCTCGAAGCACTCGGTGGTCACGCCGAGGACGATGCTGTTATCCTGCGCCCATGCGACGGCGTCGGAATAGTAAGCGTTCGGATCGACGTCAGCGAAGGTGGACGGACCGGAAACGGCGGGGCTGCCGGCCAGACGGTAGAGAACGGTGACCATCATGCCGCGCGTCACGGTGTCCTCGGGGGCGAATTCGGTCGCGCTGTAGCCGACCATCAGGCCCTTGCTGCTGACGAAGTCAACGGCCTCGTGATACCACTTCGCGGTGCAGTCGGAATACTTCTCATAGAAGCACTCGGGCGCCTCGGGCGTGGGCAGGTCGACCTTGGTGGTGAAGTACTCGACCACGAAGTCCTCCTCAACGCAGCGGTAGAGCCAGAGGTAATAGAAATCAGAGGGATAGTACGCAACGCCGCTGATCTGCCCAAGCGCCTTCGAGTTGTCAAAGACGGCGAAGGTATGCTCTTTATCGTCGTAGGTGAGCAGCATGTTTTCGGCCTCGGCGTTGAGAACCGTGACATTGCCCTGATCCTCGACCTCGACCGTCCACTTCGCGGCGTCGGTCACGGTTTCGACAGCCACCAGCTTGGTGCCCTCGAGGGCGAGATAGGTGTTGTCGACCGTGTTGCGGATGGTGTAGGAGCCGTCGGCCGTCTTCTCGAAGTCGAAGCGGATGGACTGCTCGTTCGTGGTGAATTCAAAATATTTGTCGGAAACCGTCGCGCCGAAATCGGCAACGGCATCCTTGGTCTCAAGCGCATTGTTGAGAACCTTCGGCTGCGAGGTGATGAACTTGTAGCTCGAATCCACGTCGAAGCCGACGATCGCCCAGCGGCCGGTCAGGTCGGTCGGCATGGTTGCGGGGGAATAGAACTGCGTCGGGTCGAGCTTCTGAACGCTGCCCTTTGCAAAGAGGGCGTAGACGGTCAGATCCTTGGTCAGGCGGTAGGTCTCGCCGGCCTCAAAGAAGGTGTCGAGCGTTTCGCCGGTCGGGTCATTTTCGACTTCCTTGTCCGTCCAGCCATAGAACTCATAGCCGTCATAATCGGCGCACTCGGGGAAGGTGTAGACATCGCCGGCCTTGTGGGACTCGGTGGTCGTGCCCTCCGGCGTGACGACGGTGACGGTGACATCCTTGCTCGTGTCGATCAGGTCGACGGTGGTCGCGGCGCATTCGTTGGTCGCGTAGTCAAGCGCCAGCACGTCGATCGACGTGTAGCCGGCCTTGATGAGCTTGGAGACGTCGAAGGTCGCGGTGAAGGACTTGCCGGCCTCGTCAGAGGAGAAGGACTGGGAGGCAACGATGGCGTCGTCACCATTCAGAGACTCGTCATAGAGGTAGATGGAGGCCAGATAGCTCTCATCCTTCGCGGTGACGGTCAGGGTGTTCTTCGCGGCGTCAAACTTCGCGCTCTCGATGACTGGAGCGGTGTAGTCGACCTCAACGTTGAAGCTCCAGATGTTCTCCTTGACGGTGTCGCGGTAGGGCAGAACGGCGTCAAAGCGCACAGTCGCAATCGTGCCGGACGGGACATAGTTGCCCTTGCTGTCCTTGCCGGTCCAGTAGAACGCGCCGAGCGCGGACCAGACACCCTTTTCGGTGTTATAGACTGCCTTCGGCAGATACGGCGTGTTGTCCACGTAGTAGACCTCGCCGGTCTCGGCGTTGGAGACGGTCATCTTCATGCTCTTGGCATTGCGCAGCATATACGGTGTGATATAAACGCCGTTGGCATAGCAGGCGCCGTCGGTCTTGAGCGTGGAGAAGCCGTTGTGCACGGCATAGTAATCGGCATAGCCGATCAGGTTGTCGCCGAGGTAATTGGCAAGGTCATAGATCTCGTCGTTCCGGAAAATCGCAGTGTAGGCCATGCTCGGGGAGGTGTAGGCAGACATGAAATCGTCTGCGGTGTAGCCCAGATCCGCATAGGTGTGGCCGTCCTTATCGGCAACAACCGTGTGGACAAGGTTGTTGGTCTCGATGTAGTCGGCGAAGTCGCCCTCGTCGAGGATGTCGGCCTTCGTCCAGTCGCCGTAGAAGGCCAGCATGGTGGCGTGGAGGGAATCGGCCACGGACAGGCTCAGCTCATCCTCGTCGCCGCTGAAATAGATCTTGTTGCCCTCGCCGTCAACCGCGGGGATGTAGCCCTCGTCGGTCTTGACGATCTGATAGTAGCCGTTGTCGTCCAACAGATAGAGGTTGTCCGAATCGTCCACATAGACGGGAGCGCCGTCCACAACGTTCAGGTTGTCGAACATCACATAGCCTTCGACAAAGTTGCCGTTTTCAAACAGCTGGTCGAAATAGGCCTTGGTGGCGTCGGCGAGCTGGAGGTCAACGGTGACGGTCGCGGACTCGCCGGAGGCCAGCTTCAGCAGGCCGTCGATCGGCTCAAGCTCGCCGCTCTCGGTCTTCACGGAGTAGGTCGCGGTGAAGTCCGTGCCCTCTTCCAGAACGTCGGAGGTCAGGGTGTTCAGATAAAGCGGCTCCTTGCTCGGGTCGTCCTTGTTGTAGTTGTAGACATAGTCATACAGCAGGTAGGTGGAGGGCAGATAGTAGCCTTCGCCTTCGCTCTCGTTGACCAGCGTCACGTCGAAGGTATAGCGGCCGGTCTTCTCGACGTCGTCGCCCAGCTCCTTGAGCGGGTCGGCGATGTAGCCTGCGTTGAAGTAGGCCTCGGCGGCGTAGTAGGGGTTGCCCATGCCGGCGCCCTGCTTACGGACGGAATAGGGATAGCCGTCCTTGTCGGCGACAAGCTCGGCGGTGCTGAGCAGAAGCGCTCTTGCGCGCTCGGCCTTCTCGGCCTTGGTCAGGCTCAGCCATTCGGAATCTCCACGCTTCTGGCCGACATAATCCAGGAACTCGAGCATGGTGGCAACCGTGCCGGCCATATTCGGGGTGGCCATGGAGGTGCCGGACATGACCTCGTACTGGTCATTGCCGTTCTTGCTGGCCGAGTTGACGTTGCCGCCGATGGAGGTGATCGCCGGGTCGATCGTCAGGCTCGGGGTCGTGCCCCAGCTGGAGAAGTCGCTCATCAGGAACGCGTTGTCGTTGATGACGTCCTGCTTCTCGGTGGGCGTCTTGACGACCTTGCTCTCGGCGTTCATGAAATCGCTGAGCGAGGCAAGCGGGAGCGAGATGGCCGGAACGACGAAGTTGTCGATGGCCATGTTGATCATACCGGCCTCATTGTTGACGACGATCACGCCGATCGCGCCGGCGGCAGCCGCGTTGGTGACCTTATCCTGGAAGTTCAGCTCACCGCGCTGCACGACCGCGATCTTGCCCTTGACGTCGACCTTCGCGTACTCTTCGGGCGAGCCGATGCCGATGTCGACCTCCTTCTTGCCGGTGCCGTCGGGCACGACGACATAGGCCGTGTCCTTATCGCCGAAGGTGGTCTGCCAGAGGGTGTTATCGGAGGTGTCGGAGTAGCCGTAGTTATTGCCGTTGACGGTCACGACATAGGCCGGGTATGCGAGGTTCTCCATGGAGGCGACGGAGAAGTTGCCGTCATAGCTGGCCGGAGAGCCGGCGACGCCATAGTCCTGATAATCCGGGCCGATGTAGCCGAGGGAGGAGTTCTCCGCCATGGAATACTCGTTGCCGTTTGCGACGCAGACGACGATGCCCGCGCGCTCAAGGCGCTTATAGATGTTGCCGAAGACGGCGTCTTCCAGCTCGGCGTCATAGGTGAAGCCGTTCTGCGCGCCGATGGACATGTTGACGACGTCCGCGCCGAGGCGGTAGGCGTCCTCCAGAGCGTAGAAGTACACGTCGGAGGAGGTGCCGGACTTGCTTTCGCTGTCATAGAAGATCTTCATCGCGAGGATCTGCGCACCGGAGGCAGAGCCGAGGAAGGTGTACTTTTTCGTTTCCTTGTCATAAGCACAGCCGGCGGCAATGCCCGCAACGTGCGTGCCGTGACCCTGAGAATCGGTGACGTCGTTGTCCTTATCGGCGTAGTCATAGGCAAAGGGAACCTTTGCGTTGATGTACTTGCCGGGAGCGCCCGCGTCGACGAGGTCTTCCTCGGTCAGGCGGCCGTTCTTGGCGCAGTTGCCGTCGGCATCCGCGAACGCCTCATGCGTGACGTTCAGGCCGGTGTCGAGGACGGCGATGACCTTGCCCGTGCCGTCAACGCCGAATTCGTCGTAAGCGGCATCGACGCCGGTGACCCAGTTCGAATAATCCATCTTCGGGGTCTCTTCGGGCTTGACGGGCTCGGGGACGGAATAGGTGTTGGCGATGTAGACCGCATCGACGCCGTCGATCGCGGCGATCTTGTCGAGGTCGCCGTAGGCGACGTCGCAGCTGAAGCCGTTGACGAGGTCGGTGAAGTCATATTGCAGGGTGTAGTCGATGCCGGACATTTTCGAGCGGATCGTCTTATGCTGGTTGACAAGTCTGCCGCGATAGGAGATCGCGCGCTTGTCGCTGCTCTGGGCAACGTCTGCGGTCGGGGCGGTCTTCAAAACGACGATCGCGCGAACCACATCGCTGTCCTTGTACGTATTCAGGTTGTCCTTCTGGAAGGAGGCGGACTTGAAGCCCTTCGCCTGAACATCCTTGACAGGGGTGTCGAGATCCTTGCTGACATCTGCTGTCCTTGCCTTGCGCGCCGTGGAAGCCGAAACGTCAGCCGGAGCGGCGGAAACGCCTGCTACGCACGAAAGCAGCATGACAAGAGCCAGAAGCATTGCAAGAACACCTTTGAATTTTCTCATGGTTTCTTCTCCTTTTTTAATAGTTTCGCCGGGAAAAAGTATCGGATAATACTTATTGGTATTTTATCACAGTGATTTTCGTTTGTCCAGAATTTTTAGCACATCAACTTGATAAAGAATTGCAAAACTTCCCCGTTTCTTCTTGTATATTTTGCACATATTCCCAATTCACGTCTGCATAATCATACGAGCCGTCTGAAATTCCGCTGTTGACGGCGCACGCCCGACGTGATATGATGAAAAAAAGGATGAACGAAAGGAGCTGCTGCCTATGGGGATTTTTTCCGAGGCGCTGGCAATCCGCCCAGGCGTGACGGCCATCATCGGCAGCGGCGGCAAGACGTCCCTGCTCTACCGTCTGGCAGACGAGCTGAAGGACGGCGGCTCTGTGCTCGTGACAACCTCGACGCACATCCTGCCGCCCGAGCACCTGCCCGTGCGCACCCGCACGGGGCGCGTGCGCGGCGTCTGCTGCGTCGGCGCGCCCTGCGGCATCAAGCTCAAGGCGCCCGAGCAGTCCTTCGAGGAGCTGGCCGGGCTGGCCGACTTCGTGCTCGTCGAGGCAGACGGCTCGGCGCACCTGCCCATCAAGGCGCACGCGGACTATGAGCCGCCGATCCCGCCCAACACGAACAACCGCATTCTCGTCGTGGGCGTCAGCGGGCTGAACCGCCCGGTCGGCGAGGCCGCGCACCGCGCGGAGCGCTTCCGCGCGCTCTCCGGCAGCGAGCTGACGTCGCCCGAGGCCGTTGCGGCCGTGATCCGCGCCGAGGCGCTCTGCGACCGCGTCGTGCTGAATCAGGCCGAGACGAATCCGGACGCGGCGCGGCAGCTCGCGGCGCTCCTGCCCTATCCCGTTCTTCTCACCACATTAAATAAAGGAGAATTGCTATGCTCGTATTGATCCGCGGCGCGGGCGACCTTGCCTCCGGCATTGCTCTGCGCCTGCACCACGCGCACTATCAGATCGTCATGACCGATCTGCCCAAGCCCACCGCCATCCGCCGCACCGTCTGCTTCTCGCAGGCGCTGCTTTTCGGCACGGCCACCGTGGAGGACGTGACCGCCCGCCGCGCAGAGAACGCCAAGGAGGCGCTCGCCATCGTCGCCAAGGGGGACATCGCCGTCCTCGCCGATCCGGAGGCCAAGAGCAAGAACGCACTCCTGCCCGACGCGCTCGTCGACGCGATCCTCGCCAAGCGCAACCTCGGCACGGCCATCACCGACGCGCCGCTCGTGATTGGCGTCGGGCCGGGCTTCACGGCGGGCGTCGACTGCCACGTCTGCGTCGAGACGATGCGCGGCCACACGCTCGGCCGCGTGATCACGGAAGGCTCGCCCATCCCCAACACGAACATCCCCGGTCTGATCGGCGGCTTTGCCGGAGAGCGCGTCCTGCGCGCACCGGCCGACGGCATTTTCCGCCAGACGCATGAGATCGGCGACACGGTGCAGGCCGGCGACGTTGTCGCGACGGTCGAGGGCGAACCGATGTGCTGCACGATCAGCGGCATCCTGCGCGGTCTGCTGGCCGACGGCACGCCCGTTTGCAAGGGCATGAAGGCCGGAGACGTCGACCCGCGCGGCGAGGCGAGCTACTGCCGCCTCGTCTCGGACAAGGCGCTGGCGATCGGCGGCGGCGTGCTCGAGGCGCTGCTGCGCTTCAGCGAAATGCGTCCGTAACTGCCAAATGCCGTCAAAACGCACGCAGGACTTGTCTTTTTCGCCCCAATGCATTACAATCAGAGCAGCACATCTGTCAAGGAGGGCAACCACATGGGAAAGGTTCGTCTCAACGAGGACCGCGAGGTCGTCGCGCTGATCCAGGAGGGTCTGAAGCGCACCGGCGGCTATTGTCCCTGCCGCCGCGAGCGGAAGGAGGAATACCGCTGCATCTGCGAGGAATTCAAGGCGCAGATCCGCGACCCGAACTTCGAGGGCTATTGCCACTGCCGCCTGTACTACAAGGAAAAATAAGCGGCTCGGAGGGACTTCTTGCGCGGCGTATCAAGATGTCAGAAAACGGTAGGTTTTTTGGAAAACCTACCGTTTTTCTTTTCGAATTGTTCCGGATTTTCCCAGCGCAGGCTTTACAGCAGCAGGCAGATCAGACCGTTTGCGCCCTCGTTGATGATCCGGCTGAGCGCGTCGCGCAGCTTGCTGCGCGCGTCGTCCGGCATCCGCGTCAGCTTGGCGGCGAGGCCGTCGCTGACCAGCTCGAAGACGGATTTTCCAAAAATGTTGCTCTCCCAGAGCTTCTCGGTGTTGCCCTCGTATTCGCCCAGCAGATAGTGGATCAGCTCCTGCGACTGCTGCTCGTCGCCGACGATCGGACTGATCTCGGCGCGGATGTCCGCGCGGAGCAGATGGATCGACGGCGCGCTGGCCTTGAGCTTCACGCCGTAGCTGTTGCCGCGCCGGACGATCTCCGGCACCTCGAGCTTCATCTCCTCGGCGGTCGGCATGACGATGCCGTAGCCGGTGGCGTGCGCCTCGTCGAGCGCCGCAGAGATCTTGTCATATTGCTTTTTGATCTCGGCAAGGCCGGTCAGAAGGGAGAGCAGCTGGCCGTCGTTCTCGATCTCAAAGCCCGTGCGCTGGCCAAGCACGCGATAGAACAGCCCCTCGCCAAGCTCCGGCTCGCAGCAGACCGTCCCCGTGCCGAGGTCGACCTCCGTCACGCGGCACTGCGTCACCTGCTCCAGCTCCGTCAGCCTTTGCAGCATCGGCTCGGCCTCGGCAAGCCGCGTGATCTGCGCGGCCTGCTCCTGCAGGGCGGCATAGAGCGCCGCCTTGAGCGGATGCTCCAGCTCGAGCGCCTGCACCCACGGCGGCAGGAACACCCGCAGCTCGCGCAGCGGGAAGGCATAGAGCAGCTTCGTCAGAAGCTCCTGCAGCTCGGGCGTCTGCATCCCGAGGCAGTCGGCCGCGACGGCGCTCACGCCGTAGGTCTCGGAGATGTAATCGGCCAGCGTCTGCGCCTCGGCGCTCTGCGGCGCGGTCGAATTCACCACGACCAGAAACGGCTTGCCCGTTGCCTTCATATCCTCGATGGCGCGCGCCTCGGCGTCGATGTAATCCGAGCGCGGGATGTCCGTGACCGTGCCGTCGGTCGTGATGACCAGCCCGACCGTGCAGTGCCCCTCCATGACCTTGCGCGTGCCCAGCTCGGCCGCCTCGGTCATGGGCAGCTCCTCGTCCGCCCACGGCGTGGCGACCATGCGCGGCACGCCGTTCTCCGTCGCGCCGATCGCGCCGTCAACCATGTAGCCGACCGAGTCGATCAGGCGAACCGAGAGCGTCGCCGTGCCGTCCGGCGAAATCTCGACGGCCTCCTCGGGGACGAATTTCGGCTCGGCGGTCATGATCGTCTTGCCCGAGCCGCTCTGCGGCAGCTCGTCGCGGGCGCGCTCACGCTGATAAAGATCCTCGATGTTCGGGATGACCAGTTCCTCCATCAGGCGCTTGATAAAGGTCGATTTGCCCGTTCGCACCGGCCCGACCACCCCGATGTAAATATCGCCGCCCGTCCTGCGGGCAATGTCGGCGTAGATGTTGCTCATATAGACCCTCCCTCTGACAAATCGGGGCGGCTGCGGCTGCCCCGTCCTACCGTCTCGTGCTAAAGCCTATGCGCCTGCGGTCAAGTCTATGACAAGCCGTTGCGGACAAAGCCGGTGCGCTGCGCCCGCGCAAAATGGCGCTGCGCTCCTCGCAATGACAGAAAAATGGTAGGTTTTGCAATAAAACCTACCAT
>URCY01000004.1 GCA_900546415.1 uncultured Eubacteriales bacterium
TTGAAATACGTAAAGGATTCCTGCGATTTCCAAACCTCAATCTGGAACAAAATCCTTCGCTGACCGCTCTTGCGATTTAATCAGAGGTTCCCTAAAGACAAGAACATGGCGTGCGCCGGAGCGGTTCGGCGCACGCCATTGCGGGAGAAAGCATGAATTCCTATCCGATTTTAGACCTGTTTTACGAATACCGCCCGGAGGACGCGCTGCGCGAGGCGCTGCAAACGGCAGAGGTCTGCCACGCGACGATCGACCGGGCGCATAAGCGCATCACGCTGCAAACGTGCTTCGCCGACTATGTGCCGCGCGCGTCCGTCGAACGGGCGCAGCGGGAGCTAGCGTCGCTCTACGGCATGGACGAGGTGCTGCTGCATCCGCAGTTTCCGCCGCAGACGCTCCCGCACATCGACCCGGACGAGCTGAACGCCGTCCTGATCGACGCCTTCAGTCCTGCGGCATCAATGCTGGCCGGGGCGACGTGGACGATCGGTGCGGACAGGCTCAGCCTGCATCTTCCGACCTTTGGAAAGGAAGCGCTGACGCCTTATCTGCCCGCAGCGGCGCGCTATGTGCGCGAGCGCTTCGGCGTGCAGACGCAGATCGAGCTGACCGGCGGCGACGCGGCCGGGGACGTGCTTGCCCAGACGGAGAAGATGCGCCGCATGGCTGCCGCCGAGCTGCCGAAGCCGCAGTTCTCCGCCGGAGACAAGGCGCAGCCGCAGAAGGCCGACGGCCCGAAGATGATCTACGGCAAGCCCTTTCAGGGCAAGGCGCTGCCGATGGGCGAGATCCGGCAGGAGCTTCAGGATGAACGCGTCATCATCGAGGGACGCGTGTTTTCCGTCGACCACCGCGAGGTGCGCAAGGGGACGGCCACGGTCGTGAATTTTGACATGACCGACTATACCGGCTCGGTGCGCGTCAGCGGATTTTTCAAGGGCGACACGGGCAAACCGATCACCGACGGCGTGAAAAAGCCGGGCGGCTGGCTGCGCGTGCAGGGCAAGCTCGACTATGACGAATATTCCAAGGAAATGGTCGTCAAGCCCTTTGCCGTCATGGAGGGCAAAGCGCCCAAGCGCGAGGACACGGCCGAGCAGAAGCGCGTCGAGCTGCATCTGCACACGTCCATGTCCATGATGGACGCGCTGACCAAGGCAGGCGACGCCGTCGCCACGGCCGCCCGCTGGGGGCATCGCGCCGTTGCCATCACCGACCACGGCGTGGCCTCGGCCTTCCCGGATGCGATGAAGGCCGCCGAAAAGGCCAAGGTCGCCGGGACGGATCAGAAGATTAAGGTGCTCTATGGCTGCGAGGGCTATTACGTCAACGACGTCGACGACCGCATCGCCGTCCACGGCGGCGTGGATATGCCGCTGCTGGACGAATTCATCGCCTTCGATCTGGAGACGACCGGTCTGTCGGCCTTTAAGGATACGATCATCGAGATCGGCGCGGTGCGCATCCGCGGCGGCGAGCCGGTCGAAACCTTCCAGACCTTCGTCGCGCCGGGGCGCCGCCTCTCGCCGAAGATCATCGAGCTGACCGGCATTACCGACGAGATGCTGCGCGGCGCGCCGGAGCTGCATGACGTGCTGCCGGAATTTCTGAAATTCTGCGGCGGCCGTCCGCTGGTCGCGCACAACGCGGACTTTGACGTCGGTTTCGTCACGGCTGCGTGCGAGCGCGAGCGCATCCCGTTCGAGCCGACCTATATGGACACGCTGATCCTGGCGCAGAATCTCATGCCCCAGCTCAACAAATACAAGCTCGACATCGTCGCCAACGCGCTTAGCCTGCCCGATTTCCAGCACCACCGCGCCTCGGACGACGCGCTGACCTGCGGCTACCTCTATCTGCGCTTTGCAAAAATGCTGCAGGAGCGCGGCCTGAGCCGCATTCAGGAGATCAACCCCGCCATGGCCGAGCTGCGCTCCGGCGCGCGCATCAGTGACCGCCGCGCCAAGCACATCATCGTCTTTGCCAAGAACCAGACCGGCCTGCGCAATCTGTATCACATCATTTCCGACGCGCATCTGAGGTTCTACAAGCGCAATCCGCGTATGCCCAAGAGCGAGCTGCTGCGCTACCGCGAGGGGCTTATCATCGGCTCGGCCTGCGAGGCCGGCGAGCTGTTTCAGGCCGTCATCCAGCATAAGAGCCACGCCGAGCTCAAGCGCATCGCGTCGTTCTATGATTTTCTCGAGATCCAGCCCATCAGCAACAACCGCTTCATGCTCGAAAACGGCACGGTCGATACGGAGGAGCAGCTGCGCGATTTCAACCGCACCGTCGTCGCCCTCGGGGAGGAGCTGGGCAAGCCGGTCTGCGCGACGGGCGACGTCCACTTCCTGAATCCGGAGGAGGAGATCTACCGCCGCATCCTGCTGGCGAGCAAGGGCTTTGAGGACTGTGACCGGCCGAATCCGCTCTATTTCCACACGACCGACGAGATGCTCAAGGAGTTTTCCTACCTCGGCGCGGAGAAGGCGCTCGAGGTGGTCGTGACGAACCCGAACCATATTGCCGATCAGTGCGAGACGATCCGCCCCGTGCCGCATAATCTCTTTGCGCCGAAGATCGAAAACTCCGTTGAGGATCTGAAAAGCCTTGTTTACGGCAAAATGCACCGGCTTTACGGCGAAAATCCGCCCGAGATCGTCACGAAGCGCGTTGAGACCGAGCTGGGCGACATCATCAACTGCCATTACGACGTGATCTATATGTCCGCGCAGAAGCTCGTGCAGAATTCGCTCGAGCACGGCTATCTGGTCGGCTCGCGAGGCTCCGTCGGCTCGTCGCTCGTGGCCTTCATGTCCGGCATCACCGAGGTCAACTCGCTGCCGCCGCATTACCGCTGCCCCAAGTGCAAATACTGCACCTTCGACGTCCCGGACGGCATCAACTGCGGCGCCGACCTGCCCGACGACGTCTGCCCGCAGTGCGGCGCGAAGCTCGAGAAGGACGGCTTCAACATCCCGTTCGAGACCTTCCTCGGCTTCGGCGGCGACAAGGTGCCGGATATCGACCTGAATTTCTCCGGCGAATACCAGTCGCGTGCCCACCAATACTGCATCGAGATGTTCGGCGCGAGTCACGTGTTCCGCGCGGGCACGATCGGAACGGTCGCGGAAAAAACGGCCTACGGCTATGTGAAAAAATACCTCGCCGAGCGCAACCGCACCGTCTCGCGCGCCGAGGAGAACCGCCTTGCAGCGGGCTGCGTCGACGTGCGCCGCACGACCGGTCAGCACCCCGGCGGCCTCGTCGTCATTCCGCAGGAGAACGAGATCTGGGATTTCTGCCCCGTGCAGCACCCGGCCGACGACGTCCATACCGACATCATCACGACCCATTTTGAATATCATTCCATGGAGGAAAATCTGCTCAAGCTGGATATGCTGGGGCACGACGACCCGACCATGATCCGCATGATGGAGGATATGACCGGCGTCAACGCGCAGGAGATCCCGCTCGACGACAAGGACACGATGTCCATCTTCGTCTCAAGCAAGGTGCTCGGCTATGAGCACGACAAGCTCCTGACAGAGGTCGGCACGGTCGGCATCCCGGAATTCGGCACGAGCTTCACGCGCGGGATGCTCATGGACACCAAGCCGACGCAGTTCGACACGCTCATCCGCCTTTCCGGCTTCTCTCACGGCACGGACGTCTGGCTCGGCAACGCGAAGGATCTGATCCTGAGCGGCACGGCCTCCGTCAATCAGGCCATCGGCTGCCGCGACGATATCATGCTCTATCTCATCAAGTGCGGCCTGCCGGAGAAGCGCGCCTTCAAATTCATGGAGGCCGTGCGAAAGGGCGCGATCCATAAGGGAAAGCCTTGGCCGGAGGGCATCGAGGAGGAGATGCGCGAGCATCAGGTGCCGGAGTGGTACATCGATTCCTGTAAAAAGATCAAATACCTCTTCCCGAAGGCGCACGCGGCGGCCTACGTTATGATGGCCTTCCGCATCGCGTGGTTCAAGGTGCATCATCCGCTGGCGTTTTACGCGGCGTATTTTTACCGCCGCAGTCAGAAGGACGGCTTCGACGCGACCATGATGACCCACGGCATCGAGACGGTCAAGGAGCACATCAAGTCCATCTCCGAAAACCCGGACCGCACCGCGAAGGAGGACGACCTGATCACGACGCTCGAGGTCTGCTACGAGTTCTATCTGCGCGGCTTTGAATTCGCGCCCATCGACCTGTACGAGTCCGACTCCATCAAATTCCTGATGAAGGACGGCAAGCTGCTGCCGCCGTTCGTGTCGGTTTCCGGCTTAGGCGAGACGGCCGCGCGCGACATCGTCGCAGGCCGTGCGGGCAAGCATTTCATCTCGATCGAGGAATTCTCTGCCGCCTGCCCGAAGGTGTCGAAAACGCACATCGAGAATCTGCGCCTTGCCGGGGCGTTTGGCGACCTGCCGAATACGAGCCAGATGACGCTTTTCTGATAAAATATACAAATTTTTGGCGCGTTTTTCGTGCATTGCTCCAAAAAACGTGCCGAACGCGGAAATAGATTTGATGTTCCGCGCCGCTTGCGGTATACTAATAAACACATATTACTCAAAAAGGAGTTTGTTTGTCATGCATCAGCTTGAAAAACAGTTTCATATTCACTGCGTAGAGGGCGACGTCGGCCGCTATTGCATCCTGCCCGGCGATCCCGGCCGGTGCGAGTCCATCGCCAAGCTTTTTGATAATCCCGTCCATGTCGCACAGAACCGTGAGTTCAACATCTACACCGGCACGCTGCTCGGCGAGAAGGTCTCCGTCTGCTCCACCGGCATCGGCGGCCCGTCGGCCTCCATCGCCATGGAGGAGCTGCACAACATTGGCGCGGATACCTTCATCCGCACCGGCACCTGCGGCGGCATCAATCTGGACGTGAAGTCCGGCGACATCGTCGTGGCCACCGGCGCGATCCGCTTCGAGCATACCTCGATGGAATATGCCCCGATCGAATATCCGGCGGTCGCGAACCTCGACCTCACCATCGCCCTGCGTCAGGCGTCTCTTGCCATGGGCAAGACGACCCACTGCGGCGTCGTGCAGTGCAAGGACGCGTTCTACGGCCAGCACAGCCCGGCCAAGATGCCTGTCTCCTATGAGCTGCTGCAAAAGTGGGAAGCGTGGAAGCGCCTCGGCGTGCTCGCCAGCGAGATGGAATCCGCCGCGCTGTTCGTCGTCGCCGACGCTCTGAAGTGCCGCTGCGGCTCCTGCTTCCATGTGATCTGGAACCAGGAACGCGAGGCTGCCGGTCTCGATCAGGATATGAGCGAGGATACCTCGTCCTCCGTCCGCGTTGCGGTCGAGGCGCTCAAGCTCATCATCGAGCAGGACCGCGCCGCGAAGAAGTAAAAATTTCCAAGGGAAGCTCTGATTAAATCGCAAGAGTGGTCAGCGAGGGATTTTGTTTCCAAATTGAGGTTTGGAAATCGCAGGAATCCTTTACGTATTTCAAGATTTTCAAACCGATAAGTTGGGGCAAAAGACCCGCTGAGCGCCGCAGCCGATTTATTCAGAGGTTCCCAAGCTTGCGATGCCTTTGCATTGCAAAAAACGTCGGAACAAAGCAGCGTTTCCGGCGTCGAACCAATCGGAAGGAGGTGGGATAGTTGAGACGTGCATGGTGGACGGTCTGGATCAAGGTCGCCGTTCTTGCGGTGGCGCTGTTTCTGGGCTATCGCTTCGCAAAGGGCAAGGTTGATGGCATACTCTCTCCCTATCTCACGGATCAGTCGCCGTCTGAGACGACGGAGTCGACGAGCGGTGCGCTCGACGACCCCGAGACTGACAGCGGCAGCAAATCCCAGCAGCTGATCGATCAGGCGGTGTCGTTTGCCGAAAAGATCGTCGGGAAAAAGATCGACTATGAAAACCTGATCTTTGATTATGCCAATGACTACGCGCATAAGATGATGGACGAGTCTGACGAGGAGCGCAACGCGATCACCGACAGCCTGTCCTGACGTATGCCGCAAGCAGAAAGCCTCCGAGCACAAACAGGCTCGGAGGCTTTTTGATGGTTATACTGGTTTTTGAATCAGACAGCTCATAATTCGGATCGGAAATCCGCATGGCGCTCACAGTGAGAAATCCACGTCGTCGTATTTTGAAAAATCCGCGGGCTTTCTGCGCGGAGGAACGCGCTTGAGCGGGTCATATTTGAACCGGCGGCAGCTCTGGCCGCAGGAGACCATGCCGCGCTTTTTGCAGAGATAGGTCTTGTCGTCGATCTTTCCGGCGTGGGCGCAATAGGAGCAGGACGGGGCGATTTTTTTCTTGAACAGCATCGGCTTCACCTCAACGCCCATTATACCGCAGTCTGCGACTTTTTTCCAGCATATTTTTTCAAAACAGACGGAAAAACGGCGCTTGCGGCGAATAAAAACGCGACCTCGGCGAGCAGAAGCGGGCGCGGCGCGGTGAAGGCCAGCACCAGGAGCACGGAAAACAGACCGTGCAGCAGCTTGGCCGCGCAGTAGCCGCGCGGACGCAGCCCGGCCGACGCAGCGAGGCTGAGCGCCTGCAAATGCACGCATAAACCGCCCCAGCCCATCAAAAATGCGCAGAAGGGCAAAGCGAAGGGCTGCCCCTGCTGCAACAGGACGCCGGAGGTCAGCTCGAGCACGCCGAGCGCCAGACCGCGCAGCGCGCCGGGAATGCCGAGCAGCGCCCAGACGTTCCAGACGGTCAGCAGCTCTTGCACCACGCGGAAGCAGACGATCAGCACGCAGATGCTCAGCATGGCCTCCGCCGTGCCGCGCACGGAACGGGCGAACAGCTCCGGCACGGACGGATCGGCGATGCGCCTTATATGCGCGCCCCCGCCGCTGTCCGGTTCGCGCAGCGTCAGCGCGACCCAGAGGGCGCTGAAGGCATGAATGCCGTAGAGCAGCAGCCCGGTTCGGACGCCGCCGGTCACGGAGGCGACCACGCTGACGAAAAACGCCGGGCCGGAGTTGTTGCAGATGCGCAGCGCGCGCTCGGCATCCCGTTTTTCCAGCGCGCCCTCCTGATAAAGCCCGGCGACGGCGGCGGCGCCGGACGGATAGCCGCCCAGCAGCCCCACGAGAAACGCCGGGAGCGCCGCTGCGCGCACACCGAACACGGCGCTGCTCAGGCGGTCGAGCCGTCCGCCGCAGGGGAGCGGAGGCAGCGCGCCGCAGAGCAGACGGCTTGCGAACAGAAACGGGAGCAGCGCCGGGAGCACGCGCTCCGCGCAGAGCCGAAGCCCCTCGACCGCGCCCGTCCGCGCGGCGTCCGGCGCAAGCAGCAGCGCAAGGAAGCACGCAGCGGCGGTCAGAAGCAGCGGAAGTCGTTTTTTCATGTTCATCACCCGATAGAATCTATGCGCCGGAGGGAAAGATTTGAACCGCCGCGCATAGAATGTCCCAAGGTGATGAATATGAACATGCAAAAAACGCTGTCCGGCGCGCTTCGACTGCCGCCGGAGGTCGTGGGCAATACCCAGCTCATCACGCTGCACGGCAATTCCTGCGTGCGCGTCGAAAAGCACTGCGGCCTGATCCATTATGCGCCCGAGTGCGTGATCCTGGCGCTGCCGCACGGGCAGGTGACTGTTCGCGGCGACGGCCTGAAGCTCGGAACGATGAGCCGCGAGACGGTCGTGATACGAGGCACCGTTTTTTCGGTGGAGCTGGCATGATCGCGCCGCTGCGCTACCTGCTCGGCTGCCGCCGCCTGCGCGTGACCGGCGCGGCGCCGGAGGATTTTTTAAATGCGCTCAGCCGCGCCGACCGACGCTTTTGGGAGCCGCAGATGCTCGACGGGATGACCTGCACGCTCTGCGTCACGCCCCGGCATTATGAGCAGATCGAGCGCCTTGCCGAGAGAAGCTATTGCGAGGTCGAGACGGTCGGCCTGAGCGGATTGGCGCACGATGCCCGGCGCCTGCTGCGCCGCCCGGCGCTGCTGATCGGACTGCTGCTGGCGGTCGCGCTGAGCTTTTTGATGCAGACGGTCGTCTGGGGCATCACGGTCGAGGGCAACGAGCGCGTGCCCGAGGCGGAGATCCTGACGGCGCTCGAGGAGCAGGGCGTGCGCGTCGGCGCCTTTGCTCCGTCGATCGAATATTCCAAGATGCGCAACCGCGTGCTCGAGACGCTGCCCGCGCTGAGCTGGATCGCGGTCAACCGCAGCGGCGGCGTGCTGCATGTGCAGGTCAACGAGCGGGAATTTTCCGAGCGGAATGAGCCGCCCTATCCGGCGGCGCATCTGGTGGCCGTGCGCGACGCGCGGATCACGGAGCTGGTCGTGCTCGAGGGCGTGAAGGAATGCGCGGTCGGCGACACCGTCGCGGCCGGGCAGGTGCTCGTCTCGGGCTATGAGGACTACGGCGTCTGCGTGCGCGGCGTCTGCGCCGAGGGCGAGATCTTCGGCGAGACGTGGTACACCGGAACGCTCGTTGCCCCGGCGCAGATCACGGAAAAGCACTATACCGGCCGCGAAAAAACGCAGCGGACGCTCGTCGTCGGAAGAAAAAGAATAAATTTATGCGGAAACAGTGGAATTTTCCCTACCGGATGTGATAAAATGATAAGCGTAAAACAGCTGTCCCTGCCGGAATACCCGTTTCCGGTCTGGCTGGAGACCGTGACCTACCGGGAGTATACCCTCGTGCAGCGGGAAAATCCGCTCACGCGCGAGCAGATGCTCGAGGCCTTTCAGCGCGTTCTGCGCGGCCGGATGCTCGCCGGGGAGATCCGCTCCTGCACCGGGACGCTGACGCAGCGGGACGGCCTGCTGATCCTTGAGGCCGAGGCGACCTGCGAGGAGATGATCGCGCGGACGCTGCCCGTGGAGAAATAAACAAAAAGGAGAACCGGAATGACGGAACGAATCATCAATGCCGAACGGATCGAGCAGATCATCAACGTGTTCGGTTCCTTCGACGAGAATATCAAGCGCATCGAGCAGACCTACGGCGTGCGTATCACGAACCGGGGCACGGAGCTGAAGGTGACCGGCGAGGAGGAGGCGGCCGACCGGGGCGCGCGCGCCATCGAGGGGCTGCTGACCCTTGCGGCCAAGGGCGAGACGATCGACGAGCAGAAGGTGCGCTATCTGATCGAGCTGGTCTCGAGTGGAAACGACGATCAGATCGGCCAGATGGCCAAGGACGTCGTCTGCATCACGGCCAAGGGCAAGCCGATCAAGGCCAAGACCCTCGGCCAGCAGCGCTATATGAAGGCCATCCAGAAAAACACGATCACGATCGGCGTCGGCCCTGCCGGCACGGGCAAGACCTATCTCGCCGTGGCGGCGGCGGTCGCGGCCTTCCGCGAGAAGACCGTCAACCGCATCATCCTGACGCGTCCGGCGGTCGAGGCAGGGGAGCGGCTGGGCTTCCTGCCCGGCGACCTGCAAAACAAGGTCGACCCTTATCTGCGGCCGCTGTATGACGCGCTTTATGACATGCTCGGAGCGGAAACCTATCAGAAATACCTTGAACGCGGCAACATCGAGGTCGCGCCGCTGGCCTATATGCGCGGCCGCACGCTCGACGACAGCTTCATCATCCTCGACGAGGCGCAGAACACCACGCGCGAGCAGATGAAAATGTTCCTGACGCGTCTGGGCTTCGGCTCGAAGATCGTCATCACCGGCGACGTGACGCAGATCGACCTGCCCGCGGACAAGACCAGCGGCCTGAAGGACGCAGTGCGCATTCTGGAGAACATTCCGGATATTGCCATCTGCCGCCTGACGGCCAGCGACGTGGTGCGCCACGCGCTCGTGCAGCAGATCATTGCCGCCTATGAAAGGGGCGGCGAGAAGCATCCGACGCCGCCGGTCAAAAAGCTCAAGAGGGAGAGAAAATGAAGCATCAAATCAGCGTTCGTTATTCCAATCGCCGGGACCGCAGCCCCGGCCTGACGCTGCACATCCACCGCTGCATCGAGGCGGCGCTGGCCGCCGAGGGCGTGGATGTGCCCTGCGAGATCAATGTGCTCGTCACGGACGACGCCGGCATCCGCGCCGTCAACGCCGCCATGCGGCAGATCGACCGCGAGACGGACGTGCTGTCCTTCCCGATGTTCGACCTCAGTCCGGGTGCATTTCCGGACGATCCAAGCGACATGCTCGACCCGCAGACCGAGCTTCTGCCGCTGGGCGATATGTGCATCTCGCTCGAGCGCGCGAAGGATCAGGCCAAGCGCTTCGGCAACTCGCTCAAGCGCGAGGTCGGCTATCTGACCATCCATTCCGTGCTGCATCTGCTGGGCTATGACCACATGGACGAGGGCGAGATGAAGCGCCAGATGCGCACGCGCGAGGAGCTGATCGCCGCGCAGCTGGGGCTGCAAAGATGATCGCGTTCAGACGGGCGACCGAGGAGGACGTGCCGCTGCTCTCCGAGACGCGCAGAAAAGCTTGGGACGCGACCTACCGCGGCATTTATGACGACGAACAGATCGACCGCTTCGATTACGCCATGCACCACCAAAACGACCTTCAGCGCATTCGGACGCAGACGGTCTATCTGATGCTCGACGGCGCGGACTGCATCGGCTACTTTTATTACGGCGCGTTTCCGGGCGGGCGCTATCGCGATTTTCGGCTCTGCCTCAACGCGCTCTATATCCTGCCCGGCTATCAGGGACGAGGGCTGGGCAGCCGCGTGTTTGCGCAGATGCGCGCGGCCTGCCGGGCGCTTGGAGAGCAAAAATTTTTCTGCGGCTGCAACATCCACAACTCCAAGGCGCAGGGCTTTTACCGCAAAATGGGCGGCGTCGTCGGCCTGATCGACGGCG
Source organism: uncultured Eubacteriales bacterium (assembly GCA_900546415.1). Lineage (GTDB taxonomy): Bacteria > Bacillota > Clostridia > Oscillospirales > Oscillospiraceae > JAZOXB01. The sequence goes on from URCY01000004.1 coordinate 10,791, forward strand.
GCCACAAGAGAAAAGCCGAGGATCAGATGTATTTTGAGTTTTACTTAGGAGATCAAACATGAGTCAAAAAACAGCCATGATTACCATTGCCGGGCGGCCGAACGTCGGAAAATCGACGCTTCTGAACCGTCTGGTCGGGGAGAAAATCGCAATCGTATCGCATAAGCCGCAGACCACGCGCAACCGCATCAGCGGCGTGCTGACGCGCGGAGCAACGCAGCTCGTCTTCATCGACACGCCGGGCTTTCATAAGCCGCGCACCAAGCTCGGAGACTATATGGTCAACGTCGTGAAGGAATCCGTCTCCGATGTTGACCTCATCCTGCTGCTGGTCGACCCGATCGCCAACGTCGGCGCGCAGGAGGCCGCTCTGATCGAGCAGATCAAGGCCAAACGCGCCCCGGCCATTCTGGTCATCAACAAGGTCGACACGCTCGAGAACAAGGAGGAGCTGCTGCCCGTCATCGCGGCCTATCAGGCGGCTTATCCGTTTGACGCCGTCGTGCCGATCGCCGCGAAGCTCGGCGACGGCGTGCAGACCCTGCTCGACGAATGCGAGAAATACGCGGTCGACAGCCCGTTCTTCTTCCCGGAGGACATGACCACCGATCAGCCCGAGCGGCAGGTCATGGCCGAGATCATCCGCGAGAAGCTGCTCTGGAACCTCGAACGCGAGATCCCGCACGGCACGGCCGTGGAGATCACGCGCTTTGCCGAGCGCGACGACGGCATCATCGACATCGAGGCGACCGTCTATTGCGAAAAGGCCAGCCATAAGGCCATCATCATCGGCAAGCACGGCGCGATGCTCAAAAAGATCGCGACCGACGCCCGCAAGGACTGCGAAAAATTCATGGGCGCGAAGGTCTATTTGCAGCTCTGGGTCAAGGTCAAGGAGAATTGGCGCGACAGCGACTTCCTGATCCGCAACTTCGGCTACCAATAATTGTTCGGTATCGTCCCGCGCGACCAGCGCATCCTAATGACGAGAAAAGGGAGGCGGCGGAATGGACGGGAACGTATTCTGGCAGTTGTTTTTGGACACCGGGGCGCCGGAGGCCTACCTGCTGCACCGGCGGCAGGAGCATCAGCAAGAGGAAACGGCGGCGGGGAAGTGACCGCCGCCTGAGAGGAACATGTACATCAAAACCAATGGGATCGTACTGCGCGAGACGCAGTACCGCGACAGCGACAAGCTCCTGACGCTCATGACGCAGGAGCTGGGCAAGCTGACCGTGAAGGCGCGCGGCGCGAAAAGCGCCCGGAGCAAGAATAAGGCGGCCTGTCAGCTCCTGGCCTATTCGGAGTTCACGCTCTCGGAGCATCAGGGGCGCTATACCGTCACGGAGACCGTGCCGCTCGAGCAGTTTGCCGAGCTGCGCGGCGATCTGGAGCTGCTGGCGCTGGCGTCTTATTTTGCACAGGTCACGGACACCGTCGCGCAGGAGGGCGACCCGCAGCCGGAGCTGCTCTCGCTGCTGCTCAACGCGCTCTATGCGCTTGGCAGGCTGCGTCTGCCGCAGAGAACCGTCAAGGCGGTGTTCGAGCTGCGGCTGGCCTGCCTTGCGGGCTTCCTGCCCGATCTGCGCGGGTGTCTGGTCTGCGGCCGCGAGGACTGCGACCGCTTCAACGTGACGCAGGGGGCGCTGCAATGCGCGTCCTGTCCCGGCGACGGCATCCGAATGCCTGTCTCGCCGGCCGCGCTGGCCGCCATGCGCTACGTCTGCTCTTGCCCGGCGAAGAGGCTCTTTGCCTTTCAGGCCTCGGACGAGGCGCTGCGCCAGCTGCATGACATTGCCGAGGCCTATCTCTGTATGCGGCTCGAGCGCGGCTTTTCCACCTTGGATTTTTATAAATCCCTGTTTTTATGAGGACATATTATGACCGAACTTTACGAAAAATCGCTCCGTAAGCTGGAGCTTGACCGCGTGCTCGAGCAGCTCGCGGCCTATGCCAACAGCGACGAGGCCAAGGCGCGCTGCCTTGCGCTCGAGCCGCAGACCGACGTCGACGAGATCCGCGTCCTGCAGGAGCAGACGGGCGCGGCCTGCCGCCTCATCGACCTCAAGGGCTCGCCGTCCTTCCACGAGCTGAAGGAGATCGCCCCCTCGCTCGAGCGCGCCGACCGCGGCGGCAGCCTGAACCCGACGGAGCTGCTGCGCATCGCGGCGGTGCTGCGCTGCATCCGCAACGCCAAGGCCTATTACAACGGCGACTATGCCCAGACCGTGCTCGACGTCTATTTTCAGGAGCTTTCGCCGAACCGTTATCTGGAGGAGAAGATCGGCACCTGCATCCTCTCAGAGGATGAGATCGCCGACGCGGCCAGCCCGGAGCTGGCCGATATCCGCCGCCATATGCGCCTGCAAAGCGCCAAGGTCAAGGAGTCGCTGCAAAAGATCATCAGCTCGCCGACCTATGCCAAATCCCTGCGCGACCCGATCATCACGCTGCGCGGCGACCGCTACGTCGTGCCGGTCAAGGCCGAGTGCAAGAACGACGTGCCGGGTCTGATCCACGACGTCTCCTCCACCGGCAGCACGGTCTTCATCGAGCCGATGAGCGCCGTGAACGCCAACAACGCCCTGCGCGAGCTGGCCTTGCAGGAGAAAAAAGAGATCGAGCGCATTTTGGCCGAGCTTTCGGCGGAGTGCGCGTCCTTCCGCGAGAGCATTCTGCAGAGCATGGAGATGCTCGTCACGCTCGACGCGGTCTTTGCGCGCGCAAAGCTGTCGCATAAAATGAATGCCATGCAGCCCGAGCTGCGCACGAACGCCTCCGTCGAGCTGATCCGGGCGCGGCATCCGCTGATCGATCCGAAGAAGGTCGTGCCGATCACGGTGCGGCTGGGCACGGATTTTGACACGCTGATCATCACCGGCCCGAACACCGGCGGCAAGACCGTCACGCTCAAGACGATCGGCCTGCTGACGCTGATGGCTGAATGCGGCCTGCATATTCCGGCCGACCACGGCAGCGCGATCTCCGTCTTTTCTCAGGTGCTGGCCGACATCGGCGACGAGCAGTCCATCGAGCAGTCGCTTTCGACCTTCTCGGCGCATATGAAGAACATCGTCCAGATCGTCGGCCAATGCGACAGGGAGACGCTTGTGCTCTTCGACGAGCTGGGCGCGGGCACCGACCCGGCCGAGGGCGCGGCGCTGGCCACGGCGCTCATCGAGTTCTGCCGCCAGTGCGGCAGCCGCGTCGCGGCAACGACGCATTATGCCGAGCTGAAGGTCTACGCCATGCGCACCAAGGGCGTCATGAACGCCTCGTGCGAGTTTGACGTCGAGACGCTGCGGCCGACCTACCGGCTTCTGATCGGCATCCCGGGCAAGTCGAACGCGTTCGCGATCTCCAAGCGGCTCGGCCTGCCGGACGAGATCGTCGAGAAGGCGGGCAGCTACGTCAGCGAGAACGACAAGAATTTCGAGGATGTGCTCAATCAGCTTGAGGAGCAGCGGGCGCAGATGGAGCAGGCCAAGCTCGAGGCCGAGCGCCTGAAGCTCGAGACGGCGCAGATGAAGGAGCAGTCCGAGCGGTATTACGACGAGATCAAGCGCGAGCGCGAGAAGGCACAGCGCACGGCGCGCGCCGAGGCGCAGGCGATCATCGACAACGCGCGGCGCACGGCCAACGAGGTCGCCGACGAGCTGAAGCAGCTCCGCCGCCAGATGAAGGACGCAGCCGACGCGCAGGGCGTCAACGAGAAGCAGGCCGAGCTGCGGCGCAGGCTGAACGAGGCTGAGGAGGCCTTTGCTCCGGCGCAGAAAACGGCGGCGCGTCCCGCGCCCAGCCGCCCCATCCGTCCGGGCGACACGGTCGAGGTGCTGCGCTTCGGCACGCGGGCGCAGGTGCTGTCGGTCAATGCCGACGGCAGCTATCAGCTTCAGGCCGGCATCATGAAGATCACGGCCAAGCCCGAGGAGGTCGCGCTGATCGAGGAGACAAAGCAGCAGGCCAAGAAGCTCATCGAGCGCAGTCAGCACGCCTTCCGCAACACGCCGACCAAGGCCGAGCTGGATCTGCGCGGCATGAGCGCCGACGAGGCCGTTGCGACGCTGGCGGTCTTCCTCGACTCGGCGATGCTGGCGAACCTTTCTCAGGTGCGCATCATCCACGGCAAGGGAACGGGCGTCCTGCGCAAGGCGGTGCAGGAGGAGCTGCGCCGCAACAGAGCCGTCAAAAAGTTCCGCCTCGGCGTCTACGGCGAGGGCGAGGACGGCGTGACCATCGCGGAGCTGGCATAAAATTTCGCGATAAAGGTTGACAAAACCGTTTTTTTTGCGTATATTAATTCTATCTATTATCGCTGGGTGCGAGAACTGAGGAGTTGACACAAGGTGTATACAGAAAAATCCGTTGTGAAGTGCGAATCCGGGCTTCATAATAAGCAAGCGACCTATTTCATTCAAAAGGCGAACGAATTCCGTTCCAGCATTTGGATCGAGGCCGACGACCGCAAGATCAATGCCAAGAGCCTGCTTGGCGTCCTCTCCATGGGCATCGCGACCGGAACGGAGCTGACGCTCATCGCTGAGGGTCCCGATGAAGAAGCCGCGGTGAAGTCCCTGTCGGCCATGCTGGTCAAGGACGTTTACTGATTTCTATGAACCATCCGCTGCCCCAAGCGCACGGCGTTTGAGGCAGCTTTTTCATGCGAGGATGTCATGACACGCGATGAATTGAAGCTGGCGGCGCTCTCGCTGCCCTATGAGCCGGGCGTCTATCTGATGAAGGACGCGCACGACACGGTGATCTATGTCGGAAAGGCCAAAAAACTGAAAAATCGGGTCACGCAGTATTTTCAGGATACCGCGTCGCACACGCCGAAGACCCGACGTATGGTCTCGCAGGTCGACCATTTCGAGACGATCGCGGCGGCGACGGAGTTCGAGGCGCTTGTGCTGGAGTGCTCGCTCATCAAGCACTATATGCCGAAATACAACATCCTGCTCAAGGACGACAAGGGCTTTCCCTATGTCCGGCTTGACCGCAGCAAGCCCTATCCCGAGTTCTCGCTCGTGAACAAGGTGCGCGACGACGGCGCGGCGTATTACGGACCCTACGGCCGCCGCGACGTCATCAAGACCATCCGCGCGGTACTCCGCCTGCCGACGTGCAGCCGGCAGCTCCCGCGTGACATCGGCAAGGAGCGCCCCTGCCTGAACTATCAGATCAAGACCTGCGACGGCTGGTGCAGACCGGAGCTGACGCGCGCGGATTATCTTGCGCGCATCGAGCAGGCCGTGCAGCTGCTCGAGGGCAAGCAGCAGGAGCTTTGCAGGGCGCTTCGGCAGGAGATGGAGGAGGCGGCCGAGGCGCTGGAATTCGAGCGCGCGGCAGCCTGCCGCGACCGCCTGCGCGCCGTGGAGCTGCTGGCGCAGCGTCAGCTCGTCACGGCCGGGACGATGGCCGACACGGACGTGATCGGCTGGCACTGCACGGAGGGCAAGGCCTGCTTCGCCGTGCTGCATTTCATCCGCGGCAACCTGATGGACAAGGACTATGAGCTGCTGCCCGTGCCGGACGTGCCGGAGGAGGCGCTCTCCGCCCTCGTCAAGCAGTATTATCTCAAGCGGCAGGCCGCACCGCGGCGCATCCTGCTGCCCTTCGCGATGGAGGACAGCGCGCTGTTTGAGGAGCTGCTGCTTCAGGAGCTGAACAAAAGGGTGCAGTTCCACGTGCCGCAGCGGGGCAAGAACCGCAGCCTCGTCGAGCTGGCGAACAAGAACGCCCGCGAGGAGGCCGAGCGCGCGACGACCGCCGCCGAGCGCATCTCCGGCACGCTGCGTCTGCTGCAAGCCATGCTTGGCCTTCCGAAGCCGCCCATGCGGCTGGAGGCCTATGACATTTCCAACATTGCCGGGACGGACATCGTCGCTTCAATGGTGGTTTTTGTCGACGGGAAACCGAAAAAAAGCGATTACAAGCGCTTTAAGCTCGAAAATATGGACGAGCAGGACGATTACGCGTCCATGCGGCAGGTCGTCAGCCGCCGCTTCTGTCACTATCTCGACGGCGACAAGGGCTTCGACGAGCGCCCGGACGCGCTGCTGATCGACGGCGGCACCGTCCATGCCGAGACGGTGCGCGAGACGCTCGCGGCCATGCAGCTCGAGCTGCCGATCTTCGGCATGGTCAAGGACGACCGCCACCGCACGCGCGCCCTCGTCACGCCGGACGGCCGCGAGATCGGCATTCAGAGCATCCCGGCGGTCTTCGCGCTGATCGGCCGCATTCAGGAGGAGACGCACCGCTTCGCCATCACCTATCACCGCACCCTGCGCAGCCGCCGGATGCGCGGCTCACAGCTCGACCGGATCCCCGGCATCGGGGAGAAGCGGCGGCTGGCGCTGCTCAGGGCCTTCGGCTCGATCAAGGCGATCCGCGAGGCGGAGCTTCCGGCGCTGTGCGCCGTCGTGCCGGAAAAAACGGCCGAGGCGGTCTATGCGTTCTTCCGCACGGAGGATAAAAAGGAGTGAAGCCATGAGAGTCATCACCGGAACGGCCGGCGGCACGAATCTGAAGGCGCCCGAGGGTCTGCTGACCCGCCCGACCGCCGACCGCGTCAAGCAGGCGCTGTTCAACATCATTCAATACGAGATCTGCGGGGACGTGCTCGATCTGTTCGCCGGGTCGGGTCAGCTCGGCATTGAGGCGCTCAGCCGGGGCGCGGCGTGTGCGGTTTTTGTCGACGAGCGGCGCGACGCGCTGGACATCGTGCGCGAGAATCTGCGCCGCACGCATCTTGCGGAAAAGGCGGAGCTGGTGCAGGGGGATTACCTGAGCTATCTCGACCGCTGCAAAAGGCGCTTCCGTCTGATCTTCCTTGACCCGCCTTATGCGGAAAAATATCTGGAAAATTCGCTAAAACGCATCTCAGAAATTGACATTTTGGCGGAAGGTGGTATAATTATCACAGAACGCCCCAAGGAAAAACCGCTTGACGGCGCGTTTTCCGGCTTGGCGCGCTCGAAGGACTATCTTTACGGAAAAACTGCGATCACCCTGTTTCGCAGAGAAGAGGATGCTGTATGAAGATCGCGGTCTACCCCGGCAGCTTCGACCCCGTGACCAAGGGGCATCTGAATATCATCGAGCGTGCCTCGCGGCTGTTCGATCGGCTGATCGTCTGCGTGATGGTCAACTGCGAAAAGCGGCCGATGTTCACGCTGAACGAGCGCAAGGCGCAGCTCACACGCGTCACGGCGCACCTTCCGAACGTCAGCGTCGACTCGCACGACGGTCTGCTGGCCGACTATGCGCAGTCGCACGGCTGCTGCACGATCATCAAGGGTCTGCGCGCCGGGTCGGACTTTGAAAAAGAATTTCAGATGGCCATGATCAACCGCAAGCTCAATCCCAAGCTGGATTCGCTGTTTCTGACGGCGGAGCATCAATATATGTATCTCAGCTCCAGCGCCGTGAAGGAAATGGGCTTTTATCAGGCAGACCTGAGCGATTTCCTGCCTGCGGAGATCATGGACGAATTCCGGGAAAAAATGAAAATCATCACGAATCATCATAAGGAGGAACAAACATGAATGAACATGGTATTGAGGAACTGATCGGCACCCTGTATGAAATGGTGCAGGACGCCAAGAGCGTTCCGTTCAGCAGCGACCGCTGCGCCCTCGAGCGCGAGCGTGTGCTCGATCTGCTCGACGAGATCTCCAACCGCCTGCCCGGCGAGCTGAAGCAGGCCAAGACGATCGTCGAATCCCGCAGCGAGCTGATCACCAGCGCGAAGCGCGAGGCGGAGGGCATCCTCAAGCAGGCGCAGGCGCAGGCCCGGCAGCTCGTCTCTCAGGAGGCCGTCTATGCCGAGGCAAAATCGCAGGCCAACGAGATGGTGCGCGCCGCGCAGGACAAGATCAAGGAGCTGAAGCAGGTCACGAACGACTATGTCGACGATTCTCTGCGCCGCACGGAGGAGGCCGTCGCCGAATCCCTTGCCGAGATCCGCGAGTCGCGCTCGAAGTTCCGTGCGCTGGTCAATCCGCAGCAGCGTCAGGCATCCAATTCCAGCCCGATCATCGAGGACGTCTGAGCGCATAACCCGAAAAATTCCAACTCCGGCGAAAAAATATTTTGAAGGAGCATCCCCCCTTATGGATTATTTGGAACGCTATGAGTTTTGGCGCGCACACGCGCCTCTGACTGCCGCCGAGCGCGGTGAGCTTGACCGCATGGCCTCGGATGACGACGCGCTCAAGGGCGCGTTCGGAGCGGAGCTGGCCTTCGGCACCGCGGGTATCCGCGGCATCATGGGGCTCGGCACGAACCGCCTGAACGACTATACCGTGCGCCGCACGGCACAGGGGCTTGCCGCATGGCTGACGTCCACGGAGCTGCCGCAGAAATGCGCGATCGGCTATGACTCGCGGCACAACTCCCGCCGCTATGCCGAGATCTGCGCCACGGCGCTGGCGGAAAAGGGCGTGCACGTCTATGTTTACCACGAGCTGGCGCCCACGCCGATGCTCTCCTTTGCCGTGCGCCGCCTCGGCTGCGGCTGCGGCATCGTCGTCTCGGCAAGCCACAACGCCGGCGCCTATAACGGCATCAAGTGCTACGGCCCGGACGGCTGCCAGATGACCGACGAGCCGGCCGCGATCGTCTATCAGAGGATCGAGGAGATCCCTTATTTTGTCCCCGCCGCGCAGAGCTTCGATTTCAGCATGGCCAAGCGTGACGTCGAGTTTATCGCGCCGGAGCTTTGGGAGGAATACTATCAGACCGTTCTGGCCGAGCGCGTGACCGACGTCCCGTCGGACAACCTCAACCTGCTCTATACGCCGCTCTGCGGCACCGGCAACAAGCCCGTGCGCACCGTGCTTGGGCGCATCGGCGTGCATGTCGACGTTGTGAAGGCACAGGAGCAGCCGGACGGCGACTTCAAGACCTGCGAATATCCGAACCCCGAGACGGACGCGGCGCTCAACGAGAGCTATAAGATCGCGCGCAGCACCCATCCCGACCTCATCCTCGGCACCGATCCGGACTGCGACCGCGTCGCCGTCGCCGTGCCCGCCGGGGACGGCTTCCGCAAGCTCAGCGGCAACGAGCTGGGCTGCCTGCTGCTTGATTACATCCTCGGCGAGCTGACGGCCAAGGGCAGGCTGCCCGCCGACCCTGTCGCCGTGCGCTCGATCGTCTCATCGCCGATGGCCGACAAGATCGCGGCGAAATACGGCGTGAAAATGCGCAATGTTCTGACGGGCTTCAAGTACATCGGCGGCGAGATCCTTGCGCTGGAGGAAAAGGGCGAGGAGAACCGCTTCGTCTTCGGTTTCGAGGAGAGCTGCGGCTACCTCAAGGGCACCTACGCCCGCGACAAGGACGCCGTCGTGGCCTCCATGCTCACGGCCGATCTGGCCGCGAAGCTCAAGCGCGAGGGCATGAATTTGGCCGATCAGATCGACGCGCTCTATGCCGAGCTGGGCTATCACGACGCAAAGGTCATCAGCATCGAGCTGAAGGGGCCGAACGCCATGGAGCTTTCGGCGAAGTTCATGAAGGATTTCCGCGCGGAGATCCCGACGAAGCTGGGCGGCGTGCGCGTGACGAGCTGCACGGATTACCTCAGCCGTGTCCGCACGGAGCTGGCCACCGGCGCGACCGAGCCGGTGCTGCTGCCGAAATCGAACGTTGTGGCGCTGGAGCTGGGCGAGAGCGGCAGCGTGATCGTCCGTCCCTCCGGCACGGAGCCGAAGGTCAAGCTCTATCTGACGGCGGTCGACCGCGACCCGAAGCGCGCCGCTGCGCTGCTCGAGCGTCTGGCCGAGGACATGAAGCGCCTTGCGGGCTGCTGAAGGGGCTTGACAAACCGAGCGGATTCGGCTATCATACATTTAATAAATAATAAAAAACGTGGTGAAAAAGAGAAGTAACCGCGCAGCCTGCGCAGCAGAGAGGGGACGGACGGTGCAAGTCCCTGCCGGGCGGCGGTGAAGGTCGCTTTGGAACGGGCGGACGGAAGCCTTGATTACGTTCGCACGGGTGCTCCCGTTACAGAGCGGAAAAACGGTCTGCGCCGTTTTTCAAGAGTGTCCGCTTTTGCGGAAATTCAGGTGGTACCGCGGAATATTTCGCCCTGAGCCAAGCGCTCAGGGCGTTTTTTATCAAATAAGGAGACTGATTATGGCAAGAGAATTACCGAAGACCTACGATCCCAAGGACGTCGAGGCGCGGCTGTACCGATTCTGGCAGGACGGCGGGTATTTCCATACCGAGCGCGACGAGCACAAAAAGCCGTTCACGATCGTTATGCCGCCCCCCAATGTGACCGGCCAGCTTCACATGGGTCACGCGATGGACGCCTCGCTGCAGGATGTGCTGATCCGCTTCAAGCGGATGCAGGGCTATGCGGCGCTGTGGGTGCCGGGCGTCGACCACGCCGGAATCGCCACGCAGATCAAGGTCGAGGAGGAGCTGCGCAAGGAGGGGCTGACGCGCTATGACCTTGGCCGCGAGAAGTTCCTCGAGCGTGTCTGGGACTGGAAGCACAGGTTCGGCAACCGCATCGTTGAGCAGCAGAAGAAGCTCGGCGCGTCCTGCGACTGGGAACGCGCGCGCTTCACGATGGACGAGGGCTGCTCGAAGGCCGTGCGCGAGGTGTTCGTGAGCCTCTATGAGCAGGGGCTGATCTATAAGGGCAGCCGCATCATCAACTGGTGCCCGCACTGCGTCACGGCGCTGTCCGACGCCGAGGTCGAGTATGTCGACAAGCCCGGCAGCCTCTGGCACATCCGCTATCCGCTGGCCGACGGCTCCGGCGAGGTGATCGTTGCCACGACGCGCCCGGAGACGATGCTGGGCGACTCCGGCGTCTGCGTCAACCCGAACGACGAGCGCTATAAGGCCATCGTCGGCAAGAACGTGATCCTGCCTCTTATGAACAAGGAGATCCCGGTCGTCGCCGACGATTATGCCGAGATGGACTTCGGCACGGGCTGCGTCAAGATGACCCCCGCGCACGATCCGAACGACTTCGAGGTCGGCCTGCGCCACAAGCTCGAGGTCATCCGCGTGCTCGACGACAACGGAAAGGTCAACGAGCTTGGCGGAAAGTATCAGGGACTTGACCGCTACGAGGCGCGCAAGCAGATCGTCGCCGATCTCGAGGAGCAGGGCTATCTCGTCAAGGTCGAGCCGTATAACCACAACGTCGGAACGTGCTACCGCTGCCACCGCGACGTCGAGCCGATCATCTCGGCGCAGTGGTTCGTCAAGATGAAGCCGCTGGCCGAGGAGGCGCTGCGCGTTGTCAACGAGGGCGAGACGCGGTTCGTTCCCGAGCGCTTCACAAAAATCTACACCAACTGGATGGAGAACGTGCGCGACTGGTGCATCTCGCGCCAGCTCTGGTGGGGGCATCAGATTCCTGCGTGGTACTGCGCAGACTGCGGCCATATGACCGTCTCGCGCGAGGACGCGACCTGCTGCGAAAAGTGCGGCAGCAAGCACATTACGCGCGACGAGGACGTGCTTGACACATGGTTTTCCTCGGCGCTCTGGCCGTTCGAGACGCTCGGCTGGCCGGACACCGACGCGCCTGATTTCAAGTATTTCTACCCGACCGACGTGCTCGTGACGGGCTACGACATCATCTTCTTCTGGGTTGCGCGCATGATCTTCTCCGGCTGCAAGCAGACCGGCAAGACGCCCTTCCACACCGTGCTGATCCACGGCCTTGTGCGCGACGATAAGGGCAGAAAAATGTCGAAGTCCCTCGGAAACGGCATCGATCCGCTCGAGATGATCGACCGCTACGGCTCGGACGCCCTGCGCATGAACATGATCACGGCCAATTCCCCCGGCAACGATATGCGCTTCTATGTCGAGCGCTGCGAGGCGATGCGCAACTTTGCCAACAAGCTCTGGAACGCCAGCCGCTATGTCATGATGAACCTCAGCGTCGAAAGGAACGAGCTTCCGGCGCTGAGCGAGCTGGAGACGGCGGATAAATGGATCCTCTCCAAGCTCAACACGCTGATCGCCGACGTCACGGAGAATCTGGACAAATACGAGCTGGGCATCGCCGTGCAGAAGGTCTATGACTTCATCTGGGACAGCTACTGCGACTGGTACATCGAGCTGACCAAGTCCCGCCTCTACGGCGAGGACGAGGCGAGCAAGCTCGTGGCGCAGAAGGTGCTGCTCTATGTGCTCGATCAGATCCTGCGCCTGATGCACCCGTTCATGCCGTTTATCACCGAGGAGATCTGGCAGGCGATCCCGCACGAGGGCGACGCGCTGATCGTGGCCAAGTGGCCGGAGCACCGCGACGACCTGCGCTTCCCGGCCGAGGAATCGTCCATGGAGAGCATTATGAACGCCATTCGCGCCGTCAGAAACCGCAGAGCCGAGCTGAACGTGCCGCCCGCGAAGAAGTGTACGCTCTATGTCGTGACCGAGAAGCAGGACGTGTTTGCAGGCGGCGTCGGGTTTATGACCCGTCTGGCCTATGCCGATCAGGTCGTCGTTTCGACCGAAAAGCCCGAGGGACACGCCTCCATGGCCTCCTGCGTGACGCATGACGCGGCGGTCTATATGCCGATGAACCAGCTCGTGGACGTCGAGCAGGAGCTTTCCCGCCTATCCAAGGAGCGCGAAAAGACCGAGAAGCTGCTGGCCTCCGTCCGCGGCAAGCTGAATAACGCGGGCTTCGTGGCCAAGGCGCCGGAGCAGGTCGTCGCGGCCGAGCGCGCCAAGGCGGAAAAATACGAGAGCCTGCTCAGGCAGCTCGACGAGAGCGAGGCGCGTCTGCGCAGCCTCTGATCCTCTTGATCTTGATAAAGAATCTTCCGATTTACCGGGAGCGGATGCGGCAGCATCCGCTCCCGCGCGTTTCAAAATTTCCTTTTGGTGTATGATACAACGATCAATCGTATAAAATGAACAGGGGAGCGCGACAAAATGCGGCGTTTCCGCGTTCAAGCAAGCAAGAGAAGGAGGGCTGTGCCCGTGGTTCTTTGGATCCTGTTGATGGCGGCCGTGGTGCTGCTCGGCGCGGCGGCGCTGCTCTATCTGGTGCGCAATGTGCGGCGCTTCACGCCGCTGAAAAAGCTCGCGGAGAAAAGCCGCGCGGCGGGCTGGCTCGTCGCGAGCGCGGCGGGGCTGCTGCCGCTGGGCGTGTGCTTTGCCCTCTGGGGCGCGATGAACGCGCTCATCATCCTGCTGCATCTGGCGCTGTTCGGCCTGCTGGCCGATCTGGTCTGCCGGGTGATCGGCAAGCTGCGCAAAAAGCGCTTCGCGCGGAATTATGCCGGCCTTGCGGCGCTGCTGCTGACGGTCGCCTATCTCGGCGTCGGCTGGTATCAGGCCAGTCACGTCTGGCGCACGGCCTACACCGTCACGACCGGGAAGGCCGTCGGGCAGCTCCGCGTGGGGCTGATCGCCGATTCCCACCTCGGCACGACCTTTGACGGCGCAGGCTTCGCCGCGCATATGAAGACCCTACAGGCCGAAAAGCCGGACGTCGTGGTCGTGGCCGGCGATTTTGTCGACGAACGCTCGAGCCGCGCGGATATGGTCGCGGCCTGCAAGGCGCTCGGCGGGCTGCAGACGCCCTACGGCGTGTATTTCGTCTTCGGCAACCATGATAAGGGCAATTATTCCGGCGGTCACGCCGGGCAGACGCCCGAGGGGATCAGAAAGGCAGGCAAGCGCAGCGGCCTGATGCCCGACCGGGATTTCACGGCGGAGGACTTGGTCAACGAGCTGGAGGCCAACGGCGTGACCGTTTTGCAGGACGAGACGGTGCTGCTGGACGATCGGTTCTATCTCATCGGGCGGCAGGATGCCTCGGAGGAGACGGAGAACCGCGGCGGGCGCGCGTCGATGCAGGAGCTGACGCAGGGGCTGAACGAACAGTATTATTCCATCGTGCTCGACCATCAGCCGCATGATTATGACGGCGAGGCGGCCTCCGGGGTCGACCTCGTGCTCTCAGGGCATACGCACGGCGGCCAGCTCATCCCGCTGGTGCAGCTGATCGACTGGTTCGGCTTCGGCGACGATAACGTCTATGGCCTCGAGCGCCGCGCGGACACGGATTTCGTCGTGACCTCCGGCATTTCGGACTGGGCGATCAGCTTCAAGACCGGCTGCCGGTCGGAATATGTCATTCTGGACATTCAGGGAAGCTGAATCCATCCCGCTGCACCATTGCAGCGGGATTTTTTTACAAAAACCCTTGATTTTACTTCGATTTTACAAAAAACTGGTGACGGATTTGACGTTCCTTTGATACGATTTTTACAGAGCAAAAAAGGAAGTTATCCAAAGAGGAAGTTATCCAAAGATAAAAATCGGATTGGAGAGAACGCAATGACAATTTTCAATGCACTGACGATGCTCGGCGGGCTTTGTCTGTTCCTGTTCGGCATGAACGTGATGGGCGAGGCGCTGGAGCGCCGCGCGGGCAACGGCCTGCGGACGCTGATCGGCAGGATCACGGATCGACCGGTCATGGGCTTTTTGACCGGCTTGGGCGTGACCTCGATCATCCAAAGCTCGTCGGCCACGACCGTCATGGTCGTCGGCTTCGTCAATTCCGGTCTGATGACGCTGCGTCAGGCGATCAACGTCATCATGGGCGCGAACGTCGGCACGACCGTGACGGCGTGGCTGCTCAGCCTCACGGGCATCGACAGCAGCAACGTCCTGGTCAGTCTGCTCAAGCCGTCCGCGTTCACGCCGGTGCTGGCGCTGATCGGCATCGTGCTGTATCTCTTCGTGAAAAACGACCGCAAGAAGGACACCGGACTGATCCTGCTCGGCTTCGCGACGCTGATGTTCGGCATGGAGACCATGAGCGGCGCGGTGTCCGGCCTGAAGGACGTCCCGGCCTTCACCAATCTCTTCGTGCTCTTCAAAAACCCCGTGCTCGGCGTGCTCGTCGGCATGATCCTGACGGCGATCATCCAGTCCAGCTCGGCCTCGGTCGGCATTTTGCAGGCTTTGGCCGTAACCGGCAGCGTCAGCTATGCCGCCGCGATCCCGATCATCATGGGACAGAACATCGGCACCTGCGTCACGGCGCTGCTGGCCTCGGTCGGCACGAACAAAAACGCGAAGCGCGCCGCCGTCGTGCACCTGATGTTCAACATCATCGGCGTGGTCGTGCTGCTGAGCGTGTTCTGCATCGTCAAGGCGGCCGCCGCCCCGGCGATCCTCAACGAGCCTGCGACGAAGCTCGGCATTGCCGTGTGTCACTCCGTCTTTAACGTCGCCTGCACGGCGCTGCTGCTCCCGGCGGGCGGTCTGCTCGAGAAGCTGGCGATCCATCTGGTGCCGGATGCAAAATGCGCCGAGCATCCGCAGGAGCTGGACGAGCGCCTGCTTGCAACGCCGTCGCTGGCGCTGCAGCAGAGCCGCGCCGTCTGCCTGCAAATGGCGGATTCCTCCGTCCGGGCGATGAAGACCGCGCTGCGCTCCGTCACGGATTACCGCCCGGAGCTGGCGCAGCAGATCCGCAAAGACGAGGAGCGCTGCGACCATTTTGAAGACCTGCTCGGTACCTATCTCGTGCGCGTCAGCGCGCAGAAGCTCGGCGAGGACGAGAGCCGCGAGGTCACGGAGCTGCTGAAGGTTATCGGCGATTTTGAGCGCATTTCCGACCACGCGGTGAACATCCTCGAATCGGCCGAGGAGCTGCGCAGCAAGCGCCTGCGCTTTTCCGAGGCGGCGACGGCGGAATACCGCACGCTGGCCGAGGCCGTCGGGGAGATCGTCGAAATGACCCTCAAGGCCTTTCAGAGCGGCGATGCGTCCATGGCGGCGCATGTCGAGCCGCTCGAGCAGGTGATCGACGGTCTGAAGGAGCAGATGCGCACGAGCCACATCCTGCGGATGCAGCAAAGCGCGTGCAGCATGGAAAACGGCTTTGTCTGGGCCGACCTGCTGACGAATCTGGAGCGCACCTCCGACCACTGCTCCAACATCGCCGGATGCGTGATCGACACGGCGATGCACAACCTCAACCTGCATGAGACGCTGCGCTCGGCGAAGTTCGAGGACGAGTCGTTCAAGCGGGAATACAAGGCCTTTGCGCGCAAATACCGCCTGCCCGAGCTTCAGGCCGGTGCGTGACAAACGAATTTTCGCCGGTTGAGTCGGAAACGGCTCGACCGGCGTTATTTTTTTCGTTTTGTTCATAAATCGCTCTTTATTTCCGACCGGAAATCGTGTATAATCGATATAATTAAGGATAATATGCCCAGCCGCGCGCAGCGGCTGAACGGGAGGAACTGGTTTTATGGAAGAAAACGAAATGCAGGCGCAGCCGGAGCTGACGCCCGCGCCGCAGACGCCTCAGCCGGAGAAGCAGCCGCCGCTTTACGGCGCCTATACGCTGCTGCACGATCTGGCCTATATTCTCGCGGCGGTGACGCTGATCTTTGTGTTCGTCGTGCGGCTGGTCGGCGTGAACGGCGAGTCGATGCTCCCGACGCTTCAGGACGGCGACTATCTCGCCCTGCAAAGCAACGTCATCATGGGCGATCTGCACTACGGCGACATCGTCGTCGCACGCAAGCTGTCCTTCCGCGACGGCGAGCCGATCGTCAAGCGTGTGATCGCCACCGAGGGGCAGACGGTCGACGTCCGCTCCAACGGGGACGGCACGGCGACGGTCTATGTCGACGGAATGGCGCTGAGCGAGCCTTATATCAACGAAACGATGCTCGAGGTCTACGGCGGTACGGAGTTCCCGCTCACGGTCGGGAAGGACTGCGTGTTCGTCATGGGCGACAACCGCAACCACTCGGCCGACAGCCGCTATGCCGAGATCGGCCAGATCCGGCTCGATCAGGTGATGGGGAAGGTGCTGGCCGTCGTGTTCCCCGGCAAAAATGCAGACGGCTCGCGCAGCTTCAGCCGGATCGGGACGGTGGACTGATGGACGATAAGATGAACATTCAATGGTATCCGGGGCACATGACCAAGACCCGGCGGCAGATGGAGGCCGACCTCAAGCAGGTCGACGCCGTCTGCGAGATCGTCGACGCGCGTATCCCGCTTGCAAGCCGCAACCCGGATATTGACGCGATCTGCGGCGCAAAGCCGCGCATGATGATCCTCAACCGCATCGACCTTGCAGACCCGGCCGCCACGGCGGTCTGGGCGGACTGGTTCCGCAAGCAGGGCATGGCGGTCGTGCCGACCGACTGCAAGAGCCGCCGGGGCATCAATCGCTTCGTTCCGGCGGTGCGGGAGCTTCTGAGCGAGAAGCTCCGGCGCTATGCCGAGAAGGGCTTTGTCAACAAGCCGCTCAAGCTGATGATCGTCGGCATCCCGAACGTCGGAAAATCGACCTTTATCAATCAGGTCGCCGGGCGCAAGGGCGCGAAGGCCGAGAACCGGCCGGGCGTCACGCGCGGCAAGCAGTGGGTCACGGTGGACACCGGCCTGCTCCTGCTCGACACGCCGGGCATCCTCTGGCCGAAGCTCGGCGACGAGGAGGTCGGCCGCCGGCTGGCCTATACCGGCGCGGTCAAGGATAACGTCCTCGATACCGAGACGCTGGCGCTGCACCTGATGAAGCTGCTCTACACGCGCTATCCCGAGGCGCTTCGCGAGCGCTATAAGCTCGACTGCCCGCCCGAGACGGACGGCTTCGCGCTTCTGAGCGAGGCGGCGCGCAAACGCGGCTTCCTGCTGGCGCGCGGCGAGCTGGACACGGAGCGCATGGCGCGGATCTTATTGGAGGAATTCCGCTCCGGAAAGATCGGAAAATTCACACTGGAGCTTCCGGAGGGGACGGAGGAGACGACCCATGTCTGAATTATGGAACTTTGAGCATGCCGCAATGGAGGAGGGCTTCTCCCTGATCTGCGGCGTGGACGAGGCCGGGCGCGGCCCGCTGGCCGGGCCGGTCTGCGCGGCGGCGGTGATCCTGCCGCCCGATTTGGAGCTGGAGGGTCTGAACGACTCGAAAAAGCTCTCCGAAAAGCGCCGCGAGGCGCTCTATCCCCTGATCTGCGAGCAGGCGCTGGCCTATGGCATCGCCTTTGCAAGCGAGCAGGAGATCGACGAGCTCAACATTTTGCAGGCGACGTTTTTGGCCATGCGCCGCGCCGTCGGGCAGCTCGGACTCAAGCCCGACCTTGCGCTCGTCGACGGCAACCGCGAGCCGGATTTCGGTGACATCCCCGTGCGCACGATCGTCAAGGGCGACAGCCGCAGCGCGAACATTGCGGCGGCGTCGATCCTTGCAAAGGTCACGCGCGACCGCTTCATGCTCGAGCAGGACGCGGTCTACCCGCAGTACGGCTTTGCCGTCCACAAGGGCTACGGCACGCAGAAGCACTACGCCGCCCTGCGCGAATTCGGCCCCTGCCCCATCCATCGCAGGAGCTTTCTGAAAAAATTCTATGGCGAATGATCTGCTCGGCCGCTGGGGAGAGAGCCTTGCGGCGGCCTATCTGCAAAAACGGCGCTACCGCATCGTCGCGGCGAATTACCGCTGCCGCTTCGGGGAGATCGACCTGATCGCCGAGCGGCGCGGGACGCTCGTTTTTGTCGAGGTCAAGCTGAGAAAGAGCGCGGATTTCGCCGCCGCCCGCGAATTTGTCGACCGGCATAAACAGGAGCGCCTGCGCCAGACGGCGCTGATGTTCCTTGCCGAGCGTGAGACGGAGCAGCCCGTGCGCTTCGACGTGATCGAGATCTATGCCCCGCAGGGGATGCAGACCCGCGCGCCGCAGATCAACCATTTGGAGGACGCGTTTCAATGAGACTGTTCGACGCACATTGCGACACGGCCTACGCCCTCTGGAAAAGGGGCGAGGGACTGGAGACGAACACCGGGCACGTCGACCTCAGACGCGCGGCCTTTTTGGATGCTTACACGCAGATTTTCGCCTTTTGCAGCTATGCCGGGGCGCTTGCGGAATTCGGCTTCGCCGACTGCGCCGACGCCCTGCGGCTTCCGCTTGCCGTCCTGCGGCGCGAGCTGGAGCAAAATGCCGCGCGGATCGTCTCCGTGCGCTCGGCGGCCGAGGCGCGCGCCTGCAACGCCGCCGGAAAAATGGCCGCGCTGTTTTCCATCGAGGGCGCGGAGGTCATCGGCTGCGACCCGGAGCGCCTTGCCCTGCTGCGGGAGCAGGGCTTCGTGCTTGCCACGCTGACGTGGAACGCCGACAACGCGCTGGCCGGCTGCCGTGGCTCGGAGCGCGGCCTGAGCGACCGCGGACGTGCCTTTGTGCGTGCGGCGCAGAGCTGCGGCGTGCTTCTTGACGTCAGTCATCTGGGCGACCGCTCGTTTTGGGGGCTGGTCGACTGCGCCCGCGCGCCGATCATGGCCAGCCATTCCGACTGCCGCGCGCTGTGCGGGCATCCGCGCAACCTGACGGACGATCAGCTCCGCGCGCTTGCGCAGACCGGCGGGGTCGTCGGCCTGAATTTTTATCCGCCGTTTCTGGGCGGAGCGGGCGGCTTTGATGCGCTGCGGGCGCATCTGGAGCATATGCTGACGCTCTGCGGCGAGCGGCACGTCTGCATGGGCGGCGACCTCGACGGCTGCGACGTGCTGGCGCGCGGGATCTCGGATATTCGCGGGTATTCCGCCTTTTACGACGAGCTGCGCGCCCACGGCTATGACGAGGCGCTGCTCGACCGCCTGTTTTATACCAACCTGATGGAGCTGCTCGACGCGGTGGAGAGAGGAGGGCGCTGATGGCGCTTTACGCAATCGGAGATCTGCATCTTTCCCTTGGCTCAAACAAACCAATGGACGTTTTCGGCGGCCGCTGGGAGGGCTATGTGGACAAGCTGCGCGCCGGGTTTTCCGTCGTGCGGCCGGAGGACACGACCGTCCTGCTGGGCGACCTGAGCTGGGCGCTGAGTCTGGAGGAGGCGACGCAGGACTTCGCGTTCATCAACGCCATTCCGGGGCGCAAGATCATCCTCAAGGGCAACCACGACTATTGGTGGAGCACGGCGACGAAATTTTACCGCTTCTGCGAGGCAAACGGCTTTTCGCAGATGTTCATTCTGAACAACAACTGCTATGAATATGGGGACGTGGCGCTCTGCGGCACGCGCGGCTGGTTCTTCGAGGAGGACGCCGCCGTCGGCAGCCACAACGACAAGGTCTTCAAGCGCGAGCTGATCCGGCTGGAGACCTCGCTCAAGGCCGCAGGGGAGCGGGAAAAATTCTGCTTCCTGCACTATCCGCCGCGCTATCGCGGCTATGAATGCCCGGAAATTCTCGCCCTGCTCGCGCAGTACGGCGTCAGCCTCTGCTGCTACGGCCACCTGCACGGCGACAGCCATAAGCTGGCCATTCAGGGCAGCCATGCCGGGACGGAATTCCGTCTTTGCGCGGCCGATTTTGTACATTTTCAACCGATTCGACTGAAATAGACGAAAAAAAGCTTGTAATATCAGAAAAAATCTGATAAAATAATTCGGCTCATTGTAAATAATGCGCGAAAAACGCGCAATCCATAGGAGGATACACAAAATGAATGTTAAGAGCGTAGAAAAAGAAGCGACCCGCGCAACCGTTACGCTGGAGATCGCCAAGGCGGAGCTGGAGCCGTCGCTGAACAAGGCATACCTCAAGTACCGCAAGGACATCACCATCCCCGGCTTCCGCAAGGGTCACGCGCCCCGTATGGTCATCGAGGCCGCTTACGGCAAGCACGTTTTCTTTGAGGACGCGATCGAAGATATGTTCCCGCAGCTTTATAAGGACTACATCCTGACGCAGGACATCAAGCCTGTCGGCCGCCCGTCCGTCTCGAGCATGGACATCGCCGACGACGACACTGTCACCCTGTCCGTCGTGACCGACCTCTATCCCGAGGTCAAGCTCGGCGATTACAAGGGCCTTGAGGTCGAAAAGGCCGAGGTCGAGGTCGCCGAGAGCGAGATCGACGCCGAGCTGGACCGTATGGCCAACAACGTCGCCCGCATCACCACCGTCGACCGCCCCGCGCAGGAGGGCGACACGGCCGTGATCGACTATGAGGGCTTCCGGAACGGTATCGCCTTCCAGGGCGGCAAGGGCGAGGACTACGAGCTGAAGCTCGGCTCGCATACCTTCATCCCCGGCTTTGAGGAGCAGGTCGTCGGCATGAGCGCCGGCGAGGAGAAGGACATCGAGCTGACCTTCCCGGAGGACTACCACGCCAAGGAGCTGGCCGGTGCGCCGGTCGTCTTCAAGGTCAAGGTCAAGGAGGTCAAGGAGACCGTCGTTCCGGAGAAGGACGACGAGTTTGTCAAGGACGTCTCCGAGTTTGACACCGTCGCCGAGCTGCGTGCCGACATCGAAAAGCGCATCCGCGAGGAGAAGCAGAACGGCATTGACCGCGCGTTCGAGAACGCCGCGATCGAGAAGGCCGTGGAAAACATGACCGTCGAGATCCCCGACAGCATGGTCGAGGAGGAGCTGGATCAGGAGCTGGAGCGCATGGACTATGAGCTGCGCTCTCAGGGCGCATCGCTGCAGGCCTATGCCCAGATGATCGGCGGCAGCATGGACACCATGCGCAACAGCCTGCGCCCGTCTGCGCTCCATGCCGTCAAGACCAACGTTATGCTCGACGCCGTCGTCGATGCCGAGAAGCTCGAGGTCACCGACGAGGAGTGCGAGGAGGAATACAAGCGTCTGGCCGATTCCTATAAGCTCGAGGTCGAGAAGGTCAAGGAGATCCTCGACGAGAAGGGAATGCGCGGCGACCTGCAGGTCAAGAAGGCCGCGAAGCTCATCGCCGACTCCGCCGTCGCCGTCCCCGTGAAGAAGGACGAGGAGACCAAGGCGGAATAATCCGCAAAAACTCTGGCTATACTGTTCTTTGACTGCGCGGCGGCCGCCGATCCGCGCGCCCCGCGCGTCAAAGAACCCGTTTTCGGGAAAGGAGCGTAATTATGAGTTTGGTACCTTATGTCGTGGAGCAGACCAGCAGAGGCGAACGATCTTATGACATTTTCTCCCGTTTGCTCAACGACCGCATCATTTTCCTGTCCGAGGAGGTCAACGACACCACCGCCGCGCTCGTCGTGGCGCAGATGCTCTACCTCGAGGCGCAGGATCCCGATAAGGACATTCAGTTCTACATCAACAGCCCCGGCGGCTCCGTGACGTCCGGCATGGCGATCTACGACACCATGCAGTACATCAAGTGCGACGTCTCGACGATCTGCGTCGGCATGGCCGCGTCCATGGGCGCGTTCCTGCTGGCCGCCGGCACGAAGGGCAAGCGCATCGCCCTGCCCAATTCCGAGATCATGATCCATCAGCCCCTCGGCGGGATGCAGGGTCAGGTTACGGACATTCAGATCCACGCGCAGCGCCTCGGCGAGATCAAGAAAAAGCTCAACGAGATCCTCGCAGAGCGCACCGGCAAGAGCTACGAGGAAATTTCCCGCGATACCGAGCGCGACAATTTCCTCACGGCGCAGCAGGCGCTGGATTACGGCCTGATCGACCGCGTGATCTCGCATAGATAAGTAAGGAGACTCTGCAATTGGCTGATAAATTGATCCGCTGCTCCTTCTGCGGCAAGACGCAGGGGCAGGTGCAGCGCATTCTCTCCGGCCCGAACAACGTGTATATCTGCAACGAATGCGTGGAGCTTTGCGGCTCTCTGCTGCATGAGGATATGTACGAGCTGCAGGAGCACGACCTCCCGAAGCCGGAGCATCTCCCGACGCCCAAGGAGATCAAGGAATATATGGACGGCTACATCATCGGGCAGGATCGGGCGAAGATCGCCCTCTCCGTCGCCGTCTATAACCACTATAAGCGCATTTATTACGGCTCGCAGAGCGACGTCGAGCTGCAAAAGAGCAACATTCTGCTGATCGGCCCGACCGGCAGCGGCAAGACGCTCTTTGCCCAGACCCTTGCGAAGATTCTCGAGGTGCCCTTCGCCATTGCCGACGCGACCACGCTGACCGAGGCCGGTTATGTCGGCGAGGACGTCGAGAACATCCTGCTGCGCCTGCTTCAGGCGGCGGATTTCGACGTCGAGCTGGCCGAGCGCGGCATCATCTATATCGACGAGCTGGATAAGATCGCCCGCAAGAGCGAAAATACCTCCATCACGCGCGACGTCTCCGGCGAGGGCGTGCAGCAGGCGCTGCTCAAGATCGTCGAGGGCACGGTCGCCAACGTCCCGCCGCAGGGCGGCAGAAAGCACCCGCAGCAGGAGTTCATCCAGATCGACACGTCGAACATCCTGTTCATCTGCGGCGGTGCGTTCGACGGACTGGATAAGATCATCGAGCGCCGTGTCGACCGCTCGAGCCTCGGCTTCGGCTCGGAGCTGAAGAGCAAGAAGGAGCGCGACGTCGGCACGCTGTTCGCGCAGGTGCAGCCGCACGATCTGCTGAAGTTCGGCCTGATCCCGGAGCTGGTCGGCCGTATGCCGATGATCACCAGCCTCGACAGCCTGACGCAGCAGGATCTGGTGCGCATCCTGACCGAGCCGAAAAATGCGCTCTGCCGGCAGTATCGCAAGCTGCTGGAGCTGGACCATGTGACGCTTGATTTCGAGGTCGCGGCGCTCGAGGCGATCGCCCAGCGCGCCATCGACCGCAAGATCGGTGCGAGAGGCCTGCGGGCGGTGCTCGAGGAGATCATGACGAAGATCATGTATGAGATCCCGTCCGACCCGACCATCACGAAGGTCATGATCACGAAGGAATGCGTGGAGAACGGAGCAGAGCCCGTGGTGACCCACGGCAAGAAGCCGCGCTCCAACGCAGGATAAGGGAGAAATGGGGGAGCCTTCGGACGCCCCTTTTTTCTCATTTTTACGCAAGGTTTCCGAGTACCCAAGAAAGGAGAAACCATGATGCAGGAAATTATCATTTCGGAACGGATGCCCGTTCTGGCCCTGCGCGGTCTGACGGTGTTCCCGCAGGCGACGGTTCATTTCGACGTCGGCAGGGAGAAATCCGTCCGCGCATTGGACAAGGCAATGAAGGGCGACCAGAAAATTTTTCTGGTGACCCAGAGGGATATTTTGCAGGACGATCCGTCGATGGACGGGCTTTACGACGTCGGCACGGTCGCGGAGGTGCGGCAGGTGCTGAAAATGCCCGGCGACGCCGTCCGCGTGCTGGTGCACGGCGAATACCGCGCGCACATCACCGAGGAGCTGACCGCGAAGAGCTACCTCTGCGCGCGGGTGGAGTCCCTGCCGGACGAGAACGTTCCGATGCAGAGCGTGCGCGTCGACGCGCTGCTGCGGCAGGCGGCGCAGCTCTTCGACGAATTCATCGAGCTGTCGCAGCGCCCCGTGCAGGACGTCATGCTCAAGATCATCGCCTTGCGCGACCCCGGACAGGTCGCCGATCTGATCGCGCAGGCCGCAAGCTACGATTATTCCGACAAAATGCGCGTGCTGGCGCAGCTCGACCCGGTGAAGCGGCTGGAGATCTCCAACCGCCTGCTCTCGCGCGAGCTGGAGGTTCTGCGCATTGAGAATCAGCTTCAGGACAAGACCCAGCAGGTGATCGACAAGGATCAGCGGGACTATTATCTGCGCGAGCAGATGAAGGTCATCCGCAAGGAGCTGGGCGAGACGGACGAGGACGACGAGGCCGAGCAGTACCGCGCGAGGATCGAGGCGCTGCACGCGCCCGAGGAGGTCACGGAGAAGCTGAACAAGGAGGTTCAGCGGCTTCTGAAGCAGCCCTACGGTGCCTCCGAGGCGTCCGTCATCCGCAATTACCTCGACACCGCGCTCGAGCTTCCGTGGAACAGGCGGACGAAGGAGCGCGTGAACGTCGAGACGGCGCGCCGCATTCTTGACCGCGACCACTTCGGTCTGGAAAAGGTCAAGGAGCGCATTCTGGAAATCCTGGCCGTCAAGCAGCTCGCGCCGGAGCTTCCGGGGCAGATCATCTGCCTTGTCGGCCCTCCGGGCGTCGGCAAAACGTCCGTCGCCATGAGCGTGGCGTGCGCGCTCAACCGCAAGCTCGCGCGCATCTCCCTCGGCGGCATTCACGACGAGGCCGAGATCCGCGGCCACCGCAAGACCTATATCGGCGCAATGCCCGGCCGCATCCTGACGGCCATTCAGCAGGCCGGCTCGTGCAACCCGCTGCTGCTGCTCGACGAGATCGACAAGCTCGGCAGCGACTATCGCGGAGACCCGTCGGCGGCGCTGCTTGAGGTGCTCGATTCCGAGCAGAACAAGACCTTCCGCGACAACTATCTCGAGCTGCCGTTTGATCTCAGCGAATGTATGTTTATCACCACGGCCAACACGACCGATACGATCCCGCGTCCGCTGCTCGACCGTATGGAGGTCATTGAGCTTGGCTCTTACACCGACGAGGAAAAGCTGATGATCGCCAAGCGCCACCTGCTGCCCAAGCAGCTTAAAAAGCACGGCATCGCCAAGACACGGCTCAAGGTCACGGACGACGCCATGCGCGAGATCATCCGCTGCTATACGCGCGAGTCCGGTGTGCGCAGCCTTGAACGGGAGCTGGGGGCGCTCTGCCGCAAGGCGGCCATGCGCATCGTATCCGAGCCGGAGCTGAAGGCGCAGCGCGTGACCGGTGCGGAGCTGGAGGCCTATCTCGGCCCGCGCAAGCTCCTGCCGGACAAGCTGCCGTCCGCCGACACCGTCGGCCTCGTCACGGGGCTTGCGTGGACGTCGGTCGGCGGCGAGACGCTCGAGGTCGAGTGCAACGTCGTTGAGGGCACGGGCAAGCTCGAGCTGACCGGCAACCTCGGCAACGTGATGAAGGAATCCGTCCACGCGGCAATGAGCTATATCCGCAGCCGCGCGAAGGAATTCCGTATTCCGACCGATTTTTACAAGACCAAGGACATCCACGTCCACTTCCCGGAGGGCGCAGTGCCCAAGGACGGCCCGTCGGCAGGCGTGACGGTCTGCACGGCGCTCGTCTCGGCGCTCACAAACACTCCGGTGCGCCGTGACATTGCCATGACCGGCGAGATCTCGATCCGCGGTCGGGTGTTGCCCATTGGCGGCCTGAAGGAAAAGACCATGGCGGCCTACCGTCACGGCATCCGCACCGTCATCATCCCCAAGGATAACGAGAAGGATCTGGCCGAGATCGACCAGACCGTGCGCCGCGCGCTGAATTTTGTCACCGTGGAGCACGCCGATTCCGTGATCGAGACGGCGCTCGCGCTGCCCGTGACGGCCGCGCCAGAAGCCAAGCCTGCAAAGAAAGCTGTGCTGCCCGTGCCGCAAAGCCCGGTCGAGCCGCAGACGGGGATACGCCAATGAACCTTCAAAAAGTAGAATTCGTCAAATCCGCCGCGACGCCTGCGGACTTCCTGCACGACGGTCTGAAGCAGATCGCCTTCGCCGGGAAGTCCAACGTCGGCAAGTCGTCGGTGCTGAACTGCGTTTTACAGCGCAAAAATTTTGCGCGCGTCGGCCAGAAGCCCGGCAAAACCGTCCACATCAACTATTTCCGCGTCGACGGCGCGGCCTACCTCGTCGATCTGCCCGGCTACGGCTATGCGCAGGTCTCCGAATCGGAGAAAAACCGCTGGGGACGGCTGATGGAGCGCTATTTTGCAGAGCCGGAGGCGCTGACGCTCGGCGTGATGATCGTCGACGCGCGCCACGCGCCGACAAAGCTCGACGTCGTGATGGCGCAGCTGTTCCAGTCGACCGGCCGCCCCTTCGTGGTCGTGGCAAACAAGCTCGACAAGCTCAAGCCGCGCGAGATCGAGCCGAATATGGCGGTCATCCGCCGCGAGCTGGCGCTCTCTGACGAGACGCGCCTGATCCCCTTCTCGGCCGAAAAGGGGACGGGGCGCGCCGAGCTGGTCGGCGCGATCCAAAATGCCTGATTTTTTCTTGCGCAATGCGCGGAAAAATGCTATACTTTTGATTGAGGAACCGGCGCAATGGACGAACCGAGCTATCACCTGACCGGGGTGATCCGCCGGCAGGACGCGCTTCCGGAGGACTTTGACGGCCCGCTGGACGTGATTTTCCTGCTGCTGAGCAAAAATAAAATAGAGATCCAGGACGTCAGCATCACGTCGATTCTGGAGCAATACCTTGCCTATCTCGACGAGATGAAGCGGCTGGATATGGAGATCGCCAGCGAATTTATCGCGATGGCCTCGCATCTGATGCTCATCAAAACCAAGATGCTGCTCTCCGCTGCCGAGCGCGAGGAGGCTATGAGCGAGATGGAGCTGCTGATCCGCTCCCTCGAGGAGCGCCAGCGCGCCGACGCCTATGAGCAGATCCGCACGGCGGTCGCCTTCCTCGAGCCGCGCAACGAGATCGGCCGCAACCTCTTCACCAAGCCGCAGGAGCCGTATCAGGCCGACCGAACCTATCGCTACCGCCACGAGCCGGAGGATCTGCTCCGCGCCTTTGCGGCGATGGCCGAGCGCTCCGAGCGGAGGCTGCCGCCCCCGGTGTCGAATTTTCAGGGCATCGTCGGCGCAGAGCCGTATCCCGTGACGAAAAAGGCTGCCGAGGTGCTCAAACGCCTGCTGATGCGCGGCGTCGCGAAATTCCGCAGCCTGTTTAAGGGCAATCGCTCGCGCAGCGAGATCGTTGCGACATTTTTGGCGGTTCTGGAGCTTTGCCGTCTGCATTCCATCGAGATTGAGGACGACGAGGACGATGTTTCCGTTCGCTTCTGCAAGATGCCGGACGGAGGAATGGAGATTTCCGATGGAGCAAGCGGAACTTGAACGCATTTTGGAGGCGATCCTCTTTGCTGCCGGAGAACCGGTGGAGACGGAACGCCTCTGCATGGCCACGGAGTGCGGCCGCGACGAGGTCGAAAGGGCCGCGCAGAGTCTGGCCGATCGCCTGTCCTATGACCGGCGCGGCGTGCGTCTGGTGCATCTGGAGCAGGCGTGGCAGATGTGCTCGTCAGGTGAAATGTCTTCCTATATAACAAAAGCGCTTGAGACGCGCAAGCCGCCGAAGCTTTCGGCCGCGCAGCTCGAGACGCTGACGGTCGTGGCCTATTATCAGCCGGCCACGCGCGCGTACATCGAGCAGATCCGCGGCGTCGACAGCTCCTACAGCGTCGGCGCGCTGCTCAACAAGCATTTGATCGAGGAATGCGGCAAGCTGAACGTGCCGGGGCGGCCGACCCTGTTCCGCACGACGGCCGATTTTTTGAGAACCTTCGGGCTGGAATCGCTGGACGAGCTGCCCGAGATCAACAAAATGCAATTCGGAAAGCCCAAGCTGCCCGAGGAGGAGCAGCCTGCGGAGGAACATGAGGAGGGAACCGAACATGGAAAAGAAGCTGAATGACGTGCTGGACGATTCGATCCGTCAGGTGCGCGAGCTGGTCGACGCGAATACGTCCGTCGGCGCGCCGATCGCCATCGGCGACGGCATCACGCTCGTGCCGATCTCGAAGATCAGCGTGGGACTTGCCTCCGGCGGCGGCGACCTTCCGTCGAAATCCGCCCCGACCGGCCCGTCCGGCGCGGGCATGGGCTGCGGCCTGAAGGTCGTGCCGGTGGCCATGCTGGTCATCCAGGGCGACCGTGTGCGTCTGCTCCCGGTCGGCGAGCCTGCGAGCAACGCCGTCGAACGCGCGATCGATCAGCTCCCGGTGCTGGTCGACAAGATCAGCGACCTGATCAGGAGCCGCTCGGTCGACATCGACTGAATGCCTGCATAATCCGCGTGATCCTTGGGCAAGCTATGCCCGGGTGATGCGGAATGAAACGAAGAATTTTTGCTACGGCAGCAGCCCTTGCTGCTGTCGTTTTTCTGATTTTACCGGCGCAGGCCGCGCCGCGGACGTCGGCGCAATGCGCGATCCTGATGGACGCCGACACCGGCAGCGTGCTCTTTGAGCAAAATGCCGACGAGCGCGCCCTGATCGCCAGCACGACGAAGATCATGACGGCGCTGACCGTGCTCGACCTGTGCGACCCGGACGAGACGGTCACGATCCCGGCCGAGGCGACGGGCATCGAGGGCACGTCGATCTATCTGACGGCCGGGGAGGAGCTGACCGTGCGCGAGCTGCTCTACGGTCTGCTGCTCAACTCCGGAAACGACGCGGCCGTGGCGCTCGCGCTGCACGCCGGAGGGAGCGTTTCGGCCTTCGTGGCCGAGATGAACGAGCGTGCCGAGGCGCTGGGACTGACGCAGACGCATTTTGAGAATCCCAACGGTCTCGACGGGGAGCGACACTATTCGACCGCGCGCGATATGGCCAATTTAACGGCAAAAGCGCTGAAAGATCCAATTTTTTCGGAAATTGTAGCGACCAAGACCTACACCGTCGGCAAGCGCTGTTTTCAGAATCACAACCGCTTGCTGTGGACAGTTAACGGTGCAATTGGCGTGAAAACCGGCTATACGCTTGCGGCCGGGCGGACGCTCGTGAGCGCCGCACAGCGCGACGGGCGCACGCTGATCGCCGTGACCCTGCGCGACCGCGACGACTGGAACGACCACGCCGCGCTGTATGAATACGGCTTCGGCCTTTATGGAATGCAGCCGGTCTACGAGAAAAACGAAGAGGTGACGCGCCTGCCGCTGGCCAACGGTCAGACGGCGGCGCTGCTGGCCGGGGAGACGGTGCTGCTCTCCCTGCGCGACGGAGAACGCCCGGATTTCGAGGTGCGCTGGCCGCAGTTTGCGATGCAGGCCGGGACGCCCGGCACGCACGCCGGTTATGCCGAGCTGCGTCTGGGTGAGCGCGTCGTGGCGACCCTGCCCCTGCTCTGGGGAGAAAGCGGAATTGCTTATGATGGAACGACTTCAAAAAATAATGGCTGCACGGGGCGTGGCGTCCCGTAGAGCCTGTGAGAAGCTGATCGCCGACGGCCGCGTGTGTGTGAACGGACACGCGGCGTCGCTGGGCGACAGCGCCGACCCGGCGCGCGACCGCATTCTGCTCGACGGCCGGCCGCTGCCCGAGCAGGACGCCCCCGTGACGCTGATGCTCTATAAGCCGCGCGGCTATGTGACCACGCTGCACGACGAGCTGGGGCGCAAAACGGCCGCGCAGCTCGTCGACTGCGGCTGCCGGGTCTACCCGGTCGGGCGTCTCGACTGCGCCTCGGAGGGACTGCTGCTCTTCACGAACGACGGCGCGCTGGCCGACTGCCTGATGCACCCGCGCGGATGCGTTGAAAAGACCTATGAGGTGACGGTATCCGGCGCAGACGCGCGGACGGCCGCCCTGCTGGAGCGGCCGATCGTCCTCGACGGCAGGCCGATCAATCCGCCGACTGTGCGGCTTCTGCGGCAGAGCGAGCGGAAAACGACCTACGAGATCACGATCTCCGAGGGGCGCAACCGTCAGATCCGGCGGATGTGCGAGGAGGCGGGTGTCCGGGTGCTGCGGCTGTGCCGCGTGCGCGAGGGCAATCTGACGCTCGGCGATCTGGGCGTCGGAAAATGGCGCTATCTGACGGCGGAGGAGCTGACGGAGCTGAAAAAGGAGGCGGGACTGCAATGAGCACGGATATTTTGACGCAGATACATAATCAAATGGCCACCTTCTCCAAGGGGCAGCGGCGCATTGCCGCGTACATCCTGCAGGAGTATGACAAGGCGGCGTTCCAGACGGCGGCTGTGCTGGGCAGGAACGTGCAGACCTCGGAATCGACGGTCGTGCGCTTCGCGGCCGCGCTGGGCTTCGACGGTTATCCGGAGATGCAGCAGGCGCTGCAGGAGGTCGTGCTCAACCGCCTGACCGTTTCGCAGCGCATGGAGGTCGACGCGGCGCGTATGCCGCGCAGCGCCGTGCTGCAAAAGGTCCTGCAGGACGACATCGACCGCATCCGTGCGACGCTCGACGAGGTCGACGAGGCGGCGTTCGAGAACGCCGTCGAGGCCGTTCTGCGCGCCAAGCGAATCTATGTTCTCGGCGTGCGCGCGTCGGCGGCGCCGGCGCAGTTCCTGCGCTATTATCTGGACTATATGTTCGACGACGTCCGACTGCTCACGACGGATTCCGCCAGCGAGCTTTACGGACAGGTCATCCGCATCGCGCCGGAGGATGTGATGATCGGCATCAGCTTCCCGCGCTATTCCAATGTCGCGATCCGCACCATGGCCTACGCCAAGGACGCCGGGGCGCATACCATTGCGCTGACCGACCGGCCGACCGCGCCGATCGCGGCCTATGCCGACGAGCTGCTCTGCGCCAAGAGCGACATGGTCTCGCTGGCGGATTCGCCGGTCGCGCCGATGAGCGTGCTCAACGCGCTCATTGCGGCCGTTGCGTCGAGACGGCGCAGCGAGACGGCCGAGACCTTCGACCGGCTGGAAGAAATCTGGGACAGGTATCATGTGTATGAAAAAGCTGACGAATGATCTGGTGATCGTCGGCGGCGGCGCGGCCGGACTGATGGCGGCGGCGACGGCGGCGGAAAAGGGGCTGCGCGTGCTGCTGCTGGAGAAAAACGACCGCGACGGCAAAAAGCTGCTCATCACCGGGAAGGGACGCTGCAATGTGACCAATGCGTGCAGTGCGGAGACGGTTCTGAAAAACGTGCCGCGCAACGGGCGCTTCCTCTATGGCTGCATATTCCGCTATCCGCCGGAGGCGGCGATGGCGTTTTTTGAGGAAAACGGCTGCCCGCTCAAGGTCGAGCGCGGTAATCGCGTCTTTCCGCAGTCCGACCGCTCGAGCGACGTTTTGCAGGCTCTGGAGCGCGCGCTGCGGCGCGGCGGCGTGGAGCGGCGGCAGACGAGCGCGGTCGAGATCCTGACGCAGAACGGCGCGGTTTGCGCGGTCAAGACCAAGGACGGCCCGATCGTCTGCGAGAACGTCCTGCTTGCGACGGGCGGCCGCTCCTATCCGCTGACCGGCTCGACCGGCGACGGCTATCGCATGGCTGAGCGCCTCGGTCACACCGTCGAGCCGCCCACCGGCTCGCTCGTGCCGATGGAAGCGCCTGCGGTCACGGGCCTGCAGGGGCTTTCCCTGCGCAACACCGGCCTGACCCTGCGCGACGGGCGCGGCAAGGCGGTCTACCACGACTTCGGCGAGCTGTTGTTCACGCATTTCGGCCTCTCCGGCCCGACCGTGCTCTCTGCCTCGGCGCACTGCAAGCCCGGCGAATGCTACACCGTCGAGCTGGATCTGAAGCCGGCGCTGGACGCCGAGAAGCTCGAGGCACGGATGCTCCGCGACCTGAAGCAGTACTGCAACCGCTCCATGGAGAACGCGCTGGCCGATCTTTATCCCCATGCGCTGATCCCGGCGCTGCTGGATATGGCGCAGATCGATCCCTTCGGCAAGGCCAACGCCCTGACGCGCGAGAAGCGCCAGACGCTGCTGCGGCTGACAAAGGCCTTCCCGATCGCAATCACCGGTCTGCGGCCGGTCGACGAGGCGATCATCACGCGCGGCGGCGTCAGCGTCCGCGAGGTCGACCCGAAAACGATGGAGTCGAAGCTCGTGCGCGGGCTGTACTTCGCCGGGGAGATCCTCGACTGCGACGCCTACACCGGCGGCTTCAATTTGCAGATCGCGTGGGCGACGGCGCACGCGGCAGCGATTTCCTGCGCGGAACGCCTGCAAAACGGATGAATTTGCTTGCTTTTTCACGAAAGAAATAGTATAATATTTAGTAATTGTTACATAACGCTGGGAGGACGACGGATTTGATCAGCATTGCGATTGACGGCCCTGCGGGTGCAGGAAAGAGTACCATGGCGAAGGCGGCCGCGAGGGCGCTGGGCTATGTTTATGTGGACACCGGTGCGATTTATCGCGCGGTCGGCTATGCGGCTCTCGAGCGTGGCATCAGTCCGGAGGACAAAGCAGGCGTTGAAGCGCTGCTCCCGGCGCTGGCGCTTGAGCTGCGCTGGGAAAACGACGTGCAGCACGTGCTGCTGAGCGGCGTGGACGTCTCGGCCGAGATCCGCACGCCTGCCGTTTCGGACGCCGCCTCGAAGGTCGCTGCGCTGCCCTGCGTGCGCGCCTTCCTGATGGAGACGCAGAGACGCGTCGCCCGCGAGCACAACGTCATCATGGACGGCCGCGACATCGGCACGGTCGTGCTGCCGGACGCCGACGTGAAAATTTTCCTGACGGCCTCGGCCGAGGTGCGCGCCCGCCGCCGCTTCCTGGAATTGCAGCAGCGCGGTGCGCCGGACACCTATGAGCAGGTGCTCGCCGACATGAAGGAGCGTGACTATCGCGATTCGCACCGCGAGATCGCGCCGCTGCGCCCGGCGCAGGACGCCATTGTGATCGACAGCTCCAATCAGACGCTTGAGGAGAACGTGCAGGCAATTCTGAGCACGATCCGGGGGAAACTGCAATGAACGAGATGTTTTCCCAGCGTACATACCGCATTTTGAGAGCCTTTCTGGCCGCCTGGCTGCGCATTCTGCACCCGGTCATCCATGTGCGCGGCCGCGAGAACATCCCCGAAGGGCCGTGTATGCTCTGCTGCAACCACAGCAGCTTCTCAGACCCCGTCTGGGTCATCGTCTACGGCAGGCTGTCGCGTCTGCCGCGCATCATGGCCAAGCAGGAGCTGATGAAGCTGCCGGTTCTGGGCTGGCTTTACCGCAAGCTCGGCGCGTTCCCGGTCGACCGCGGCGCCACGGATCTCAAGGCCGTGCAGACCACGCTCAAGACGCTGCGCGAGGGCAACAGGGTGTTGATCTTCCCGGAGGGCACGCGCGTGCGCAAGGGCAAGAAGGTCGAGGCGCACAGCGGCGCGCTGCTGATGGCCAACCGTGCAAAGGTGCCGGTCGTGCCGATCTATGTTTCAACGAAAAAGCACCTGTTCAGCAGAATCAACCTGAGCTTCGGCGAGGCGTATTTCCCGGAGTATGCGGCCGCGAAGGCCACGCCGGAGGAGCTGACGCTGCGCTCGGCAGAGCTGCTGGAAAAAATCTACGCCATGGGGGACGAGCGGTGAAGGTCATGCAGGCAAGCTCCGCCGGGTTCTGCTACGGCGTGAATCGCGCGGTCGATCTGGTCGAGCAGGCCGCGCGGGGCGGCAAGCCGACCGTGACCTATGGGCCGATCGCGCACAACCGCCATCTTGTGGCGCATTTCGAGGCGCTGGGCATCCGCGCCGTCTCCGCGCCCGAGGAGGTTCCCGACGGCGCGACGGTCGTGATCCGCTCGCACGGCGTGCCGCGTGCGGTCTATGAGGCGCTGCTGGCGCGGCCGGTCGAGGTCATCGACGCGACCTGCCCGTCCGTCAAGCGCATCCACCGCCTGGTCGCGGCGGCCGAGGAGCAGGGGCGTCAGCCCGTCATCATCGGCACGCCGACGCACCCGGAGGTCGAGGCCATCGCGGGCTGGTGCAGCCATCCGCTCGTCTTCGCGAATGCCGAGGAGCTGGAAAAATGGCTGCGCGAGGCGCCGGAGCGCGCCGATCTGCCGGTCACAATGGTCTCTCAGACCACGAGCACGCAATTTTTATGGGAAAGTTGCAAGAAAATCGCAAAAAAAGTATGGACTAATCGAGAAATATTTGATACAATATGTGGAGCTACAGAAAATCGACAGGCGGAAGCGGCCGAGCTGGCCTCCCAGTGCGAGGCGATGCTGGTCGTCGGCGACAAAAACAGCTCCAACACCTGCCGCCTCGCGCATATCTGCCGTGAGCACTGCGGGCGGGTGGCGCTTGTCGATTCCGCTGCGGACATCCGTCCGGACGATTACCGCGGCATTTCTTCCATCGGACTCACTGCCGGCGCGTCAACGCCTGCGTGGATTATAAAGGAGGTCAACAAGACTATGAGCGAAATTACTAATGTTGATGCTGTTCAGGAGGAGAGCTTTGAGGCACTGCTTGAGAACTCCATCAAGACTTTGAATACAGGAGATAAGGTTCTTGGCACTGTCACAGCGATCGGTACCACCGAAGTCCAGGTCGACTTGGGCACGAAGCATGCCGGTTACATCCCGTATGACGAAGTCAGCGCAGATCCCACCGTTAAGCCCGAGGACGTGCTCAAGGTCGGCGACGAGATCGAGGTCTTTGTCGTTCGCGTGAACGATCAGGAGGGCACCGTGCAGCTCAGCCGCAAGAAGCTCGAGGGCATGAAGGTTTGGGACGACGTCGAGGCCGCTTGCGAGAGCAAGGAACCGGTCGAGGGCGTTATTACCGAAGAAAACAAGGGCGGCGTGGTCGCCAATGTGAAGGGCGTCCGCGTCTTCATCCCGGCCTCTCAGACCGGCGTGCCCAAGGGCGGCGATTTGTCCGCGCTGAAGGGTCAGACCGTGAAGATGAAGATCACCGAGTTCAACCGCGCCCGCCGCAGAGTCGTCGGCTCCATCCGCGCCGTCAACAGCGAGGCGCGCAAGGCTGCCATTGAGAAGATCTGGAGCGAGATCGAGGTCGGCAAGAAGTATCACGGCGTCGTCAAGTCCCTGACCAGCTACGGCGCGTTCGTCGACATCGGCGGCGTGGACGGCATGGTGCATGTCTCCGAGCTGTCCTGGGGCCGCATCAAGACGCCGGACGAGGTCGTCAAGGTCGGCGATCCGATCGACGTGTTCGTCATCAAGTTCGACCCGGAGAAGCACAAGATCTCCCTCGGCTACAAGACCCCGGAGATGAACCCGTGGAATCAGTTCACCGCGAAGTATTCCAAGGGCGACGTCGTCCCGGTCAAGGTCGTCAAGATCGTCGATTTCGGCGCGTTTGCCGAGATCATGCCCGGCGTGGACGGCCTGATCCATATTTCTCAGGTCGCCGACCATCGCGTCGACAAGGTTTCCGATGCTCTGTCCGAGGGTCAGGAGCTGGATGCCAAGATCATCGACATCGACACCGAGCGCAAGCGCATCTCTCTGTCCGTCCGCGCGCTGCTCGAGCCGGCACCCGCTGAGGAGAACGAGGAAGCCGAAACCGTCGCTTATTCCACGGATTCCGCCAAATAATTCCATATCACGCAAGCTTCTGCGCGCTGCATCTTCGTTGGCAAGGAAACCTGCCGCGCGGTGCAGCGCGCGTTTTCTTTAGGAACCTCTGAATCAATCGGCAGCGGTGCTCAGCGGTTCCCTTGAAACGGGCGTCTTGCACGAAATCTATGCCGCCGCGGCGGCAATCAAAACAGTTTGATCCGATTTCGGCATAATCGCTTTTTGAATGACCGAGGGGGGTCTATGAACATTATCATTGTCGGCTGCGGCAAGGTCGGAACGTGCATCCTCTCCAGCCTGCTGGAGGAGGGGCATGAGATCGTCGCAGTGGATTCGTCTCCGAACGTGATCGGAGAGATCGCAAACACCTTTGACTGCATGTGCGTCTGCGGCAGCGGCACGGACTGCGACGTTCTGGAGGAGGCGGGCGTAGACCGGGCCGAGCTGCTCGTCGCGGCGACCGGCTCGGACGAGCTGAATATGCTGACATGCTACCTTGCAAAAGGCATGGGCGTCTCCAATACCGTTGCGCGCATCCGCAATCCGGAGTATAACCACCGGAATCTCGAATTCCTGCGGCAGCAGCTCGATATTTCGCTCGTCATCAACCCGGACCGGCTTGCGGCGCTGGAGCTTTACCAGATCCTGGAGCTTCCGGCGGCGACGAAGGTGGAGTCCTTCGCCAATCGCGGCTTTTTGATGATGGAGCTGCCGCTGCGGGAGGAATCCCAGCTCTGCGGCGAGCCGCTGATGGAGCTGCGCAAGCGCTTCAAGCGAAATTTCCTGCTCTGCGCCGTGCGCAGGGGGGAAGCGGCAATGATCCCGGACGGCAGCTTCGTGCCGCAGCCGGGCGACCGCATCGTGCTCGCGGCCGAGCCGTCCGAGCTGCAAAAGCTGCTGCGGACACTGGGGCTGATGAAGCGTCAGATCAAAAACGTGATGCTCCTCGGCGCAAGCCGCACGGCCTACTATCTGGCGCAGAGACTGCTGAAGGACGGCGTGTCCGTGAAGATCATCGAGAAGGATCATGCACGCTGCCAGACCTTCAGCGAGCTGCTGCCGAAGGCAACGGTCATTCACGGCGACGGCGCGCAGCAGGAGATGCTGCTCGAGGAGGGCATCGGCTCCATGGATGCCTTTGTCGGCCTGACCGGCATGGACGAGGAAAATATCCTCATGAGCTATTTTGCCGGGCGCGTGGGCGTCGGCAAGACGATCGCTAAGGTCAACCGCAGTCAGCTCGACTCCATCGCGGCCAGCATCGGTCTGGACTGCGTGATCTCCTCGCGCATCATCAGCTCGAGCCTGCTGACGCGCTATGCGCGTGCCCTGCATAATTCGCGCGGCAGCCAGATGGAGACGCTCTATCGGCTGCTCGACGGAAAGGTCGAGGCGCTGGAGTTCGTCGTCCGTCCCGATTTCGCGAAGCTGGACGTCCCGCTCAAGGAGATGCGCCTGAAAAAGGGGATCCTGATCGCGGCGATCATCCGGGGCGGCAAGACGATCATCCCGAGCGGCGACGACTGCATCAGCGGCGACGACCATGTGGTCGTGGTCGCGACCGGCCATGCGCTCAAGGATCTGTCCAACATCCTTGCCTGACGGAGGCACGCGATGAATCGAAGAATGATTATTTCCACGGTGGGGCTCATGCTGCTGGCCGAGGCCGGACTGCTGCTCCTGCCGCTTGCGGTCGGTCTGCTCTACGGCGAGGAAAGCGTCAGGGCGACCCTGCTCACGATCGGCATCGCCGTCGCGGCCGGGCTGCTGCTCTACCTCCCTGCGCGGACAAAAAACCGCGTAATCTATGCGCGCGAGGGTTTTTTGACCGTCGCGCTGTGCTGGCTGACGGTCTCGGCCGTCGGCGCGCTGCCGTTTTTTCTGAGCGGTCAGATTCCAAACTATATCGACGCCTTTTTCGAGGCCGTCTCCGGCTTCACCACGACGGGCGCTTCCATCATGGACGGCGCGCAAATCGAGTCGATGAGCAAGGGACTGCTGTTCTGGCGCAGCTTCACGCACTGGGTCGGCGGCATGGGCGTGCTGGTGTTCATCATGGCGCTCATCCCGAACCTCTCCGAGCGCTCGATCCATATCATGCGCGCGGAGATGCCCGGTCCGGTCGTCGGTAAGCAGCTGCCGCGCGCCCGCGACACGGCAAAGATCCTTTACATCATTTATGTCGGGATGACGCTTGTTGAGATCGTCCTGCTCTGCGCGGGCGGTATGCCGCTGTTTGACAGCATGGTGCACAGCTTCGGCTCTGCCGGCACGGGCGGCTTCGGCATAAGGGCCGACAGCATTGCGTCCTACAGCCCCTATTGCCAGTGGGTCATCACGGTTTTCATGCTGCTCTTCGGCGTGAATTTCAACCTCTATTATCTGCTGCTGGCCAAAAAATTCCGCGCGGCCGCGCAATCCTCCGAGTGCTGGTATTACCTCGGCATCGTCGCGGCGGCGATCGTGCTGATCTGCATCAACGTACGCTCGTATTTTGCCAGCTTTTCCGACACGCTGCGCGCGGCGTCGTTCCAGGTCGTCTCCATCATCACGACGACCGGCTATTCCACGACGGATTTCGACCTATGGCCGCATTTTTCACGCACCCTGCTCATGGTGCTCATGGTGATCGGCGCCTGCGCCGGCTCGACCGGCGGCGGTATGAAGGTCTCGCGCGTGGTGCTGCTGTTTAAAATGGCGGGCAGGGAGCTGAAGCATGTGCTGCATCCGCGCTCGGTCAACACGGTCAAATTCGAGGGCAAGCGCATCGACGGCACGACGCTCAAGGGCGTTTCGAGTTATCTGGCGCTGTATGTGATCTGCGTGATCCTGACCGTGCTGGTGCTCAGCGCCGAAAATTATGACATCACGACGAATCTGAGCGCGACGCTCTCGTGCTTCAACAACATCGGCCCCGGACTTTCGCTGGTCGGGCCGAGCGGCAGCTTCGGCATCTTCAACGGGTTCTCCAAGCTCGTGCTTTCGTTTGCCATGCTGCTCGGACGGCTGGAGATCATCCCCATGCTGGTGCTGTTTTCACCCTCCACATGGCTGAAAAAGTGACAAAAAACCGCGTTTCCGAAAAAATCGGAAACGCGGCTTTTTGAATGCTTAGCCCCACATGGCGGTGAGCGCGGGGATGATCTGCTTTTTGCGGGACATGACGCCGGGAAGGAAGACAACGTTGCCCTTGGCCTCCGGCGAGAAGGCCATGCGCACGGTTTCCTCGTCGCCCAGATAGATCAGCTGCGTGCCCTCGAGCAGGACGTCCGTCAGCATCAGCAGCATCAGGCTGTAGTCCTTTTCCTTAAGCGTCTTGTGCATTTCCTCAAGGAATTCCGCCTTGCGCTCGAGGATATGCGCCGAGTTGACGCAGGTGATCTGGCCGACGCCGAGGTCGTGCCCTGCGATATGGAAGTCCTTGAAGTCGGAGAAGAGCATCTCGTGGGCGCTCTTGCCGTCTGACCACGAGGCCGAGAAGATCTGCTGCCCAAGCTCATCAAGCGAGACGTTCGCGATGCGCGCCATGCGCTCGGCCATGCTGCGGTCGCGCTGGGTGCAGGTGGGGGATTTGAACATGACCGTGTCGGAGACAATGGCCGCCGCCATCAGACCGGCGAGCTTTTCCGACGGCATCAGCCCCTTTTCCTGATACATGCCGGCGATGATGGTGGTCGTGCTGCCGACCGGCTCGTTGCGGAAATAGATCGGGTTGCCGGTCTGGATATCAGCGAGGCGGTGGTGATCGATGATCTCGAGGATCTCGGCCTGCTCCAGCCCCGGCACGGACTGCGCGACCTCGTTGTGATCGACGAGCACGACGCGCTTGCGGCGCGGACGGATCAAATGGTACCGCGAGAGCGTGCCGACGACGTGCTCGTTCTCGTCAAGAATGGGGTAGCAGCGATAGCGGCTCTTGAGCATGACCTCGCGGACGTCGTCGACGTAATCGTCCAGATGGAAGCACTCAAGATCCTCCGTGCGGCAGACGCGGGAGATCGGCACCGACTGATAGATCAGACGCACGGCGCGATGCGCGTCGAAGGGCGTCGAGATGATGCAGGTGTCGGTGGGGTGGTTGCGCAGCTCCTCATCCAGCTCGGCCTGGCAGAGGATCAGGCACTCCACGCCGAGGTCGAGCGCGCGGCGGATCATATCCGGCTGGTCGCCGCAGAGGACGATGTTGTCGCGGCCGTTAAAGAGCAGGTTTTCGCAGCTCTGGGGCAGGGCAATGACCACATTGCCGCTGATCGTGTCGACCAGATTGCCCGCGTCGTTGAGGATGCGCCCCTCGAGCACGCTCAGCAGGTTAAAAACGGGCAGCCCGTCGATATGCGGGTGCTCAATGGCCTGCATGTCGCTGGCGGCAATGTCGCCGGTGGAGAGCATTCCAAAGATCGTGCCGTCGTCATTCGTGATCGGAATGGCTGGGATGGAACGGTCGGCCGTCAGAACCGTCCACGCGCGGCTGACCGGCAGCTTGGCGGAGAGGGCAGGAGGCGTGTCATAATCGAGGTCGCGCACCTGCGTGCGCATCGTTATGATGCGCTCCGGAGCGTTGAAGCCGAAGCGGTCGAGCACGAGCTGCGTCTCGTCGCTGACGTGGCCGAGGCGACCGGCACAGTATTCGCGGTCGCCGAGCGCGTTGCGCAGCGCGGCATAGGCCATGGCCGAGACAATGGAATCCGTGTCCGGGTTACGATGTCCAGTGACATATATTTTATCCATAGCGGTCTCCTTGATTCTTTCAGTACCTATATCGTAACCCGTTTTTGCCGCGTTGTCAATCGCTTTTCGGTATTTTGAGACTTGAAATCACGCTTTTGCTCCTGTATAATAAAGAAAAACGTCGAAACCGACGCTGGAGGGAAGCCAACTTGGACGAACAGACCGTAAAAACCGCGCCGAAGCTGATCCTTTGCGAGACCTGCCGGGCGGAGTTCCGTGAGGGCGCAAGATTCTGCCCGAATTGCGGCGCGTCGGCAGCGCAGCAGAGCAAGCCGCTGATCGCAACGGGAGAGCGGAGGAAGCGGCTCAAGCGCCGCAAGCTGATCTGCGCCGTGGCTGCGGCGGCGGCCGTGGTTGCGGCAGCGGCGCTGTGGCTGCTGCTGAATTGAGGATAAAGCATATGATGTTTGAAGATCTGCCCGGAAAATTTGAGTCGTTTATGGCAGAGCACGCCGACGAGATCAAAACGCCGTTCGGAACGGCTCGATCGAGGAATTGGAGGAATTTGCGATGAACGGCGGACCGGGAGCCTGCGACGACTTCACCGGGCTTGTCAGCCTGTATTATGAGATCGGTTTTCTGACTCTGCCGAACGGACTTTATTTTGAATGGGGCGGCAAGCTGCTCAGCCGCCGCAAGCAGCCCGCGAAGGGCTGAACGGCCGGAGAAAGCATGGGAACCTCTGAATCAATCGGCTGCGGCGCTCAGCGGAACAAAATCCCTCGCTGACCGCGCTTGCAATTGAATCAGAGGTTCCCATGAAACGCAGAGCCATGGCACGGTGAGATTCCGGCCGTGGCTCTGCGTTTGCGGTTTGTGATGCGGAATTCGACCGAAAGATTGACTTTTCGCCAAGAGGTGGCTATAATATACGGAGCAAAATTTCGGAGGAAGCTATGAATATCGTTCTAATCGCCAATATCATCTCGTTCGTGGGCGCCGTCATCATGGTCGTCAGCGGCCTGCTGAAGACCAAACGCACCATTCTCATTGCGCAGAACATCCAGTTCGCCATTCAGGCCGTGGGCAACATCCTGCTGGGCGGCTATTCCGGCGCGGCCATCAACCTCATCAGCATCGTGCGCAACGTATTTTGCGTGTTCGTGCCGTTCACATGGGTATGGAAGCTCGTGTTCATCGCCGTGCAGGCCGGGCTGACCATTTGGGTCAACGGCATCGCCGTGATCGGTCTGCTGCCGCTGGCTGCCGCGTGCATTTTTACGATTTTTCTTGATACGAAAAACGATGTGCTGCTCAAGTCCGTCCTGACGGCGGCGCAGGTGCTCTGGGCGATCTATGACATCTCGATCAAGAACTATGCGTTCTTCGTGTTCGACATTCTGACCATTGTTTCAAACCTGGTCGCGATTTTCCTGATGGTTCGCAAGGGCGGAAAGCGGGGCGGAGAGGCAGAGCCGGGTAAGGCCGCGCAGTGAAATTCGGCCTACGGCGCAATTCGCTTTCTCCGCGCTTCGCTGCGGGATGCCATATCGAAAACTTTAAGATTGCCGCGTCGGGCGCAAGCGCCCTCCTCGCAATGACATAAAAATGGTAGGTTTTTTGTAAAAACCTACCATTTTTTAATCGAAATGTTTGAATTCGTCGCGGAGCGACACCGTCATAGCGACCCTTTCGGGGCGCTATATCATGCGGCCGCGAGGCCGTATATCACATGCAACGCATACATCATGCAGCGGAGCTGCATATCATTGCGAGGCCTTGACTCGCTTTACTCGCACTTCACAGTCCGCTGCGGCGGTTATAGAGCTTGGCAAGTCCGCCCTCGCTCGTTTCGCGGTAGCTTGCGCTGATGTGACGGCCGGTCTCCTTCATCGTGCGCACGACCATGTCAAAGCTGATGTTTCGCGAGCCGCAGAGGAAGTTTGCCAGATTGAACGCGTCCATGGCGCGCTTGGCCGCAACGGCATTGCGCTCGATGCACGGAATCTGGACGAGGCCGCAGATCGGATCGCAGGTGAGGCCGAGCTGGTGCTCCATGGCGACCTCGGCGGAATATTCGATCTGCTCGATCGTCATGTGCTTCAGCTCGCAGAGCGCGGCGGCAGCCATGGAGCAGGCTGTGCCGATCTCGGCCTGACAGCCGCATTCCGCGCCGGAGATCGAGCCGTTCCGCTTGACCAGCGCGCCGATCAGACCGGCCACGGCCAGCGCGCGGCAGACCTCCTCGTCGGAGTAATCATAGCGCTCCTGCATATACAGCAGGACGGACGGCAGCACGCCGCACGAGCCGCAGGTCGGCGCGGTGACGACGGTGCCGTTGTCGGCATTCTCCTCGGCGACGGCGAAGGCATAGGAGCAGACCATGCGCAGCTCG
This sequence comes from uncultured Eubacteriales bacterium, assembly GCA_900546415.1. Lineage (GTDB taxonomy): Bacteria > Bacillota > Clostridia > Oscillospirales > Oscillospiraceae > JAZOXB01. The sequence goes on from URCY01000004.1 coordinate 53,668, forward strand.
CGCACCTGCGGAATTTCGTTCGGACGCTCCTGCTCGAAGAGCAGCTTCGCCTTGCGCACGACGTTCAGGCCGCCGGGCAGGATGCCCTCGGCGTGCAGACCGATCTCGACCGAGCGCTTCATGGCGCGCCAGATCTCGGCGAGAAAATCCCAGATCTCCGGGCCTTCGTTCAGCTCGACGTATTCGCTCAGGGAAATATAGCGCCATTTGCAGAACTGGTGGATCTCGGCGAAGGAATTTTCGGGATAGATCTCGTCGGCCTCCGTGACCGGCTCACCCTCGATGACAATATCGCCGCCGCCGACGGACATCACGCGCATATAGCCGATCTGCTCGCCGCCACGGAAGGCGAAGAAATCGAGCGTATTCGGGTGCGGAAGCGGCTCGGGCGAATAATCGCAGAACTGCACCTCCGTGCGCTCCTTGCCCAGCACGGCGTAGAGCACGCGGTCGGTGCCGTGGCCGCGCCCGGTCTTGCAGAGCGACTCATAAAGCTTCACGCGGTAAAGCTCCGCGTCGGGATAGCGCCGCAGGAACTCCTGCGCGGCGTGCTCCGGCCCGATCGTGTGCGAGCTGGAGGGGCCTTTGCCGATTTTGAAAACGTCTCGAATCGATTTCATGGTCTGCCTCCGTGATTTCATGGGAAGGCGGCGCTTCCCGTTCTTACGGATTCATTATATCATTGTACCGCCGAAAAAACAATTCCCGCGCGGACTTTTCGGCGAAAAATCAGCGATCCAGCGCCTCCAGAGAAAGCTCCCCGGCCAGCCTGAACAGCGCCTCGGCCAGCACGGCCTCGAGCGGCCGCTCCGACCGGTCGGCAACCGCCTGATAAAACGCCGCAACGACCGGGTCGAGCAGCAGGGTCACTGCAACCATAGGGTGTCCTCCTTGTCAAGGAACCTCTGAATCAATCGGCAGCGGCGCTCAGCGGGTCTTTTGCCCCAGCTTATCGGTTTGAAAATCT